>JBAZNK010000002.1 GCA_041649255.1 bacterium
TTACAAGTTGGGGGCTTAATGATGTTTCCGTAATAGATGCTCTAAACAATGTTGTAACTGCAAACATAAAAGTTGGAATCTCGCCTATGGGGATAAAAGGGAATTTCACAACCAATAAAATATATGTTACAAATACGGGGAGTGAGAATGTTTCTGTTATAAATGCTTCAACTAACTCCTTAATAAAAAATATATATATTGGAAAGTGGCCTGGAGATGTTGCCGTAAATCCAAATACCAATAAAGTTTATATTTCAAGGGATGACCATAATGTTTCGGTAATAGATGGGGGAACTGATTCCGTGCTAAAAACCATAAGTATTAACGGAAGGTCCGAAGGAATAGGTGTAAATCTAGTAACGAATAAGGTATATGTAGCAAATATTGACAGCGCTATTCTTGTAATGGATGGCTCAACAGACTCAATAATAAAAATTGTAGGAGAAGGCAAAAAATGGCCTCACAGCATAGGTGTTAATTCGCAAACTAACAAAATATATGTTACAACCGGGGGAGGGAATCTTCTTGTAATAGATGGAGCCACCGATTCGCTTATAAAAACTATAAAAGTTGGTGAGTATCCATGGGGAATTGGCATAAGTTCGAAGATAAATAGAATCTATGTTGCAAATACCGATACTACTATTTCCGTAATAGACGGAACTACTGATTCGGTAATACAAACGGTTACTGTCGGAAGGTGTCCTTGGTTTATCGCTGTAAATGACAGTACAGGAAGGATTTATGTGCCCTGCCTTTTTGATGGCGCAGTTTGGGTATTAGTGGATACGAAAGGAATAGAGGAGAATACGCCATCGCTTGGGCAGGGTATTGCTACGCTCCGGATAACTAAGAATCCTTTTATTAAGTCAACAGTTATAAGTTATTACATCCCTGCTAAAAGTAAAGTGTCATTAAAGCTTTATGACGTTTCTGGTAGTTGTGTGAAAACATTAGTTAAAGAAGAGAAAGAAGCAGGAAATTACAGCGTGGGCGTGAGGGGGATGAGCGCAGGAATATATTTTGCTACCCTCATAGCAGGGAATTATAAGGAGACAAGGAAATTGATATTAATGAAGTAGGGAGAAAACTATGAAAAAACTAAATATGTTAATAGTTTTTACAATTACAATACTGAGTCAATGTGTATGGGCAAAAGTATCAGTAGTTGACAGTATAATGTTATGCCCGCAAACAGGAAATGGATTGGGCACAATTGGCGTAGCCATAAACCCAACAACTAACAAAATCTATGTGGCAAATTATAATACTTGTAATGTTTCGGTCATTGATGGGACTAATAATACAGTGATTGCTACAGTAACCGTCGGGTCTTCCCCCTATGCTATATGTATAAACCCGACAACAAATAAAATCTACGTAGCAAATGTAGGCAGTAATAACGTTTCAGTCATTGATGGTTCTAATAATTCAGTGGTTGCAACAGTAGTTGTTGTGTCTGGGCCTGCTGGGTCTGGTCCTCATTGTATATGTGTAAATCCAACCACAAATAAAATTTATGTGGCGAGTTGGTATAACAATAATGTTTCAGTAATTGATGGAACAAAAGATTCAGTGGTTGCGAAAGTGTCCGTTGGGTCTACCCCAGAGGGTATATGTGTAAATCCGGCAACGAATAAAATCTATGTGGCAAATTATAATGACGATAATGTTTCAGTAATTGACGGGACAACTAATTCGGTCATTGATACAGTAGCAGTTGGGTCTTATCCTCAGAGTATATGTGTAAATCCGACAACAAATAAAATCTATGTAGCTACTTATTATGCGAACGTTTCGGTAATTGATGGAGCGAATGATTCAGCTATTGCTGCAATACCTGTCGGTCAATATCCTTGTGGAATATGTGTAAATCCGACAACAAATAAAATCTATGTGGCAAATCATAATAGTAGTAATGTTTCAGTTATTAATGGAACAAATAATACAGTGATTGCAACAATATCCGTCGGGTTTTACCCTTTAGATATTTGTATAAATCCAACAACAAACAAAATCTATGTGACAAATTATGATAATAATAATGTTTTGGTAATTAATGGGACAAATAATTCATTAATTGGGACAGTAGTCATTGGGGTTCAGCCTTATGGTATATCTTTAAATCCGACAACAAATAAAATCTACGTGACAAATTATTGTAGCAATAATATTTCGGTTATTAATGGAACGAATGATTCAGTAATTGCTGCTGTAACCGTTGGGACTTCTCCCGCTGCTATATGTATAAATCCAACAACAAACAGAATCTATGTTGCAAATGCGGGTAGCGATAACGTTTCAGTAATCAATGGTACGAATAATTCAGTAGTTGCGACAGTAACCATTGGAGGTTCTCCTTATGGTATCTGTGTAAACCCGACAACAAATAGAATTTATGTGACAAATTCGGATAGTAGTAACGTTTCAGTCATTAATGGAACCAATAATTCAGTTATTGCAAGAGTAACTGTTGGGTCTGACCCTCGTGGTATATGTGTAAATCCGGTAACGAATAAAATCTATGTAGTAAATCGAAGTAACAATAATGTTTCAGTCGTTAATGGAACAAATGATTCAGTGCTTGGGAAAGTATCTGTTGGGGATTATCCTTGGGGTATTTGTGTAAATTCGGTAACAAATAGAATCTATGTATCAACAGAAAACAGTAAAAATGTCGCAGTAATAAATGGGACAAATGATTCGGTCATTGCTACAGTAGCCGTTAATAAGTGGCCACTTGGAATCTGCGTAAACCCTACAACAAATAGAATCTATGTGGCAAATTGGGATAGTCATAATATTTCCTTAATTGACGGGACAAATAATTCAGTTATACAAACAGTTTCTGTAGGGAAACAGCCGGGATTTATTGCAGTTAATCCACAGGACAGTTTGATATATGTAAGTTGTTATTACGCGGGTGGAGTTTGGGTGCTTAAAGAGGATGGAGTAGGGATAGAAGAGAATCCCAATCCTAAAATCTCAAATTCCAAATTACAAATCTCCCCAAACCCATTTATTAAATCAACAATTATCAAGTATCAAATACCTGCCACAAGTAAAGTTTCGTTAGCCATTTACGATATTTCAGGAAGCTGTGTGAAAACATTAATTAACGAAGAAAAACCCGCAGGGAGTTATAATCTAACCCTGAATGCAAAGGATTATCCGTCAGGGGTTTATTTCCTGAAGCTGAACGCAGGAGAGCAAAAGATTGTGAAGAAATTAACATTGATAAAATAAGAGAGGTACAAATGAAATACTTTAAGGTATGCTTCGTAACGGGATTTTTTACCCTTTTATTAACGAACGCTTTTTCTGCAGAAAGGCGTGAAACCCATAAACCATGGTTTATGGGAAAATTTGGGAAACCGGAAAGGATACAAACTTCTCGAGATAGTTCCTTTGTGAAAAAAGAGAATAATACATTTTTTCAGAGCGGTGATACACTTGGAACTATTATGGGAACGGTAACCGATACCTACGGGAATCCAATCAAGGGCGTAGGATTTAGGGTCTCTAATTTTATTGAGAATAGTGGCTACAGTAGTGGAAGTTGGAAAACTGATTCTCTTGGGCATTATACTATTCATTTCTTTGCGGGAAAGCCTCTTGAGTTCACTATTTGTAAGCTTCAAATCAACAATGCAAATTCAATAGGCTACATAAGTGAATGGTATGATAATAAATATAACGAAGGCAGCGCAAATATAATAACCGTAGTTTTTCCCGATACAATAAAAAATATTGATTTTGAATTGGAAATTGGTGGCTCTATATCAGGATATGTTACCAGCGCTAAAGGTCCACTTAAAAATGTCTATATTAATGTTTATGATGCCGTTATCGATGACAATAGTTCTTATGGTTACACGGATTCAATGGGATATTATATTGTAAAGGGCTTACCGACAGGAAGCTATAATGTTCACACCTCTTGTTGGGAAAGCGGTTATATAGACGAATGGTATGATAATAAGTTAAGTCGTGAAAATGCCAATATAGTCTCTGTTACAGTCCCTGATACTACAAAAAATATTAATTTTGAATTAGAATTTGGCGGTTGCATAGCAGGATATGTTACGAGCGCTAAAGGACCTCTTGCGAGTGTAAGCGTTGGTGTTTATAATGCAACTACTAAAGGATGGGTTGGAAATGGAGGAACAACTGATTCCAACGGGTATTATATTGCAACTGCCTTACCAACGGGAAGTTATAAAGTAAAAGCCGGACATGATAGTGGATATGTTACCCTTTACTGGAATAATAAACTTGACTGGAACTCGGCAGGTTTAGTAAACGTAACATTACCGGATACCGTAAACAATATTAATTTCTCTTTATATATTGGCGGGAAAATCAAAGGCAGCGTGTATAGTGCCAAAGGTCCAATTGGAAACGTAGAAGTTGATGCATTCAATATAAATTCAGGGGAAGTAGTAGGTGGTGAAGATACTGATTCAAGCGGGAATTATACAATTAAGAGTCTGCCGACAGGATATTATAAACTCTGGGCTTTCCCTAACATTTGGGGTGACAATGAAGATACTATTCATGCATTTGAATGGTATAATAATAAAAACAATTGGTTAAGCGCAGATTCCATATATGTTACTGCACCGGATTCAATAATTAACAAAGATTTCACACTTGAACAATGCGGTTTTATCACTGGCACGGTTTGTGGAACTCCAAAAACATCAATAACAGGTGCTGAGGTAGGAGGTTGGCTCTATATCAACAATTTTTATGGTTGGTTGCCTTTCTTTGTAGACGAAACAGGTACGGATGGCAAATATACCTTAAAAAATCTCCGCACAGGTAATTACAAAGTATTTGCAATGGCATCAGGATATGGAACTTTATGGTATAACCAGAAGCCTGATTCAAATACTGCCAATTTAGTTTCTGTTACAATGCCGAATGCTACTCCAAATATTGACTTTAATTTAACAGGTATTGAAGAGAGTGCAGGATTAAAAGATAGGATACCAAAGATAAAAACAACTCAAAATCCATTTATTCGGACCACAACAATTTCCTATCAGATACCGGTGAAAACTAAGGTTTTACTAAAAATTTATGATATTACCGGCAGACCCGTAAAGACATTGGTGAACAGTGAAAAAGAAGCAGGGAGTTATGATGTTAGTTTTAATGCCATGGGACTTTCTTCTGGTATCTATTTTGTAAGATTTGCCGCCGGCAACTATAAATCCACAAAGAAACTTATTTTAATGAGATAGGATTTACCGTCAATGCTTAGAGTTAGTTGACGGAAGGACTTTTTGTGAACTAACAAGGAGGAATTAATATGAATAAGGTATACAGAATTATAATAAGTTCTTTTGTTGTTCTCTTAATAACGGGAAATGTGTTTTCCAATGAGACTGTCGCAAATAAAAAAGATTTGTTAGTTAAGGGAAATAATACTTTTGCTTTTGATTTATATGCTAACTTAAAAAACAATGAAGGCAATTTATTCTTTTCGCCATACAGCATTTCAACTGCATTAGCAATGACTTATGCAGGCGCAAGAGGCAATACTCAAACACAAATGGCAAAAGTTTTACATTTTGACTTATTAGATACAACAAGTTTACACCCGGCATTTAAGAATTTAATTGTCGAAACCCAGAGCAAAAACAAAAACTACCAGTTAAACATTGCCAATACTTTATGGGGACAAAAAGGATATAAGTTTCTTAATGAATTTCTTAAAATTACAAAAGCTAACTACGGAGCAGGATTCAAAGAAATTGAGTTCGGGAATACGGAATTGGCACGCAAGACTATTAATAGTTGGGTTGAGGAACAAACCAAAAACAAAATTAAAGACATTATTCGACCGGGAACTATTAGTCCATTAACTCAGCTTGTTTTGACTAATGCGATATATTTCAAAGGCAATTGGGTTAAAGAGTTTGATGAGAAGGGAAATAAAAAGGGAACTCAAGAAGCTCCATTTTATGTGAAACCAGATAAAGGAATTCAAGTGCTTATGATGTCTCAAAAAGGAAACTTTAATTTTGTAGAAACGGATAAATTTCAGGCAATCGAATTGCCATATAAAGGGGGAAATTTATCAATGTTCGTTTTACTGCCGAAAAAGGTTGACGGGCTTGCTGAGTTGGAAAACTCTCTTGTATCAGACAATCTGAGCAAGTGGATAGAAAATCTCCAAAACCATGAAGTTAGGGTTTATTTTCCACAATTTAAAATGACTTCGGAGTTTAGCATGGCAGGAACACTTAATTCTATGGGAGTGACGGATGCTTTCTCTTCACAGTCTGCAGATTTTTCAGGAATGGCTGGCGACACGGGATTGTTTATTTCAACTGTAATCCATAAAGCTTTTATAGATGTAAATGAAAAAGGCACTGAGGCAGCAGCGGTGACGGTTGTAAAAATGCAAGTAGAATCGCGACGACCAATGGTTAGGCAAAAACAAATTCCGGTTTTCCGGGCAGACCATCCTTTTATATTTTTAATCCGGGATAATCGTTCTGGGAGTATTTTGTTTATCGGAAGATTAATAAATCCGATTAAATAAAATAAGAGAACAAAAAGACAAAACCCCTATTTTCTGTCCGTGCCATAGAACTCAAAGCCATAGAACTCAAAAGTCAGATACTCAGAGTTATTCATGGAAGGACTTTTTCATAAATACAGTATTTCCCCTATTGACAAGACTGACAAAAAAGCTCATATATGAATTAGAACATCGCAAAAATGAGAGACGGATTAATTTTTACCGGAAGTATTATAGCAATAGGAATTTTACTCCCTATTTTAGTTATATGTGGCATTGTATTGTTTTTTAGTCTCTTCAAAAGAGGAATTGAGATAGATTGAAAGCAAAGGCGCATGACTGGAAATCAGAAAAAGGCATTTCTCGAATGTCCTTGATAGACAAGGAAAATCGGTGCAATGGCTTGTTCTTAATAATCAACCTGAGTTGTTATCTATTTTGATTAGTTTTGATTTAGGTTTATGGGTTTTTATCTCTCTTAGTCACAAAAGATCCTATCCATTTGGCACAGGATTTTATCCCTGTTTATTTGTGAGAAAATGTTTATCTGTTCCTTCAAAAACAATAATGAAAAGAGAACGTCCAGTTCTCAGTCGGAAATTCATAAAGACGCGAATCCAAAGCAATATCCGCGCTTACCCCTTTAACCTTTATACCAAGACCAAAAGTAGGACCGCTCCTCTTGCCGGTTATGTCAGAAAAATATCCCCATCTTGCCGAGAAAATCTTATAAAACGTATATTCCAATCCAATCCCTTTCCATGTGTCACGGTAAATATAATCAAATCCCGATTCTTGCCAGTCTTGAAAAACCCCGACAAGGACTTTTGTTATATCTCCCGCAATAACGAGTTTATTGTTCGGCTTGTATGATATCCCGGCTCTGAGTATCCGTGGTAACGGCTCACCTATCCCGGCTTCTATATACGTTATGTCAGACCCGAGATTCTGTACTGATAACCCAAGCTGCAACCGTTTGCTAAAAACATAAAGACCGGAAAAATCAAATGCAAATGCTTGTCCTGAACCTCCATATCTGATGCTTTGTCCGTAAAGTAGCCTGATTGTCTCCACAGGGCAGAGAAAACTATAGATATATTTCACTCCCGCTCCTACGCTAAATTTTTTAGTTATCCTGTTAGCGTATGAAACTTTTGCTGAAAAATCCCAGTTTCCCCAGGGACCTATTTCATTTCCGCGGTTGTCCGTGCCTTCGGAAGTCCCGGTATGTAACCATATAACGTTCACGCCTATTGCCTGTTTGGATTCTTTTAGTGAATCCGGTTTAAAAATTGGAAAAACGGATGACAGGGTTTCGTAATATATACCGGGATATAATCCCGGCAGTAAGTTCATATGAGTAAACGCGATATTATGTTTCTGTTGGAACGCCATCCCTGCATCGTTATAATAAGTGGCCAGAGCGTCGTCTGCGACTCCGGTAAATACGCCTGCCATTCCGTTTTGTCTGGCATCAGGGAAAATGAGGAGAAAAGGCACGCTTAGCTCAGATACCCCGGAATAAGCACAGAACGGGCATAATATCACCGCTCCAAAGATTAGTGTTTTGTACGTTTTCATTTATCTATAAATTAATCAAACAGTCCCCTTTAGTCAACATTTTTCTTTTATTCTATGAATAGCCTCTGTTCTCAGCTATTCGTGTTCAACCGCGAACAAAATCTCCTTGATGTTAGAGACGCAATTCACCCCGATTCACCGAGGAATAAAAAAAGTTGGCATTAAAGATTGACAAAGATAGTTTTTGAGAATATTAAGTAATTGGTCTTGTTGGAATATGATTTTAATTAGGAGGAAAGATGAAAACGTATAAAACAATTGGAGCGCTTTTGTTAACATTAAGTATATCTTTTTTGGGAGGAACAAAAATTATTGGGGTAAATTTAAATATCCCTGGTGGTAATGAGACTACACAACTCAATAAAAAGGAAAATGAGAAAAAAAATATTATTCATGGTTCGGGAAGTAGTAGAAAACCTATAAATAAAATGTTTCTGAAAAAGAAATACAAAGAGGATGAGGGAATTGGGTTAAAAGAAGCTACACCCATAGAGATATGTAGTGCTTCGGTATTACACGATGGGCAAGGGCATGGAATACCAAATCAAATTAGTAGTAAGAGAAAATATGTTTTGCATAATTTTATGGCAAATGGAAATTTTCTTATGGACACCAATAATGATGGAACCCCAGATGGCTGGGGTTCAAATATCGAAGGAAAAATATTATATTCTCTTAATGGGGAACCTGTACGAAAATGTGCAAGGATATTGAGAAATGGGAAAGATATCTATCTTGCTCAATATTTAATAATTGAGCCAAGTGCCAATTACAGTTTATCAGTAAAATATAATTGTAATACAGATATCAATTTAACCATATATGAATATTCCAAAGAAAATAAAGTTATTAGTCCCCTATTTAGTAATGATATAGCAAAAAGCATCTCGTGGAATACGATAACAAAATCATTTACTACAAGTAAGAATGCAAAAAATTTGTTAATAAAATTTGAGTTAAAAAATGATGGAGTGTTATTAATAGACAGTACTTCAATTATTTCAGAAGATTATTACGAATTCTGATTCGACAAATATCGTTAGGTGTTAACAGCCCAATTATTGCTTTAATTTATAAAACGATAAAGAAGGTTTTTTTGTAGTAAGGAGGAAAAATGAAAAAAAATATAGGTTATTTATTAATTTTTGCTTCAATAATTGTTCTTAAGGGTGAATTATTGGGAAAAGTAGAAAATGTATACAATCTTTTACCCTGTAAGGCTTTAATAGATTCGGTAAGGAGTATTACAATAGCTGATACAAACATTGAAAATATAGAAGGAAAAGCCTTTTTATTTGCAGAAGCTCTTGTTTCTAAAAAAGATTCTTCTCTGCCATATCTTTCTGAGACAATAAAGGATAGTATGAATGATTGGAAACTTCGGTTTGTCTCTGTAGAAATGCTTTCTCAAATTTCTCAAAACGATGAATCGGCTGAAATATTAGCAAAAATCTTAAAAAATGAGAAAGAACACCCTTACTTACGGGGTGTATGTGCTTTTAGATTAGGATCTATGGGAAAAAAAGAATATTTCCCCCTTCTTATTCACAATCTAAAGGATAAAAATATATATGTGCGAGAAAGAGCAATTTGGGGATTAGATTTGCTCAATGATCCCAGAGCTATTCAACCTTTGATTCAATGTTTAGATGATTCATACTATATGGTACAGATATTAGCAATCCAAACATTAGGCAATCTAAAAGCTAACGAATCTTTTGCCCCATTAAAAAGGAAATTAGATGCTAATGATATTCCAGAATACCCTGAAATAGTGAAACATAAAGTAGTTCGTGCTATAACTTCTATTGGCGGGGCTGAAGCACGAACCATATTACTTGAAATTGTATCGGATCACAATTATGGAAAGCTTCGTGTCATAGCAGTTGAAGGGTTAGAAAATTATAAGGACGAAGAAGTTAAGAATAAACTTTTTTCTGTTTTAAATGATAAAGACGAACGATTTCAAGTTTGTGTGGCAAAGGTCCTTATGAAAATTACTCCACTTAAAGCAAAACCAGTTATAGAGGGAATACTAAATGATACTAAAAGTGAATATATAAAATCTGAAATAAAAGAGCTTTTAAAAACTTATTAAAACATAAAAATGGGGGACATATGAGACAAAAAATTATGATTATGGTATCATTGATTTTAGGCATATTTGTTGTGCCTCTTCCTATAAATGCTCATATTCCTACCCAAGCTACAAATCAAATTCTATATCCTTCTCCAGGGGATGTTATGTTTAGATATCTTACTGCTGCTGGTATGGAAGGAGGGCATGTTGCTATTTTTTACCGATATAGAAGCGATGGAGTTCGAGAAATTATGCAAGCGGTGGGACCAGGAAGCATTAGTGCGCTTGTTGGTTGGAATTTTTTTATGAATGATATGAAACCCGATACTTCATATTGGGGATCATATTGTCAGACAAGAGGAAAAACATTACAAAAGAGAGAGGAATTAATAGACGCCGCTTATGATTGTATAGGAATTGCATATCCTGCATGGCCTTATCTTATTGGATATAAAGATCACCCTACTACTTTAAGGTGTGATGGATTGGTTGAATGGACATATGAACATGTTTTCAATGAACCAATAAGCCCAGACGAGACCAGTTCAAATAACACTGGTATTGTTCCTCAAGATTATAGTAATGGTCTAGGACAACCAGTAGCTACTTGCCCTATTCATGGAGGACATCATAATATGTGTCCTACTCTACAACTGGAATGGCTCAATAATGAATCACAAGCCGTAGATGGACACGATATTTCTGGACCTCGCCACGGGGAACCATCCTATAATAGTTCTCCTATTCTATTAAATGCAACTGTTATACCATCAAATGGGAGTCCAAGTACAAAATTCTATTTTACGACTACTTATATAGATAATGAATTAGACGAACCTAATTATTCTTGTTCTGTTATAGTTGATGGGAATTATTATAATATGAGTAATGTTGGTGAAACTCGCTATAATGGAGAATATAGATATCCAAGTTCAGGAGGGCAGTCATTCAGTGTTGGAGAACATCATTATTACTTTTATTTTAGAAGTAACCGAGAAGGACAATACGATACAGTTCGTTATCCTGCTTCCGAAGATTTGATTTTCTATGTTACAAATTTACCAACAACAATTTTGGTTAGTGAAATAGTTAATCCTTCTACTTGTGAGCCATATCAGACAGTTAATGTTTCTGGAAGTGCAGTTTATGATAATGGCCCATCAGTAACAAGCGGAACAGTTACAATTACAATATCTGGTGTCAATGTATGGACAACACCCTTAGATGTAAATGGTAATTATAGTAGAAATATAACTGCTCCAGGTTCTAATGGTAATTATAGCGTAAATGTAAGCGTATCTGACGGAAGCATAGCAGGAACTACTTCTCAATCATTACAGGTTCAGCCGGGAGGTGGAGGGAGCGGATATACATTTTATCGTAGTACCGTTTGTAGAGATGTAGACGATCCTTCGCCCTATGATCCTATTCATGAGACAATAGCATTTAATGAAAATTGTGACAAAGTTTATGTTTGGGTACATCTTACGGATATATATAAAGCTTTGACAGTAAAATGGAAATGGTATAAACCCGATGGTAGTTTATATAAAACAAATACCTTTAATGTCCCGGACCCTTCTTCCGAAGGCTACGACTCTTGGGATTGGTATAAATGCTGGTATTGGTTGTCAAACATATCGGACATAGAGGGAGAATGGTCTTGTAGGCTTTATGTTGATGATGGTAGTGGATATGACCGTTGTGCAACAGAAAAATTCGTGATTAGGTATGACTTAACAGAACACAAGATGTGTAAAGACATTGAAACTTCAGACCCATATGACCCGATTAATCCTACAAATACATTTTATCAGACGGACAATAAGGCTATGACATGGATGAACATGGATGTGGCTTCGATTGGAGCCAAAGTGAAATGGCAATTCTATGAACCGGCAGGGAGTCTCTATTCTTCTTTTGAAGATAGCGGGGATGCGCCGACTGATGACTATTGGGATTGGTATAAGTTTTGGGGTTGGATAAATATAACCGGACATGATGCAGTAAATAAATGTGGAAATTGGCAAGTTAAAGTACTTATTGAAGACCCTTCGAGCAACTGGGATGAAGAGTATGTGGACTATTTTCAAATACTGGAGTCTCCTGATAGTATACCAATTGTTGATGTAACAGTATCTCCAGAACAACCAATTGAAGGGACCAATATTTCTTTAAATATTTCGGCTACCGATAATACCTATCTACAAAAAGTTACCTTATATTGGAATGACGGAACTCAACATATTCAAACATGGGATAGTATTTTCAGCAGTTCTTTTTCTAATACAAAAAATATTGGTACATATTCAGCAGGGCAGTCTATTTGGTACTATGCTAAAGTATACGATACTTCTGAGAATGAAGGACAAAGTATACTCAAAAATTTTGTTGTGTTGGATATTTCTCCTAACATAGTAGTTATACCAGATACTTTGCGATTTAAATGGGATGGGGGGAGCAAAAAAGAAACCTCTCTTCTTAGTTCCATTGAAGATACTATTTTCTATGATAATGGAACTCCATCATATATTAAACCTTACGACCCCTCTGATGTATCAAGTTGTAAATATTATGGAGTAAAGTTTACTCCAACAGAAAAAACAGGTTCTAAAGTTACAGGAGCAAAAGTTTATATAGGAAATCAAACAGGTTCTGCTTCAACATTTGAGATACATGTCTATGATGATAATGGTGGTAATCCTGGAACTCTTAAAAGTCAAGGGACGTTTAATGTTGGTTCAAGCAGTGGATATTTTTCACCAACTTTATCTACACAGCCATTGATAGTGGGAGATTTTTATATATTTGTAGGGCCGCAAACAATGGATGCTAATATAGGAATAGGGTTAGACAATGGACTTAGTTATGCTGATAGAATGGGTGCTACAGATATCTTACCTGGTTGGTATAATCCGGGATATCCCGGAGATTTTGTGTTAAGGGCGAACGTAACTTATGAAAGCAGTGACACTTGTGATACAGTAAAAACAATGATAGTAACCAATAATGGGAATGCAGACTTAACTGTATCTAATATTACAAAAAATTATAAATGGATAACATCAATTACCCCTACTAACTTTACTCTTATACCAGGTGATTCTCAAAATGTAATTGTAACAGTTGCTTGTAATGGATTGAGTAATGGAACTAATATTGGTTCTCTCAGTATTTTTTCAAATGATACTGATGAAAATCCATACATTGAACCAGTTAAGTTTGTAGTGACGAGTGTAGGCACAGAAGAAAAGCCCATATTCCCTGGTAAGTTTGTGCTCTTTTCACCATCTCCAAATCCTTCTATGGCAGGCACTGTAATTAAGTACGGCTTACCGGAGCAAGCAAACGTCTCATTAAAACTTTATGATGCATCGGGCAGATTGGTTAAAAATTTCTGCTCGGATGTCAAAGAAAAAGGCTATTACACAGCTAATATAAAAAATGGGGAGCTTAACGAAGGGATCTATTTCATTAAATTTGTTGCAGGCAATTTCAAGGCAACACGGAAACTTACGATATTAAGATAAAGTAGAAATTAAAAGGTAGATAAAAAGCCCTTCTCGGAGTTAGTTGACGGAAGGTGTATAGCGTTGAAAAATAGTTAGTCCCCCGTATTATCCCTTTCGGTACAAATTGAACGGCAATTCACTATTAATATCTGGAAGTCAGTTAAGTAGTAGTGATAGTTTTTTCTCAGTAGAACATTTTATAGAACAAAAATTGTTCTATCGTAACCCGCTGAAATATAAAAACTTAACGTATGTAAACCTGTGGAGAACATTCATGATTATATTCTTGATTATAAAGAACTTGAAGAATTGGGTTTGGAAGTAGAATTTTGCAAAAATGGAACTAGACACATAATGGGTGAGTTAATTAATTTTCTTGAAGAATATGATGGCAATGAGGTTATTGTTTGTAAGAAAAATTCTGCAAGGGAAAATAACATAACGCAACCGAGTTCCCCCATCGTTCCCGGGGGAGCTTTTTATTTATCGGGGGGGACAGAAACCTATTGACAGGGAAAGGTTTTGATATCAATATGTTTTATATATGATTCTTAAAATGTTTAACGTTGGTTTTGGAGACTGTTTTTTATTCTTAGATGGGGACAACTCTCTTTGGGTTGACTGCGGATCGAAGAGTTTTAATCCTAAATCTAAAAGTAATCATATACTTAAACTCTTAATAGACCAAACGTTATATAAATATTATGGTAACAAAAATAGTTCCGCATTAATTACGCATTTTCATGGGGATCATTATAATGGTTTCCGATATTTAGCTGAAACTAAGAATGAAGAGAAAATTTTTGATAAGATTTACGTTCCTTATTTAGACATTGAGGATGAAAAAACAGGGGAGTCAATGTTACTTGAAGTGGCGATTTGTTGTTACACTTTTCTGAATAAATTTACTTACTCACATATTATTTCAAAAAACATACTCAAACACATTGAAATGGTAACAAAATTAGCAAATAATATAGAGTATCTCTCTACTGGTAAAAAAATAAAATTTGGAAACCTAGAATTTGATGTTATTTGGCCTGACAAGAAATATGATTTTACCCAATTTAAATTCAAGGATTTCTTAGATAAGATAGATAGTATATTAATATTAAAAGGCGGACAACTTTTTAATGAATTTAATGCTCTTAAGAAAAAAATATTAAAAAATATGAAAGAATGGTATGTGTTAACGGAACATCCTGAATCTGATATGAAAAATTTCAATACTATTATAAGAACTCAAAACAGTCTAATTGGTTTAGAAGATGCGTCATATTATAGCTTAGAAGGTTTCAGACGTAGAAATAATATAAATTTATCAACGGAAAATACTATAAAAAAATTTATACCCTCTTATACTTCTCTTTTTTCAAAAAGTAACAACTCGACAAGCATTGTTTTTCACGATAAAAATAGAAAAATACTAATGACAGGGGATGTAGAGCGGAGTATAATTAATAAGCTAAATTTACAAGATAGTTATCAGTTTTTGAAAGTGCCACATCATGGGACCAGTAGCCATTACACTGATAGTTTACCAGCAGCATTACATTTTTTAATTTCTACAGGGAAGGGACGCGTTGGGAAAATAGGAGTGCAATATATGACACATTCTTGTCCTCTGGGAAAACGATATTGTACATCAGGCGGTAAGTGGTGTAATACTATTGATAATAAGCAAATTTGTTTCAACAATAGTTGCTTAAATAACCAAGAAGTTACATTGCCATTATAAAACGAAAAATATTATATCGAGTTAATATAAATGAAAAACCTATGTGACATGGATCCACGTAATGAAGGGCTTACCTTGGAACATTTTGAGAAGGCAATAAACAAAGAAGTCCCGATAAGTAATAAAGTTCCTGAAAAAATTTGTGAAATGTTGGAACTTGCAAAAAAGATATGTTTTTATGCATATTATGAGTATGATTTTTATTGGTTGTGTAACATTAACTTATTTCTTTTTACTGAAACGGCTATTAAGGAAAGATTTCTTGATGCATTGCCTCGAGAATGTAAGTTGATAAAGAAAGAACAATCAAGAACTATGATTAAAGATATAAATATTTATAAATTTCTTAGAGAAAGATGGAGAATTGTGGGTTATGAAGACGTAGATGCTTCCTTAAAGTCTATTTTGAAATGGCTTAAAAAAGAGAAAATTATACCTAAGCGTATTGATAATGATAGGCAATTAGAAGCTATTTCAAACTTACGTAACTCTGCCGCTCATCTTCACGGAAAATCAGTTTATAACTTTGCTATGGCAATCCCAATATTGTGGGTAACTATAGACTTTGTAAACTGTTTATTTGATACTGAATGTCATGACAAAGAACCGGAATGCATAAAAAGACAACGTGAAGATTATGAGAGACATATGAAAGAGTTTGAAGAGTTAGATAAAACTACCGAATGAACCTTTATCTTATTATGCGGTTACGATAGATTCTGTGGAGGTTTTGACTGGGATAGATTTTTTTCAGAGTTGCCAGATTCGGTAGAAAATAAGATAGAATCACATGCCGATATTAATAGATGGGAACACTTAAAAAATTAACAAAATATATTTTAGAAATAGTGGAGGTGAAATATGTGGTTTGAATGCAAAAAAAAAGAGACCCCATTTCAGAAAACAATAAAAGGGAAAAGAGGTTTTGAAGTAGAAAAACCTCCCTTTATACTTAATTGTAAAGAGTGTGATAACAAAAAATGCAGGAATGAAGAAAAAGAAGCTTGTTGGGTATTGTGGCCACATTATAAAGCTCCAGGGGGAAATAAAGAACCTATTGGAATTTTTTACATAGACGATATGGTAAAACCTAAAGAAGTTTATAAGGAGGATAATAAGAATGACCCACGTGGAAAAATAGAATGCTATTTTAGAATATTTAAGATGCGTAGCAATCTCAAAGAAGATGACACTTCTTTTTGGTTACCCTATTGGATTAGAATAGAAAAAAGCGGAGACGAAGTGCGATTTGGGCAATATTCACCTATGATGCCAGAGACACAACTCGTTGAGCTTATAACAGAGGCAATAAAAAAAGAGAATTTTTTTACACAAAACTCGAAAGATAAAATACACGATGCTTTGTCAGAGTGGTATTCTAAAAAGGAGAAGAAATGACAACATTTTTGGAAGGGATAGCAGGAACACTTGCCGGTTCTCTTACCATATCTTTAGTTATTCATTTATTAAGAGAATCCGAACAACGTAAGCGATATTTGTTAGAATTGTTGAGTGAAATCAGATATAATCAACTTCTTATAGAGACTGCCACAACTACATTAAAAAAACAGATTCCAACAGGAACTACGACTACAAGCTTGGGATATCTTTTACATAATCAGGCATTTCAAGCATGTCAATTAACTGGATACATTTTTTGTCTTCCCCAAAAAGATGAATTAATGATAAGCTATGGCATTATCTATTTAGCTATTAAAACAACACCGCAGATGATAAGTTATAATCAGTTACAGATATTAAGAGATCTATTGAGAAAAATCACTCCAGCACTTGAAAAAACACTTAACAAAAGTTGGTGGTGGCAAGATAAAATTCAAAAATCAAAAAAGATTTTCCATAATATTTTAGGGAAATTAAAATGAAAAATTATCTGTTGAACACAAAGTTGAATGCTAACAATACGGTGTTAACTGATGTAAATCAAATTTTATTATTTAAGGATGCAATTTTGAATAAAAATCATTATCAAATTCAATACTAATTTTGCACTTCTTTCATTTGCATATTCTTCTTTGGGATGTGGGTCCCCAGATTCTTGTCTTTTTTGCATAATAATTGATTGAATATCCTTGAATATTTTAGTAGAGAAAGCGTCAGATGAAATCACCTTTTTCCTTTGAGCTTCTGAAAGTAGATCATTTAAATCCCCTTTACCAATTTTATCGTAAACTAAAATTTGTAAAAATCCTTGTAATGCGGATATTGCATGAGTAATGCAACCACTATAACCTTGGGGAGTTTTTTCTTGAAATCGTCTAAATGCATCGGATAAATCTCTGTTAACCGGCCCCCATTTTTTACCTGAAAGATAAGTCAAAACTGGTATATAAATGTCTTCTGTTATTTTTTTATCCTGACGAAAAACAATGCCATTCCTTGTCAGAACAACATTAAGATTAAACTGTTCAAAGATATCATTAAAATCTTCTGCAAATTTATCAGCTTTTTTGTAAGCAAGGTTTATAATTTCTTCTTTTTTAGCTTCTTCATCAGATTCATCTATGTTTTCGATAGAGAATGTATTTACATTCTGAAGTACAAATAATGACAGCATTTCATATACAACATCTTGATTTTCATTTAAAAAAATGAGTAAGAAATCATCTAGTGTAACTTTAAGGCAACATGATTCAAAGTATTTAATACCATTATTATGTACATTAAAATGTGGTCCCCCATGTTTAAGTAAGCCTTGCCCATAACTTTTTCTTTTATAACGTTCATTTAAGTTTTCAATTGTGTAAAAGACACAATTAGATTTGGTAAACCAGTCTTTATTGGAAAAATACGACCAAATTTTGTGTTTTTCGTCAGGACCGAGGGCACTCCATTCTCGCATCCCCAAATCTGGACATATATTTTTTATAGCATTGGGATTATTAATACTCCATAATTTAAATAATAATTTCATAAAATTTTATTTATTTTATGTAATATAAACTAATCTCAAAAGTTTGTCAACTTTTCCTGGGACAATTAATTTTCCTCTTGCCAAACAACAAGATTAAACCTACAATCCTTTTATGGTTATCAACTACATAACCCTCCAAGACATCCAGAAAGGAACACACGAAAAGAATCGGATGGTCATAATCCAGTGCAGGAATTGTAAAGAACAAAAGATAGGAAATCACATAGATTGGGTGAAAGATTGTATAAGAGACCCGGGGCACTATTCTTTGCATAGATGTCCGGTTTGTAAGACGGAGACAAAACTGAAGAATACTGATATAAAGAAAATTAAAGAGGTGCTGGGGTAGGATGAAATAGGTAATTTGTAAGAGATATAAGATGTAGTGATTTTCTCAAGATTTTACTTGCAAGACAGTATGATTGAGATATTATTTCATAAAAAGAATATGAGGAGGAAAACATGCCGACAGCAATAAGTCTGAATTACAAACTTGAAGACTTTCCTAATGGAGAAATGACAATAGATGATGATATAAACGTTTTTGAGGATCGTGTCAATGGTTGGCAAATAGATATAGCAAAACAATGTGGAAGTATTCCTAATGCTGGTTTTGGAGTCCTTCATATTATCTTAAGTTACTTTGAAAGTATAGCAAAATTTCGTGAAGGTTACGTTAATAATAGGGCATCTATGAAGTATTTTAAGCTTGGTATCATGAAAGCAATCCCGCAACTAAGCAAGTTGTCTTCTACTAAATCAAACGATGTAGTAAATACTTTATACTCAGAGATGAGATGTGCTCTCTATCATGCAGGAATGACAGGTAGAGGTATTTTGATTACGCAAGACATAAATGAAGCGATTTCAATAGAAAGCAGATGTATTTACATTAATCCAGCCAACCTCGTTGAAGCAGCTCAGCAAGATTTTGATATGTATATTAAGGAACTAAGGGATCCTAAGAATATCCAGCTTAGAACTAATTTCCGGAAAAGGTTTAAAATAAGTTAATGTATAACCTACTTTCAAAAGAAGAAAAAAGAGGAGAATTTATTGGTGGTTGATAAGCCAGAGATAGTAAAGATTTATCAAGAAAGATTAAAGTATTTTTAAACTTAATTATGAGAAGACCGCAATGGGAAGTAAAAATAGAACAAGAATTGAGAAATAAACTTTTAGAACCACGATTACATCGAATATTAGATATACTTGCAGATAAAACTCCAAAACAATTATCTGGTAAACAAAAAGGGAAATTAAAAAACGAAATAGAAGTACATATTGAAAAAGCTCTAAAAAATAGATATAAAAAAGAAATAGAGAGGTTGAAAAGTAAATCCTTTATATTGAGAGGCTCTGCTCCATATACATATTATCACATAAAAAGAAAAATTCCAGAGTATGAGGAAGAAAAAAACCAAGAAATAAAAAGATTCATCTACACATTTTGGAGAAATAAAGAATGTCTTTATGTAGGGCAAACTAAAAAAGGAGTGTCGGAAATACTTTTTAAATATGGCAAAGGACGACTTTTTACTAACGCTACTAAATTGAAAATTTATTTAACTGATAAAATTCACTTGGATAGATACGAAAACATTGCATATCATGTTTTTGCACCGAGTTACAGGTATAATTTGATTCATACAAAAAACCGTAGAAAAAAATGTCCTTTCTGTAAAACAAAAAGGAAAATTGATGGAGAAATTGATTGTGCATTTGTATTAAAATGGTAATATATGGACCAATTTAGAATCTCCGCTAAATCTTAGATTCGCTGACTCTCCCCGATTTTTGTTCCATGTGTTTCTGAATTCAAATGTACTGAAAAAGCTATTTTTAGGTTTTATCAATTTATTTATCTCTTCCAATATCCATAGGGTAGAAGTTTTTGTAAGTATCTTAAATACCATTTGATTGTTCACTCCCCCTTGTATTAAAAAACTTGACTTTCTCTCTATAGTTTATTAGATATTCCTCTATGATAACCAAGGAGCAAGCCAAACAAAAAATCCAAAAACTCATTGATAAATACAATATAGAAAAAGAAGAACTTAATACCTACAACGAGGAAGCCACAAAAACTGGTTTTATTCAACCTTTTCTGAAAGATGTTTTAGGCTGGGATGTGAATGATCGCAACGAAGTTAGTCCCGAAGTAAAAATATCAAAAGGTAGGGTTGATTATGGACTCAAGATTGATGGTAAAATTAGGATTTTCGTTGAAGCAAAATCACTAAGTTCTAACCTTAATAAACATATTGAACAGGCAGTCGGGTATGGTTACAACAGGAAAGATGTTCCTTTTGTCCTTCTTACTGATTTTGAAGGAATAAAACTTTTTGACGTAACAATCAAACCGGATTCCAAAAACCCTCTAAAAGGTTTAAAAATGGACCTTCACTGGGACCAATATATTGACCAGTTTGATAAATTATGGTTGATTTCAAAAGAATCTGCAATCTATGGGAAACTTGACAAATTACTTCTGATAAAACCTAAAGACAGACTCCCGGTTGACAAAGCTATTCTTAAAGACCTTAGCGAATGGCGAGAAATCTTGGCTAAAGACATCTTTAAAAACAACCCCAAACTTTTCCACTCGGAAGACACGGAAAAAGATGCTGACTACCTGAGAGAAATAACACAGAAAATCCTTGACCGTCTAATCTTTATGCGATTCTGCGAAGACCGTGGCTTTATTGACCGTAGTTTCTTAAACGCATTATTTGAGGGAAGAACGGATTCTGTCGGCACTATTACAATGGTATTTCTTAAAGAAGAGTTTAAGCATTATAATGGCATATTTGATAGTGATCTGTTCAGACCTCAGGAATGGGAAAATAATTTAGCAATTGACTTCAAAATTATGCGAAAAATCGTTCTGGATACTTATAATCCTTACCAGTTTGATGTTATCCCGCTGGAGGTTTTGGGCAATATCTATGAACAGTATTTGGGTTATACTATCAGGTTGACCGAGCATCAGGTAAAATATGAGTTAAAACCGGATGTCCGCAAAGCAGGCGGAGTTTATTATACCCCCGAATATATCGTTGACTACATTGTCAAAAATACTGTTGGCAAATCATTACAAGAGTTATCCAACAAGAAAATAAAGAAACTTAGAATATTAGACCCAGCTTGTGGCTCAGGCAGTTTTCTTATCAGGGCTTATGAAGAAATGCTAAATTACTACCAGAATCAGAAACCAAAAAAACAGAAAAAAATATCAACAAAACAGTCAGAATTAAATTTAGGGCACGAAAAAAAAGAACAACGCCTCACAATCCACGAAAAAGCAGACATCCTGTGCACCCATATATTCGGTGTAGATATAGATGAACAAGCAGTAGAAGTAACAAAGCTTTCCTTGATGTTAAAAATGCTTGAAGGCGAGCAGGATAGAATCCATGGCAAAGATCTCTTGCCAATGCTAAATAAAAACATCAAATGCGGCAACTCTTTGATTTCCGGCAATGTCTTAGAACTCACAAGATACTTTGGCAACGACTACTATAAAGTCAAACCTTTCAACTGGAACGAGGAATTCAAAGAGATTATCGTTGACGAGAAGGGGTTTGATGTCGTAATAGGTAACCCACCGTATTCACTTATTGGTTCTGATAGAAGGAAGGAACAATTGTATTTTAGAGATGGTAATTTCGTTATGGAATCTTATAAAACTAATACCTATATGCTATTTTTAGAAAAAGGCTTAACTCTCTTAAAGAAGAAAAGTGCAGTTTTGGGATATATTATACCTAAATCTTTAGTATTTAACACTTTTTTTAATGATGCAAGAAAATTTTTATTATCTAATTTTGCAATCCCCGAGATTATAGAGATAAAAGAAAAAGTTTTTGTTGATGCCGAGGTAGGAGATAGTATTTTGTTTTTTGCAAAAAAGGATAAAGATTCAGTCAAAAACCTTCTTAATTATTATAAAGTAAAAAATATATTCCCAGTTTTTGATATTATTGAACATCACAAAAATATTCAAAGTAATTTATTACAGCAAAGTGAAATAAGATTTTTTGAGGACACAATAAAGATAAGAGCCAAAACACAAAGACTTGGCGATATATGTGTCGTATCCAATGGGCTTAACCCTGGGAATATAAGACATATTTTATTATCATCTTCACCGGAGACTTCTAATCATAAAAAAATGTTACTTGGTAGAGACATAAAGCGTTACTTTACTCATTGGTCCGGAACATGGGTTAATTATGATTCAACCTTGAAAGAAAAGATTAAAATGACAGACATAAAATCAAAAGCAGGAATGACAGCACAAAAGAAAGTAGATTTTGCTTTAAGAAATCCAAAAATATATTCCCCTAATAAAATTGTTATTAGAAAAACCGCTGATTGTATTTTAGCAAGTTATGAAAAAGAAGGGTTTTATTTTGATTCTTTATCCCACGGAATTCAACTCAAAAAGGAAGTTAACGGGTCAATCCTTTATATTTTGGGACTCTTAAATTCTAAATTCATTAATTATATACATAGTAATATATCACAAAATAAGGGAAAAGTATTTGCAAAAGTTTTAGGTAAAAACTTAGAACGACTTCCTATTCGCACTATTGATTTTTCTAACCCTGCCGATAAAAAGCTTCACGATGACATTGTTGCATTAGTTGATATAATGCTTGACTTAAACAAAAAACTCCAAACCGCAAAAGGCAACGATAAAGACTACATCCAAAAACAAATCACCCAAACCGACAACGAAATTGATACCATAGTATATAAACTTTATAACATAACTGAGGGAGAGAAGAAGATAATAGAGACTGTCGAATTACAAAAATGAACAATGCAAGTTTTTGCATAGATTTATTTAATACAAGAGAAAAAGCAACCATTATTTGGTTGTTAATTTTCGGGGTTTGGGCATTATCTAAAAAAAATATTAGAAGTTCGTTTTGGATAAATATAAAAGGGTTATTTGAAAAAAAGATTTTGGTCTTAATAATGGCTATGCTCGTTTACATTGGTTTTATATTTGCTATTCTGTCAAAAATAGGGATTTGGAATATTTCTTTGACAAAAGATACGGTTTTTTGGGTTTTGGGTTCAGCATTTGTGCTTCTGATAAATGTAAATAGAGCTATGGAAGACGAACATCATTTCAAAAAAATAATTTTAGATAACTTAAAGTTGATTTTAATAATTGAGTTTATAGTGAATCTTTACACCTTTAACTTTTGGATTGAGTTAATACTAATACCAGTGCTTTTCATGCTTGTTGCCGGAAGTGCCTTTACAAAAATAAAAAAAGAGAAAAAAGTAATTGATTCTATTTTGTCAGCTTTTGGTATTTTACTTATCGTTTTTACTCTCGTTAAAATATTTGAAAATTATCAAGCTTTTGCGAGTTTAGAAAACTTGCGTGCTTTTACCCTACCGCTTCTATTAACTTTTGCGTATTTACCATTTTTGTACTTTTTTGCTCTTTTCATGTCTTATGAAAGTTTATTTGCTCACCTTGATTTTTTTCTAAAGAAAGACCTAAAGTTAGCAAAATTCGCAAAACAAAAAGTTTTTACTTTATGTCATGTTAATCTTGGCAAACTTAACAGATTTTCAAAGGGAAGTGCTCAAGAGTTGATAAGACTAAACAATAGAAATGATATATTGAATATGATTAAAACTTTTAAAAGAGCCCGAATTGCCATTTCAAAAGAAAAAACAATTCAGAATATTAAATATTTTAGTTACTCACTGTTATTATCGTTATTTATTACCTGCATGATTCTAATTGTTTGTGAAAATAGTGGCTTTATAAAAGATTTTTCAAATAAGATTATAGATATAGCTATTGTATCTTTTATACTACTCTTTTTTTTACATTCTTGGAGTACAACACAGAAGTTCTGGCAGAGATATAAAAATACTAAACAGTTATCTACCCAATCCTTCATTAGCAATCTTGATTGTATAATTTTAACTACCGCATTAGTCATTATTTTCCTATTGATTTGTTTTTTAATTTACTCCGCTAAGCCTATTTTAATTTTTACAGGAGTTAATAATATTAGGCGGATAATACTAACTTTTATATTTATATTTATGTGGCTTTTATTAAGTTATTTCTCGAATAAAAAAACAGGAACAAAAAGCGTTGGGAATAAAAACATTTCTTCGCTTTCCGATGAACCTATAGATAATTCGGGACGGGATTTATTAGGACGCGAAAAGTTTATTGATACTCTATACGATTCAATTATAAAACTTCCCTTCGAAGATTCTTTTGTTTATGGGCTTTCTGGACGCTGGGGAGAAGGCAAAACATCGGTAATTAAGCTATTACAAAATAAATTAGAAGAAAATAAAGAGTTTTTAATTGTAGACTTTAAGCCTTGGTACTTTAATGATGAAGAAACTATATTTACTGCCTTTTACTCTCAACTTGAACAAGCTTTAAGTAAAGAGGCTATATTCCCAAATATAAAAAGAACATTTAATAAATATTTAAAACTCATTTCGGTAAGAGTGCCACAAACAGATATTAATATTAAACTTCCACATTGTGAGGAAACTTTAGAAGACGTTAGAGATAATATGCAAAAATTCATACAACAAACCGAGAAGAAGATAATTATATTCATTGATGATATTGATAGATTAGAGAGAAAAGAAGTCTTGCTTGTTTTTAAGCTTGTTCGTCTTAATATGAATTTTAAGAATACAAGATTTATCCTGAGTTTTGATGTAGATGCGGTTCGAAAGCTTTTGAAAGGCAGTAAAAAGGAAGGGGATTTTGAAGATGCTAAAATAGACCCCGAATTTTTGGATAAAATTATTCAGGTTACTACTGATTTGCCAGCTATTGAACAAATATATATCGACCAGTTTTTATATAGTTATATTGATGGAAGAGTAAATAGAACATTACTTAAAAATATCCTTCGCAAGTATCCAGATAAGTGGGAACAAATCTTTGATAATCCAAACGATGGATATCTATATTTTAAAAAAGGACTTCAAGAAAATGATTTTGTATTTATGACAGATTTAAAAGAGAAAGCAGAGGTTATAAAATTCTGGGAACCATATAAAGAAAATCTTTTCGATAAACTTGATGTTTCCCGAATCGATAGAGCAGAGTTTAGAAATAATTTTGACAATTTATATGAAACTCAAATTAAAACATTATTTAAAACTTTGCGTATCACTAAAAGATATTTAAAT
Source organism: bacterium (assembly GCA_041649255.1). Lineage (NCBI taxonomy): Bacteria > bacterium. The sequence goes on from JBAZNK010000002.1 coordinate 25,585, forward strand.
AGTTTATGCTTAATGCTTCCAGCGGTTAAAGATGAAGTTGATTTGCATGATTTCTTTGTTTTAGAAGTAATACGGACTTTTTATTCGACAGTTTATGAAGATATATGGTTAAACCAAAAGTTTTATATTACAGAAAAAGAGGAAGAAAACAGAATGCCAAATGAAATAATTACGCATATAAATAAGATTGTTGAAAATCAACAAGAGAAGGATATTCTGATGAAGCTATTAAAGGCTATTTTCCCATTGGTAAATGCAAGTTATTATAACGCTAAAGAATCTAAAATGCCTGATGTAGTGGCATGGAATAGAGAAAAAAGAAAAATTCACCATTTTGAATGTTTTAAGAGATATTTCATGCTTAGAGTCCCTCCATTAGAGATACCGGATGCAACGGTAAAAAATACATTAATCGAATGGAATAAAGATAAAAACAAGATTGAAACTTCTATTTTAAAATTTCGCGAGAAAGATCAACTTTTAGAGTTTTTCCGTAAAATAAGTGTGTTTAGGAATGTTATAAATATAAAAGAAGAAATAATTCCTGATATTGCAAATATTGTTCTTAATAAATATAAAAAGGAATTAGAAGTTTATGAATACAGTGCGGCAAAAAAATTGTTAATGGAATTATACAGGGATAAAAAAGTTAATAAGTTTCCTGCAATAATAGATACTACAGGGAACAATGAATTTATTATAAATAATTATTTCCTTGGAGAGAAGGAGGGAACTTTTTCTATATGGGCTAAAGTAACAGACGAACATAATTCATCTACGAAGCATATGTACATAATAGGGACTGCTTCTGATGGTGGGCGAAGAATAGGGATTAGCGCTTCGCAAGGAACAGTAGACTTTTATATGAATGTATTTGCGATAGCAAGAATGGGAAGTAAAAAATGTTGGAGTTTCTGGTGTACAAATGATAAAGGAGAGGAAAAACTTATCGATTCGGATTCCAATAAGGCACTTTCCGTTGGATGGCATTTATTTACCGTTTGTTGGTCAAAAACAAAAGGTTTTGTTAGTTTTTATATAGATACTATGTCAATTAATAAACCAAAGGAGGAGAAAGTTATTGAATCATGGCCTGTAACTTACGGAGAATGTGTTATAGGAACTTGGCCTAATAGAGCCAAAGAACATTATTTTAATTCAGAAATTGGGTACTGGGAAATATTTAACAAAGTAATATCTGAGGACGATATAAAGGAAATCTATGATGAGAAAATCAAATTTTTACCATGATATAATTAGAAACACAATATAGATTCCCTATTTTAATTTTCCCGCATTATAATACCTCTACTATCAATAAGTTCATCTCCGAAATCCTCAAACAAGTATTTTAAATTTTCTAACTCTTTTTATTGGTTTTTCCATACAGAAACCGTTCCTTTTCTGTATGAAATATTCCTATGGGAAATTTCCGCATATATCATGCTGTTTTGTATGTTCCTGTTGCCCAAGTAATAACATATCGGCGCCAGCGTCAATGTGCTTATTAAAGTGGAAATAAACACTGGTAAACACTAGAAGAATTGTAGGAAGCAAACCTATAAAAGCAGTTAAAGGAGGTAGAAAAAATGGTTTTTAAAGTATTTTCTCATTTTTGCCTTGAACGTAATTGCGGCAAGGATTGAACGGGTTTGAACCAGATTGAACAGGTCTCGTTCAAAGCTGTTCAATTTGAACAATTGAACAGAGGTAAAAACTAGGGACAATAACTATTTGTTTTCTTCCGTATAAGCATGTTTTTTAATGTTTTCCAACTGAATACCTCATTACAACTCTTTGGGGTTTTCCCTTTAAGGGTTGTTTAATTAGAGTTTGCGACGTGGGAGCATTTCCGCCTCAGGCGGACTAAGTTATCCAGCTCGCAGGATATCCATTTTCTCAGGTTATGGAAAAAATTACTTTCCCCTTGACTTTTTGTTATCCCCGTTTTACATTGGAATCAGTTCTTTGATACTTAATTTGTAACTTGCGTGTGTAAAAGCTCCGACAGAGCCATGTAAGTTACCTCAGTAGCGTAAGCTATTGGGGGTGGTCTATTGCTCCTAAGTCTCTGTCGGAGTAGCTACGACTTCGGTCGTAGCCGAGCAATTTGGCTGCCCCTTTTTTATTTGCGGGCAAGGAGGGAATAAAATGAAGCTGAAGAGATTTAGATATAAATTATAAGATTTTTAATTAAGCCTTTTAAGGCTTGAAAGGGGGAACGATGTCTAAAAAATTGGGTATAGTTTTAATCAGTGGAATGTTTGTTTTTTCTTCCTTATCTTATGGTAAGGAGAAAGAGCCTGTTGTTTCTGGTTGTATGTCTTTTTTAATTCCTGGACTTGGACAGGTATACAATGGGCAGGTTGCGAAGGGTTTTTCATTTTGGGGAGCTAATTTATTTGGAGACTACTTAATGATAGTAGCGACAACCTCAACTGACCCCACAACATCTTGGCTTTGTTTTATTCCAGGTTTAATTATTTGGGGAGGTAGTGGCATTTGGAGTATTGTTGATGGTGTAACTGTTGCCAATAAAATTAATAGTGGTCAAAAGGTGGAACTGGAGCTCAAATCTGTAAATTTAAGTGAGTTGAATCTTTATCCCCAAACCAAAAAAAACGGTCTTGAATTAGCTTTTACTTATAAGTTTTAAGAAGGAGGAAAAATGTGGAAAGAATCAAGTCTCGTAGTTTTGATAGGTATATTGTTATTCACCGGGTGTGGAAAGAAAAACCCTACCGATGGGAGTAATAGTAATCATCCCCCATATACTCCTGGGAACCTTATCTATAGTCCTTCTGACGGTGCAACAGGAGTTGTTACTTCTGCTCAATTGAATTGGTCAGGTGGTGACCCAGATGCAGGTTCTACGGTGAAATATACGGTCTATTTTGGTACCCAATCACCACCACCTTTAGTGTCTTCTGACCAATCTAATACAACTTATAACCCCGGAACGATGATTGGAGCTACCACGTATTACTGGAAAGTTATGGCAAAAGACAATTTCGGTGTCACTGCAACAAGCCCTGTATGGTCGTTTGAAACTTATGGAGCCCATAGAAATGAATGGAATTGGACTAACTCATCATGGAGTACTCTACCAGGTAATTATACTTATCTTGGTCCGTATTCTTTAAATGCTGGTGATTCTTTGAACATTACTGTAACAAATGTTTCGTCAAACACTGGAGGACTGTTTTGTTGTACTGCCCAAGATTTCGCCAACTGGCAAGCAGGAAATACTTCTTATTCTATCTTTTCTGTTAATGGTTCTACAGGAGGAACTTGGAAAGTATGCGTTTCTTCAACGGATAATTATTATTTTGTTAATGATAATACCAGTTCTATTGTTACAACAGTTACATTTGATCTTAAAGTTGATGTGATAAGATGGGCATGGTATAAGTAGATAATAAAACCAGCCTGCTCTTTGCAGGCTGGTTTTGTTTTACCCAAAAGTTAAATTGACATACCTTAGGCAACTATTAAACGAATTTCCTCCTTGACACTCTTATAGCTATGCAATATAAATTTTCTTAATTGGATATCATATAAGCAAATGAGAAATATAGGTAAAAAAGAAGCGATAGAGAATCTTAAAAACTGGGGAAAGGTTTGTCACCACCCACAGAAAGAAGTTCAAAAGCATATTAAACACCCCAGTCAACAGAAGAAAATAGATGAGATATTAAAAGATGTGCCTTTATTAAAAGTAAAGAGGGCAAAAGCTTTTTGGAATAAATGGTGCAAAGAGATAATGAAAAATGAGGAGTTGGAACAGATTTATCGTGCATTGGACTCAAGTCTTAAAACAAACCGTTCTTATTGGCAATTCAAACGCGTTGCGATATTATTCTTGTATATTTATGGATACATATCAGATAAAGAGTTAGATTTGATTAAAAAAGATATAGATAAAACCGAGCAGATTTTTGATAAACATAGAAAAGAGATGAAAATAATTAAAGAAATAGACGACGCCCTGCGAGATAAGAAGTTCCGGGGACATATTCCTATGAATGTTTCCTGTCTGGCTATAGGAGCAAGCATTACGTTTACAAGAGCAGTAAAAGCAATTTTAGACGTGATTGAAAGACTGCATAAAGATAAGGATTACAGAGAAGGACATTATTACGGTGGCACAATTGACTGGGATGAAGCTATTTTATTCAGCGGACAACCATATGAATGGTGCAAAAAAGGAGGGAAAAATGAAAGAGATGACAGTTAAGTGTTTCAAAAAAGGGGATAAGGCGTTGGATGTATTAAAACTCAAACACAATCTTGAGTTTGATAAGCACAACAAACATACTGCATTGATTGAAACTTATAAAGTTTATTTTTATCCGAATAAAACCCTAATGATGATTGAAGGATTAAATAAAAAAGGCAAGATGATATTTCTTAAAAATTGCTCTACTGCTTCATCTTTTGGAGATGATAATAGCGTTTATATCTATCGGAAACGAAATAAAACAGACAAGAAAGTCCCCGATAAAGATTATAACTTTATTGTATGCAATAAAAGCGGACAGGTTATAGAACATGAATACTGTGGTGGATCTAAGAGTACTTACAAATATGACGCCAATAATCGTTTAATAGAAGAGGTCTCCGATGGCTCAGTTATCTGGAAATACAAATATGATAAAAAAGGCAGGAAAATATCGGAAACAAAATATGATGACGATAACTCTATAAGGAATATCAGAAAGTATTATTACGATGATACAGACAGACTGTTGAAAAGAAAGCTTTCGGAAAAAATACTTTCCGGAGAATATCTAGATTCTTATTCTTTGTTTCATTACGATAAACATTCTAACCTTATTAAAGAGGAAAATTTTGACTGGAATAAAAAGGTATGCAAAGACTGGAATGAGTATAAATATTCTAAAGATGGGAAGCTGGTAGAAAAACGAGATTGTTGTATAGCAAAATCTAAAACAAGAGAAAGAGAAAAAATTAAATATTTTTATGAAAACAAACTGCTTAAAGAGGAAATCGTGTATCTTGAAGAACAACCGGGATTATCTGATACAAGCGCTATAAAGAGTAGATTATATTCAAAGACCTGTTACACCTATGATTCTCATGACAGGCTGATTAAGAAAGAAATATTTCAAGCTGATGGGAAATTAGACCATCGTTATATATGGGAATATGACAACAAGAAAGTTGTTATGGATAAAAAAGCGTTAGCAACTCTTTCATATTTTCAAAACGAAGGATATAAAGTATTAATTAATAATAACAGAGTATTAAAGGAAAAGGAAAAAATGTTTGCCCCTACCCTCCTTAACGATTGTCATTGGGAATTTATAACTACTTACGAATATGATAAGTATGGCAGGCTTGCTAAGGTCACTATGCGTTGAGAGATATAATACACCAAACAGTTAATAATAGTCAATAACACTAAATTAAAATAAAACTTACAAAAAAACGATTGATTATATGCGCGAACAAGTAGACAACGGATATGAAACCCTCTATAAACAGGAACGCATGGAATTTCTCTTCGGGTAATTCAGAGAAGATATTTGCTATATTTTATCAACTGGTTACTATAAAGATGTTGTTCGTACTTGCCGGTTACGGTATCGTCAAGTTTTTAAAGAGAGACAAAGAACTTGAGCCAGAATTAGGAATTAGATAGATTTGGGCGTATCGTTTAAAACGTCTCCCAAGAGACTCGGAAAAGCCAGACTTACCAAAATTCTCTTCACGGAGGCCATCCACAACATCCCCCTGCGTCCCATAAACTCTTTTTTAAGCACTTTTCCCAATGTATGCCTTTTTGCTTCTATACGCCCCAAATCGCTTAAAAAGGTCATTTAGGACACCCCTTAAAAAATACTCTACCCTGTGTCCTGCAATTTTTTTAGTCAAGTATAAGGAAGGGGCTAATTATGGTTCTTGTTTGAAAAAGTGTTCCGTTTTGGGAAAACAAATATTAGATTAGAGGGTAAACAAATTTTATTCTTTAAAATATTAAAGGTAAGTTTGTGATTACATAGGGAAAGATTAAAGCCTGAGAAATTGGGATTTAATACGCTTATTGAAGTAGAAATAAACACTGGTAAACACTAGGAAGAATACTAGGGAGTAAACGTATAAAAGCGGTTAAATCAGGTAGAAAAATGGATTATTAAGTGTTTTCTCATTGGTAGCGCTGGTAATACTTACAATAACGACTGCTAGGCTTTGCTGGATTTTGAAAAATCCTTCAGCAATTCCTAGCTATTTGGTAAATTGCTGGAATTGTTAGAATGAAAATAGGGGATAGATTACTAATTTCTTGTCGAAGTTTTCAACATTCTCGATTAAATACCTAGTTTCCTTTGAGGTGAGGCGAGTTTAGTCGGTGGAGTTAGTTTAGTCCAACAGAGCTGGATAGCAACCCCCAAGGACTATCGTCCAAGAGTTTGTTATAAGTTGAGTTAGTTAAGTTGGTTTCCACTAAAAAAGGCGGCCATGAAAAGAAGTGGCCAGTAGAAAGTCCTGCGAGCAGGATAGAAATCCCTCCAGTAAAAGACTCTAGACAAACAATCCTTAATTAACATAAGGGCTTGTAAGTAATCGCTAAAGCTTCAAAGGCTTCCTATAGATAGACATAAAAGAGGGATTAAATAGCGCACAAAATCACTTTTTTCTTATTTTTCCATTGTTAGCGTTGACAATGTTTCTAGCAAGGATTGACAAGTTTTGACAAAATCCATCAAAAACCTCTGTCAATTTTTGTCAATTTGACAAATTGACAAAATGAAAATAGGGGGCGGGTTACTAATTTTTTGCCGAAGTTTTCAATCTTTCCGAGCAAATACCTTATTACAACCCCTTGGAATTTTCCCCTTAGGGGGTTGTTTAATTAGAGTTTGCGACGTAGGAGCATTTCCGCCTCAGGCGGACTAAGTTATCCAGCTCGCAGGATATCTATTTTTTCAGGTTATGGGAGAAATCACTTTTTCTTGACTTTATAAAATAATCCCTGTATACAATAAAAAACTTTATGGAAGAACCTAGAGAAGAACAAATCCATCTGGAAATCTTAGAGTTAAAAGAAAACCACCCCGAATTATTCTCGCAGGAAGTCTTTAATTCGTTAATCAAAGAAATATCTATCAAAGAATCAAGCATTAAAGCATATATTACCCTTTTTTTCGGATTCATATATGTCTATAATGACAAAAATAAACTTTCTAAAGAAAAACAGGATTTGAGAACGGAAGATATATGGCGAATTTTTAAGCTTTTTGTATCGTTGAATAAATCAGAACAATATTGTGAGCTTTCCAGAACTATTCTTTTCGAAGAGAAAGATAAATTACATCCCGGGGTACAAAGTCATTGCATTAGAGCAGCAAACCTTTTTCATAAAATAAACTCTGTAAATATTGACGGGATTGGAGTTATAGAGTGTTTATTTGAAGGAAGCGTTAAAGAAATGTTAGAAAAATCCCGTTCCCATGAAAAAGCCAAAAAATTCTTTTATGAATTATGTTATCAAGAAATTCTACATTATAAAATGCTTAAATTCCAGTTGATAAAATGTTTTAAGAATGACTTTTTGTACAAAATAGGAAAAGATGAGATAGAAAACATTTTAGTTCAGCTATTTTTAGGCGGAAGCGAAGAAGTAAAAATAAAAGAGCCTATTGTAGGACAAGAAAAAGGAAAGCTTAAACTGGAAAGATACGAATGGCATAATGTTACAAAAACTCACAGGGACGCTGCAGAAAACATCTTATCTTCTTATAAGGAATTCGTAAAAGAAATTATAAAAACTTATCGTTATATCAGTTTAGAAAGTAGAAAAATACCGATTAAAGATAAAAACATCTATGGAGGTAGACCGGCATCTGGAATGTCTTTTAAAAAATCATTATATGATCTCGTAGAGTTATTAAAGTCATTAAAAACAGGAAAAGTATACGAAAGTGTATTGTTATGTCTTATATTTTATGGCACAGATTCATTTGAAGAATTTAGGAATGATACTATGGATGCTGAAACTCTAATAAAGCAAATTGAGAATAATACGGGAGAATATAGCCTAGATGCTAAAGGAAAGAATATTTTTGACAACCAAGATGAACCTGTCCGTAGCTATTTCTGGACTTGTAGAGAAACGATACGAAAAAAAGTAACTGAATATAGAAAATTTGTTAGAGAAACGCCCTTGCCCCAAAAAGAGAATTTAACAATTAACATCCCTTAAACTCTAAAACCCTTTGTAGTTCTAACTATTTAACCAAATTTTTCAACCTTAATCCCATTCCAGTGGGAAGGTATTAACAACAAAACTACCTCAATAACTTCCCATGGGATACTATTACCCCTAAAACTAGCTTAATAATCGGGCTTTGCCAAATCAATAAAAATGTAGTATAATATACTATAAAATTAAAATGTTACTATTGAATTGGTTTCATAACAGTCGAGGGACTATTGAATAAACAAAAAAAGGTGAATAAAGGGAAAAAACAGAAAGTTAAACAGAATAAGACAAAGGGAAATCAAATAAGTTACAAAAGTTCCAACTTAATTTCAGCAAAGAAACATAAAAATAATACCAGTTTGTGTAATTTATCTCTGGGAAGCGTTAAGTTCGAGACAGATGACTTTACCCCAAGTACTTTAAATATACTTGCAAGATTTATAAAGGATTGTAGTAATAAAAATCATTCTGATGGGCAAAATACAAAGTAGTAAAAAAGTGAGTATGATTTTCTTGACAATAAAAATTTATCATCGTAATATAACAAATTATTAAAACATGGAAAACAAAGAATTAATAAGAGCTAGTATTTATGTCAGGGTCAGTACTGAACTCCAAGAAAGAGAGGGCTGTTCACTTGGTGAGCAAGAGAGAAGATGTAGAGCGTACTGTGAAAGTAAGGGATGGGTACTTTACAAGGTTTATAAAGACTCGGACTCCGGTCGGAATATTAACCGTAAGAAATTACAGGAGCTGATACAAGATGCAGGATTAGGATTTTTTAACGTAGTAGTTGTTTTCAAACTCGATAGGATGAGCCGTAATGTTAAAAATATGCATCATATAATAGAAGAGTTTGATAAAAGAGAAGTGAATTTTGTATCTATCACTGAGTCCCTTGATACGAGTAGTTCTGTCGGAAGACTTACCTTTAATATGTTATCTTCCATTGCTGAGTTTGAGTCTGATGCCATAGGAGAACGGGCTTATATGGGAATGCTTGGCAAGGCGGGAAAATGTAATTATAATGGCGGAACTATTTCTGATGGATATAAAGTAGAGAATAAAAGGTTAACAATTGATGAAACCAGAACTCCAATTATACGGCAAATTTTTGAATTATATTGCCAAGGCCATCCTGAAACTAAACAAGAAATGAGCACCAGCACTATAGCTAAGTGGCTCAATGAAAAGAACTACCATACAAATCAGCACACTACAAAGGCAGGCAAACTTATTGGAGGAAAAAAATGGGGAAGTGAAACAGTAAGAATAATTTTGTCTAACCCTGTATATTATGGTGTTTATACGTGGAATAAATATCGTATTAAACGTAAAGATGGTAAAGTAATTAGCCAACAAAGAGATAGGAAAAATTGGGTATATATAGAAAATGCCCATGAACCTATTGTTTCAAAGGAAATATTTTTGGCTGCACAAGAAAAGCTTAAAGTGAAAAGGAAAGCCAGCGATAAAGAGTGTCAAGAAAACTATTTATTTAATGGATTATTACATTTTTCTCCCTGCGGAATAAAATTAGAGGGCTGGAAGAAAACAAGAGCAATAGAAGAAAAAGATGAAATAAAAACTTATGAAGATAAATACTACCGTTGCAATCCTTCCGGTTGGCGAAGGATAAGAGGTTTAAAAAGCGATGAACCACTTACTCCGCATTGTGAAGATTGCAGGCTTAAATATGTGAGAAAAGAGGTGATTGAACCTTTTCTTATAGAACAAGTTAAGAATCTTCAGGGAAGACTACCAGAGATTAGGGAGTTAGTGGAAAAGCTGAAAGTATGTAAAGATACTGAAACAGAAGATTTAGATAATAAAGAGCAAAATTTTATAAGGGAAAAACGTATACTTGAAAATGAGAAACAGAGGCTATTTGACCTACTAAAGAAAGAGAATATTGCATTAGATAAATTTAGCCAACAGATAAAAGAAATTGCTGAGAGAGAAAAAAAAGCAGAAGATGAACTTTTTCTTGTTTCTGTTCAAAAGGCACAGTTATCTTATACTGAACAGGATGCTTCAGTGGCGGAGGAGCTTATACTCCAGTTTAGAGATTATTTGACTTGGGCTACTGATACGGAGAAAAAGCCACTTGTTCAAGCATTAGTAAAAAGAGTAGATATCGAGTCAAATGGTAAAGTAAATATAACGTTCAGACTTCCTCTTCAGAATAGGGAAGTCAGTAGTTCTGTTGTAACGATGGCGACGTAGCTCAGTTGGTCAGAGCAGAGGAATCATAATCCTTGTGTCGGGGGTCCGAATCCCTCCGTCGCCATAAAAAAATAAATAACCCCGCTAGCATGGTTTAAACTCCGAAAAAATACTTACCCAACAGACTTATAGAAAACACTTATAGTCAAACTGGGAGATAGGTAGAAGCATAAAGTTAAGAACTTAAAGAGAACAAAAAAATAAGATGTTTGTTTGAAATTAATTATTTTCTATCATCGTTACGCCTAATCCAGATTTATCAGTTACCTTATTTTCACCGTTTTCGGTAAAAACTCCTCCATCGACTACATCTTTTCGTAGCATTAGATGTCCGTCAAGGTCTGCATATTTGATGTTTTTTGTGGCAAGTGCTAAATGTGTTGCAGCCGCGATGCCAATTCTTGTCTCGACCATACAACCTATCATACAGGGGATACCTGCACTTTCTGCGATTGCTGCAATTTTTGCTCCTGCTTTTATTCCACCAGCTTTCATTAATTTTATATTGAATAAATCACAAGCTTCTTCACGGATTAAATTTATTGCATCATAAATAGAATGTATGCTTTCATCTGCCATAACGGGGATATCAGTGTTATTTTTTACGAATTTTAATCCTTTGATATCCCAATAAGCAACGGGTTGTTCGACAAATTCAATTTCATATTTTTCAAGTTTTCTTAAAACTTTTATTGCGGTGCGTGGATCGTATCCCTGGTTAGCATCAACTCTTATAGCCAGTTTATAACCAAGTTCTTCACGGAGTAATCTTATTTTTTCTATATCTTCCTCCGGATCCAGACCGATTTTTATTTTTATTACTTTTGCTCCGTTTGTGACAAAGCTTTTCCCTTCTTCTATAGTTTCCGATATAGATTTGATACCTATAGTAATGGAAGTTGTTATAGATTCTCTGAATCCACCAAGTATGGTTTTCAATGGCATACCAAGATATTTGCCGAGTATATCGTGCAACGCAATATCAACTGCACATTTTACACTTGGATTAAATATAATTCTTGCATTGACTTTATCCATTAGTTTTGCTATAAACAAAGGATTTTCGTCCATAATCTGTGGTATTATATCAGTTTGCATTATACTAATTGAAGCTCCTACTGTTTCACCTGTAATTCTGTGTGAAGGGGATATTTCTCCAATGCCGGTTAAACCGTTATCAGTTTCTATTTCTACAACTACACCTTCATATTCAACGTCTTCTCCAAGGGCAATCTTAAATGGAACTTTTAGTGGTAAAAGTATAGGTTTTACGTTTACTTTCGTGATTTTCATTTTATTCAACCTCCTGATAGGGGAAATTATTTATTTGTAAGTTTATTTTTTAACCACTCTACTGCTTTTTCTCCGTGATATAAATTTTTTAATTCTTCATCTATATTTGAAGTTCTAACGATTATTATCCAACCGCTGGCATAAGGTTCTTTATTTATAATATTAAGGTTATCTTCTAATTCCTGATTTACTGTAATAACCGTACCGGAAACAGGAGCTATGAGTTTATCAAATTGAATTCTACCGCATGGGTCTCCCTGTATTAGTTCATCGTTTTCAAAGGGGAAATCAAGATAAGTTATTTTTCCTGCTAATTTTTGATAAAAGTCGGTTACGCCTATCCGTACATTTTCTCCCTGTAGTTTTACCCATGTTCCATTTTCGTGATAGTAAAGATTATCAGGTAAATTATATCCTTCTATTATTGCCATTTTTTTATGGAGTTTTATACTTAATAATAACTAAAAAGTCAAGGGAAAATTCTCACTTTCATAAATATACTTGATATTATCGTATAATTATTAATTTATTTCTATATTTAACCTCATTTTCATCCTGAGATTGAGTTTCTTCTGCCTTAGATATAAAATGTATAAAATAGACTCCTGTAGACACTTTATTCCCGTGCGAGTTGGTTCCATCCCATAATGTACTGTGTAATCCCGGCAGTACTCCTTTAAATGCGAATTTTTTTGTGATTCTTCCACTTATGTCATAAATTACGATTTTTACTTCAGATGTTTTCGGCACGGAATATAGTATAAAAGCTTTGTTTTTTGTTGGGTTTGGCATACAGGGATATAATTTATAGCTCAAAGGTGTATTTTTCTCTTTATCCTCTATGCTGGTAATTATTTCTGCCATATCACTATTGTATTTAAGGTCTGAGATACTATCTCCTCCAATAATGGCAAATGATATTGTTGTGTCTTTACCTGCATCCAGATTAAAAGGTCCTGTCGAAGCCAGTATGCCCCAATCATCTGTTGTGTCAAGAACGGTAGAAGTTAAAGCCCCATTAAGAAATTTAATTTTAATGCTATCTTGAATAAACCATCCCGGGTATACATAAGTTTTACTGTTGATTGCGCTGAGGTTTGCAGGGTTTAGAGGACTGATAAGTTTTATGCCGACACATCTGGAGTTTATTTTGGCATATTGATATATTAAATGTTTTGAAGAATCTATGCCGACTTTGTCTTTCAGTGAGTTTAATGTGTCTACATCAAACTCCATATATTGTCCTGCATATAAGTTATTTATCGGGGATGTTCCGGTGTTTGTTATTTTATATTTCATAATTACGAAGTCATTGTAAGGTTGGGTAGACCAAGCTGAAGATAATTGGTTTACGGTTATATTTTTTGGAGCAGGATGATTTGCATCATTATAAATAGCAATCCCGTCCTGATTGGAGAATTTATTTCCTCCCATTCTTAGTTTTCCATCCGGGGTTGAGGTTTCTTTCCAATCGCCGGTTCCTTCCGCATTAAAATCTTTATTTACTACATAATTTGAAGCGTTCCCGACCCATAATGAACCTATCCATAAGAGATTGCTACTGTTATGTGGGTATTTGAAGCCGGTGCCTTCGCCGTTTTGTTTTGTGAATCCGCATACACCATTACAAGTAACGGTAAATTGGAGGTTCCCTACGTCGTGGTCAGCGTACATTAATCCGGGAAGACCAACTTTCACAACAATCGTGTCTGAATTTGAATACTGAATTAGTCCATTCCATCCTATTATTTGTATTTCAAATATTATGCTATCGCCAATATTAATACTGGGAGTTGTATTGACCTTAAAGGGTATTCCGTTTCTAGTTTCGGTATGAGGTATTTCGCCGAAGGTTGACTGTGAATCTATAATTGCTGTATAGGGGCTGGTTGTTCTTAAAACTGCTCTTACAGAATCTAGATTACCGGTTCCCGTATTTTTGACACGGGGCGTAATTTTTGCTTCTTCGTCGGGGTCCAAATATCCGTTAGGAGTATTGCCCTCGGAGTCATTAAGTTGATAGGACTGGTAAATTGGTTTTGGTCTAGCAACTTGAATGTTTAAACTATCATACCAGATATTAGCCGAATCATCGGTAATTTTTATACGAATTTTTATGATATGCATATCAGGGGTATTAGGTGAAATTGAGATTTTATATGTCCCTGAGTTTGTACAGCTGTCTTTTGATAAAATGTTGCCATAACTTTGAGTTGTATCTGATATACCGGAAACAAGGGTGTCATTTGTTGTAATTGTTCCGCTAACGCCTGATGCGGTTATAGTTCCAGGGTTCCATAATGTAAGGTATAAATCTATTGTTTCTCCCGGATTAACAGTACTGTCTGCATTTCCTATGTTGTCTGTAATGTCATGATTTTTATAACTAACATAAGGCCCCTGTCCCACCACAGTAGATGTCCCTTCGTAAGGATAAAAATTATGTGCAGTTGCAGTTACATAGATATTCCCGGGGACTGCAGGTGAAATATTAAATACTGCATTTCCTGCCGAATTTGTATATCCTGTTTTATAGATTTCAGTTCCTTTCATCAGGCATACTAATGTACTTTCCTTAGGACTGCTATTGTGCGAACAATACACATTAAAGTTTTGTGAGCCTGTTCCGATATTAGATAGATAGTTAACAGTGAGGCTTTCCGGGGCTTCTGTCCAGACTGGTAATTCCGGGTCTCCGAATAATGTTAATTCATAAATAGAATATCTCCAAAGAGTATCTGTTTGAGCTATACCACAGTATGGATTTTTAGAAAGTGTGTGAGCAATACCTAGATGATAAGCTCCCGAGTTAAATAATTGGTTATAAAATTCAAGGTCCAGTAATTCGGCGTAACCCATATAAGGTGGTGTTCCCCAACCATATCTTGTATTCATCACGGAAGCTACTCCACCGCCGTTAGGGCTGTTTACTATATGCTCTGCAAGGCAATCATAATTATAATCACTAGTGTTAATTTCATCCACTGCTCCCGTAAAACAGGAAATTGCATTGTGAATACCGAATTTATTAGTATTGTTAAGAATATCCACAAAGGGAATTGAAAAGCTTTGACCTGCTACCATTATTACGGGTGCGCCTCCATGTGCTGCATAATGTACAAGTCCAAATCCAGCATTGACAGAATCAACAACTGCATCCCGTGATAAGTTGCCATTTTTGTAATATAATTTGCCTTCTGACCAGCCTGATGGAGTAATGGATATTATTGAGTCACTAACTATATCTCCATTATAATTTTTTGACGGCCATAATTCTGCACCTACGAGTAATATTTTTTTTGCATATCCTTTCAGTGAATTTTTTTCATAAGCAAGGATTTTATCTACAAATATTTTTGCCTGATTTATGTCTTTTGCGGGAGCTCTGCCGACATATACATCCGAATAAAGGTCTATACTGTCGTCCATTTCTCCGTATATGCCATTTCCATTTTTATCCCATGTCCCGTCTAAATCAGAATAATAAAGATCGCTGGGGATAGTATCTCCGTCCGGATAAGGACATATGTCAGTATTAACACAAAAAACATCTCTTCGTGGGACAATTTCTTCATTGTTTTCGAAATCAGATTGTCCCCCTAACAAAAAGTATTGAGTTCCCCAGTTGGTATAAGCGTATCGTATAAACTCACGAATTTTTGTTTGTCTGTCTATCCCGGAAAAAGTATTGTAAATAGAATCTACAATCATAACTTTAGATTTAATGCCTTTACGGGTTTTCCAATCTGCAAGACGCTGAAACTCGCCGGACAAGGCATTATTAGTTATTATGCAATATTGAAATTCATTCTGTTTGTTTGTTATCTGGGGCGCATAAGTTTCTATATTTTCGGGATTTAATACTATGTTTTTAATTTCCTGTTTAATTGTATTATTCTGAAATGGGGTTAAAAGGTTGGTTTTGGAAGTATGAGTATAGTTTAGTTTTATTTTTATTGAGGAATAAAATATAATTTGTTTTTCTGATGGGATATATTGGACGGGATAAATTAGAATACTTGCAATTTTATATCCTCCTTTATTTCCTGTCCCAACAAGTTTTGCGAGATTTCCAGGATAAGTTGTAGGTGAATTGTAAATTACAGGATTGGGAGAAATAAATTCGGGGACTGGAAGATTGTAAATCATTGGTTGAGGGCGTTGTGCAGGGAATAAAAAATATTTATCAGGTAGTTTTTCATTGCTGGTAGAAATTACGTCTAAAGAGTTTACTATGGCATCTTGAGGAATAAGTATATGAATTTCATAAAAAGGAATAATAGGTGAACCTGCTTCTGTAGTATGTAGAATTGCTCCGGGAGTTAGTTTGTCCGATTTTAAAGATAATATTTGATATCCATTGATTTCTTTATTGGACAAGGATGACTTATTGAATTGTATTTCTTTTGTTATTTTTTCTGCGAATAATAAGGTAGTGTGGATTTGTGTGGCAGTAAGTAAAATAAATAAAAAGACTTTGGAGAAATTCTTATAAAAAAGCGAATTATTCATTTTGAATATTATATATTACAGACTTTTAAAGTCAATACTTAACTCATTTCTTTTAATTTTTTTATCAATATCGGACAGCATCGTTACCCCTGATTTTCTAACCAGTACTTTTTTGTCTACTCAAAAAGTTTTGTTTGTCGTTCTTTTTGATTGCTTTTTAGGGTATAGTGATTTCTCCCATATTTTTTTACAGTTTGAATTGTTTCCATTTCCTGCAAGTGAGTTGTCAATTTTTTTGTCGTCCAATCCAATTTTAATTTTTCAAGAATGTCTTTTACAGAAAGTGTTTTTCCGTTAAGTATTTTTAGAATTCTGTCTTCAATAGTTTCTATAGATGGTTCATTTGCAATTGATGCTGTTACCATTTGTTCAGCATTTGGATTTCCTACTCCATTGAAGTCAACCGGAATAGCGCCTTTTTGAATAAGAAGATTGTTTGCATTTTTTTCGTTTGGTTCAGGTTGTCTCACGTAAATTTTACGTCCTTTTCTAAGACCGTCAATTACTCCTGACCATGTTCCACCTTTTTCGCTTGACTCTGCTACAAATATTTCGTCAGCAAGTCCGTAAATAACAGGATTACGAGCCATTGCCAAACCGGCTGACCAAACTGCTTTTGGATGAAATACGCTTAACACTAAAATATTACCGTCAACAATTTGCCTGTAATATGTTTTGAAGCCCGAAATAAAAGTTGTTATACCTTGAGGAAGAACAATTATACTTTGTCCTGTGTATTTTATTGCAGAATCTAAAGCCTGTTTATCAACGCCTTTTGCAAAACCACTAACGACTACTTTAAAATCCTTACTTGCTAATTTGGCAATGTTGTCGGCAAATTCCAATGATTTCCTTCCTGCATCTCTTGAACCAACAATAGCAATAGACTTTTCATAAAGTATTTTTTTGTTACCTTTAACATACAATAAAGCAGGGGAATGTGCCGCTTTTAAGTTTTGTTTTAAGGTTTTTGAGTATTCCGGAGAAGTAATAGGGATTAACTCAAACCCCTGGCTTGAAAGATTTTCTGCAAAAAACGCGTTATTAGGTAATTCAGATTTTGCTTTCTGTAAATCAGAAATATCTTCTTGGTTAAGTTGATATTTATTGTTCCATATTGATTCAGGTAAGTTGAAAAAGTCTTCTATGGAGATTTTTTCTTCATGGAAAAACTTGATGATTAGGTTATTGATTTTTAAATAACCCCATTTTGGCAAATGTGCCAATGCTATCCAATATGAATAATCTTTTGTGCCCATAATTTTATTCCTTTAACTTATAAGTTATTAATAAGTTCAATAATCTCTTCGCCAAATTTCTTAATTGTCTTTTTGCCTAATCCTTTTATGTCCAGAAGTTCTAAAATGGAAGTAGGTTTTCTTTCGGCAATATTATTTAAGGTTGCATTAGGCAAAATGCAGTAAGTAGGCAAATTACTTTCTTTGGCTTTTTCAAAACGCCATTTCTTTAATATTTGGTAAATCTTATCTTCATCCTTAGGATTTGGATACTTCCGACGAATTTCTGCAAAAGGTTTTTCTTTCTCATTCACTGCTTTTTTAGAATCTACTACATTCCTTTTAATTAAATTTGGAGTGTTATCTATTATATCCCCGCCAATTGTCTTTGCTATTACCAATGGTGCAATTTTATTCACCCCCAATTTACTCATTAAATTTCCGATTTCCTTAATTGTTTCTTTGCTATCACAAATGTCATCAATCAACAGAACGTTTTTCCCTTTAATCTCGGCGGGATTGTTGTAGCCAAAAACACCTTTTACGTTATCCTTTTTTGATATATAATTTTGAAATACCTTTTGGGGTTTCATATCTTGCCGCTTTGTCAATCCGTGGGAAATAGGTATCTCTAAATTCTTGGATACTTTTTCGGCAAAATTCTTAACCAAATCACCCGATTCAGTTGGAAGAACGTAGATAATTAAATCGAATTTTTCATCTTTAAAATAGCTTCGATAGGCTCTCAAAACTCCAATCAGAAGGGAATCGGGGAAGTCTCCACCATCCTCATATTTACACCGGTGAATCATAGATCCTACGTTTGAAAAGCCATAATACGAAAATGCAACCCCGTTGACCAATTTATCCTTTCGCTCTAAAAGAGGTTTTTCTTGTTGAGACATAGAAACCAATTGAATTTCTGGAAAATCATTATTCTTAAAATCATCCACTTTTTCCTGCCAGTAAGCATTTATTTTATGGGTAAATTTTTCCGTCCTACAGTTATCGCATTTATGGCAAATTTCAACAATACTCTTATCATCCAGGTAATCACAAAGATAAAACATTCTGCACTTATCCATCTCAGCGTATTCAATGATTTTCTCAAGTTCGTTTAATTTAAATTCCTTGAGCTCTTCAAAAGTCATAGTGTTAAGCCGAGGGGCATTAAATTTGTACTCATATTTTTTGGAACGACCAAAAATAACTTCTTTTATTATACCTTGCTCGATTAAATCTGTTGTTATTATTTCTATTTTGGTTTTATTTAGATTGGTTTTTCTCATCAAATCCCATTTGCCTGAAGGTTCTTTTTTTAATTGCTCAATAACCTTTTGGTAATGCTTAAAAGGGGGACGACTGTTTTCAATAAAATGTTCCGGCAATTCTCTGTCTTCAGGATTGTATAAAAGGATAATTCTAGTTTCTTTCCCATCTCTACCTGCTCTTCCAATCTCTTGATAATAATGAATTGGAGATGCAGGTATTTGCGTATGAATGATAAATCTAATGTCTGGTTTATCAATACCCATACCCAGGGCATTTGTGGAGACGACACATTTCCAGTGGTTATTAATCAACCCATCTTCTATAGATTTTCTTGTTTCTGCGTCGAATCCGGCATTATAATTTACAGAGCTAATGTTTTGGTAATTTAAAAAATTTGAATAAATTTCAGTATCAACCCTTGTGCCGGTATAAATGATACCTGTCCCGTTCAGTTTAGGTAAGTACTCTGCTAAAAATGCCAGTTTATCATCTTCGGAAGAAACTTTTACTACGTTCAGCCTAAAATTTTCCCGTAGTAAATTACCACGAAGATATTTTATATTCCCCCCCATTTGTTGAATGATGTCTTGAGCTACTCTTTCTGTGGCTGTTGCCGTTGTGGCTAAAATAGGAAATTTCTGTGGTAACAATTTTATTAAGTCAACGATTTTTCTGAACGCAGGGCGGAAATCGTGTCCCCAGACTGAAATACAATGGGCTTCGTCAATAACGACCATTGAAAGATTCATTTGTCTTGTAGCTTCAAGCCATTCACTGTTTTCTTGTCTTTCAGGAGCTATATAAAGAATTTTAACTTTTCCTTGTTTGGCTTCTGATATAATTTGAGAGTTTTCCGCCATTGTCTGTTCGCTATTAATACATTTTGCAGAAATGCCTAAGCTGTTTAATTTTTTTACCTGGTCACGCATTAATGCAATTAGTGGCGAAAAAACTACAGTTGTCCCATTGAAAATTGTCGCAGGAAATTGAAAGCACAATGATTTTCCAAAACCTGTTTTTTCAATTAGTAAAACTCTTTCTCCTTTTAAAATTCGGTTAATAGTATCCCATTGGTCGTCATAGAATCTGTCAAGCTTAAAGGTTTGTTTAAGTTTATATTCTAATTCGTTTCTTGTCATTATAGTTAGTTTACGATACGTTTAAGGTAGAAATGGAAAAAGTCAAGAGTAAAAGTGGTACCTGAAGGGTATATGCAAAATAAAAATGAGTAAGCAATTGCTCTAACTCATTTCTTTTAATTTTTTTATCAATAGGAGAGCGTCTACGGGAGTTATTTTATCAGGGTCTATGTTTGCGATGGTTTCTAATATTTTGGACTCCGGTTTATTTAATTCTTGTTTATTAGGAGTTGTAAAGAAGTCTGTTTGTTTTGATTTGGAACGGATTTTACTTGATTTTAATTCTTTGATTTCCAGGGATTCCAGGACTTCTTGCGCTCGTTTTATTACTTTCCCCGGCACCCCACCCAATTTTGCTACTTCTATTCCATAGGAATCATCACATTGTCCCGGTTTTAACTGGCGTAAAAAGATTATTTTGTCTTCATATCGTTTAACCGCTATATGATAGTTTTTTATCTCTGAAAAGATTGTGGCAAGTTCGGATAATTCGTGATAATGAGTTGCAAAAAGTGTTTTAGTTCCGATTTTTTGCAACAGGTATTCGGCGACTGCCCATGCAATTGACATCCCATCGTAAGTACTTGTTCCCCTTCCGATTTCATCAAGCAAAACAAGACTCCTATTTGTTGCATTATTTAATATATTTGCAGTTTCGTTCATTTCAGCAAGGAAAGTGGAAACGCCCCGTGAAAGGTCATCACTTGCGCCGATTCTTGTAAATATGCGGTCTCTTACTCCTATTCTGGCATAAGAAGCGGGAACAAAAGAGCCAAGTTGAGCCATAAGAGTTATTAATCCGACCTGTCTTAAATATGTGGATTTTCCTGCCATATTTGGTCCCGTAATTATGTAAATTTGTTGTTCATCATCTAATGTAGTCGGGTTTGGGATGAATTCGTCTTTTGAAATCAGTTTATCTACAACGGGATGTCTCCCGTCTTTAATGATAATGGAATTTTCTTCGGTTATTTCGGGTTTTACATAGTTGTTTTGGGTCGCTATAAAAGCGAATGACGCAAAAACGTCCAGTTCAGCAAGTTTTCTGGCAGTATCCTGAATTTTATGGACTTCCGAAGCCACTTTTTTTCGTACTTCGGAAAATATTTCGTATTCCATTCGTTTTATCCGTTCTTCTGCGGACAAAATTTTATACTCGTATTGTTTTAGTTCTTCGGTAATAAATCTCTCGGAGTTTACTGTAGTTTGTTTTCTTATGTAGTCTTGAGGAACGAGTTTAAGATTTGACCTTGTAATTTCTATATAATAACCAAAAGTGTTATTAAATCCGACTTTCAGGGATTGGATTTTTGTCCTAATTCGTTCACGAGATTCAAAATCCGAAACCCATTTTTTACCGGAATAAGAAAGTTCCCGTATTTCATCAAGTTCTTTGCTAAAACCTTGTTTTATGACTCCACCGTCTTCTATAGTTGGAGGCGGGCTAGCAACGATAGCTTTTTCAATGTATTGAGCAATATCTTTTAAGTCAGGCATTTTATAACTTTCGAATTCCTTAGGAAGTATGGTGTTTATCCCGGGTAGAATTTTTAGGGTATTTGAAATAGCGGTAATATCTCTCGGGGTAGCTCTTTCCATAGAAACCCTTGTGGCGAGTCTTTCGAGGTCTGATACGCAGGCATTGGAGGAAATTATGCCTGTAAATTGTCCTAAAAAAGATAGGTTTTTAACGAAATATTCTACTTTATCAAGTCTGTTATTTATTTCTTTTATGTCAACAAGAGGGAAAAGAATGAAGTTTCGAAGTAATCTTATTCCCATCGGGGTATAAGTATGGTTTAATACCCATAGAAGTGTACCTTCGCCTTCGGTATTATTAATTTTTTGTATAAGTTCAAGGTTTTTTCTTGTAGGTTCGTCAAGAAGCAGATATTTAGATAAAAAGTATGGTTTGGGTGGATTGATGTGGGGGAGAGACGATTTTTTTACGGATTTAAGATAAGATAAGGCAGCTCCTGCGGCTGAAACGGCAAGATGCAGATCTTTACATCCAAAACCATCCAAAGAGGCTACATTAAAATGTTCAATCAGTTCTTGTTTTGCAATATCATAATTAAATTTATAAGTATCTATTTTTGAGGTATGTATGAAATCAAAGTCTACGGAAGTAATAATTTCTCCCGGTGATAATCTTTTCAGTTCGTCTATTAGTTCTTCTTTATTGAGTTCAGTGACTTTGAATTCTCCTGTGGAGAGATCTATTAGGGCAAGCCCGTAATTTATGTCATTCTGAAATATTGATGCCAGATAGTTATTTTTTGTTGCTTCAAGCAATGCATCTTCAACTAAAGTCCCTTGGGTAATTACTTCTATCACGTCTCTTTTAACGAGTTTCCCTGGTTGGGGAGGTTCGAGTTGTTCGCATATTGCCACTTTATAATTTGCTTTAACAAGTTTAGCGATGTATGGAGTCGCCGCATGATGAGGAATCCCGGCAAGCGGAACCCCGGATTGTCTCTGAGTTAAGGTTATTCCAAGAATTTTTGATGCCAAAACGGCATCCTGATAAAATGTTTCATAAAAATCACCCAGACGGAAGAGTATTATGGCATCCGGATATTGCTTTTTTATTTTGTGCCACTGTTCTAAAAGTGGGGTAGATGTTTCCATAATTATTACCTTATATCAACTTGCTTTCAAAATGGGGAAAAACTTGTATCGTGTGGCAGTCTTTATACATTTTGATAGCATTTTAGTATTCTATCGCTTACAATTTGAACTCTTCCATCCATCTCAAAAGAAGGTGTTCCGTTTATATAGAATTTAATTATATCAGTTGAAAAGATTGTATTTGAGTCAATATAATACTGACATTTTATATAAGGCTCAATAGCCTTGATGAATTTATCCACAAATTCTTTGTTTTGAGAGTTACATATTATTGTTATTGGATGGTCGGGAAAACGACCTATATATGTATTACCTTGTGCATATTGCCCTAAATTAAAACTTTTCAGCAAAGTTTCTAAGTCATATGCTACTTTATTTCTCATGGAGTTACCACTTTCAATTTCAATAAAAATTTTAGGTGGTTGGGAAAACTCTCTAATAAGTTGTTTTAAGTTTTCTATAACTTGTTCTCTTTGAGATTCTGTAAGCTGTTTGTAGTCTTGGGATGAGATTTGGTTGATAATGTTGTTATTACCAGTTTGATTTTGTGTCACTATTAAAGCTTTAGGTGCATTAATAGTTGTTTCTATTTTATTGCCTTGTACGTAGTCTTTTTTGGCGTCTACTTTTTTACTGTCTACTGTTATTTTATTTGAATTTCCGGTTGAAACTACTTTTATAGGACTTTGGGGAGTAATCCTAATTATTGCTGCGATTATAGTTGCGATAGCAATTATAATTGCACTTATTATAGATGGAGATTTTAAATTAATTTTTTTATTTTTTTTCATAATTATATTTCCTATATTTTTTTCTATTAAGTTATGTAATTTTAATCATAGAATTTCATTCAGTCAAGCCATATTTTTCAACCCCAAGTACTGTTGCTTTATACCGATATTATGTCATTTTCAATTTGAAATATCAAAAATAATAAATCACCTAAGCGGAAGAGTATTATGGCATCCGGATATTGCTTTTTTATTTTGTGCCACTGTTCTAAGAGAGGGGTAGATGTTTCCATAATTATTTACGTTTTATAACAAACCCGTTTATTTTGCTTCGTAATAAAAACTCGCTTGCTTCCAGTTCAGAATTAAAGTGTCCTATTTTTATTTTGTAAAGGTTGGCTTCCTGGTTAATCTGGATAGAAAGCTCATTTCCTAATAGACTATCGGAAGATAGAATGGGTGTAATTTCCTGTTGAAGTTTTAGGGCATTTTCTTTGGTTGAAAAAGCTCCTATCTGGATGTATATTAAGGTAGAAAAGATTTTTAACTGTGAGTAAGCATATTTAGTGTATACAGAGGAAGGGTATTTTGTTGTAAGGTCATTATAAAATTTAATTGCCGAATTATAATCTTCTACAGCATAATAATACTGGGCAATATTGTATAAAGCTTCGGGGACAAAATTACTTTCCGGATACAAGGATATAAATTTTGTATAATATTCCATTGCTTTATCGGGATTGGATTTTAATTTTGCCGTCCAGAACATAGCTTCGGGGGCAAGTACGTTATCAGGATAATTAACTAATAGTCGTTCAAACCTTTTGCCTGCAAGTTCAAAGTCTCCGGACTTATAAGCTTTATGGGCTTCCTTGTAGAGTTCCGAAGGTAATAATAAAAAAAGTATTAATATAATCATTGCATTTTAAAAGGAACCGGGACAAAAGTTAAAACAAATATTGCCAGAGCTACGATTCCGATAATTTTATGTTTTGTATCTAATTGGCTTATATTGTTTAATGGCGCAGGATGTCTTAGTTTTATTACCAGGAGAATGAAAAGTACCCATAAGAACCATCCCTCCCAATAAAATCCAAGTACTGCTATCATTCCTATTATTGCCCATCCTACGAATTTATTTTTTTCGCCAATAAGAGCATAAATTATATGTCCGCCATCCAGTTGCCCGACAGGCAATAAATTAAGTGCAGTAATGAATCCACCAACCCAACCGGCGAAAGCTATTGGATGTAAAACTACATCATAACCCAGAGGTATAGCCGGGGCAAATAATTTTGTTAAAATGGAAAAGAGCAAAGAGTTCCCCATAAAAGTTTGGTCTCCAGCGCCGATTAAGGTTATTTTAGAGAGTTTTAAGCCTATTATGGCGATAGGGATGGTAAGTATAAAACCGGCGATAGGACCTGCGGCACCGACTTCAATTAGACCATTTCTGTCTTGTATAGGGGATTTTATTTTTATTATAGCCCCTAATGTTCCGAATAACGAAAATGGGAAAGGAATGAAATAAGGAAGTGTAGCGGAAATTCCTCTCCTTTTACAGGCAAAATAATGCCCAAGTTCGTGAGTCCCAAGTATTATAAGCATAGAACAGGCGAATAAAATGCCGTAGGTTATGAGTTGACTGGTTTGATAAGTTTCCCCGAGTGTTTTGAAGAAACCCATAGTAAGAAAAATACCCGCTCCTATTGTGCTGAAAAAAGTAAGAATTAAAAGCAATAGATTAATCCAGCGTTTGTCTGCTTTGACTATAGGGGCAGGAATAAGTTTAAGAATAGTCTGAAAATTATCTTTTTGTGAGAACAGCGGTAATAAATTGTAAGGTTTCAGACGCTTACTTATGGTATCAAATGCGAATTTTTTATCTACAATGAGAGTTCCGCGGACTATTGTGATATCGTTTTCAGTTGAGATTTCCTGTACGTTTATGCAATCATAGAGGATTCCTGATAATTCGTCGAGTGTTGGGTTCATTTTTTTATAAAACGTAAAATCAAACTTAAAATTACGGATAATAATATACATGTAACGATAGGAAAATAGAATGTAAAATTATTGTGTTGAATTTTGATATCGCCCGGTAATCTTTCTAATCCAAGCTTATGGAATATGAAGAATAAAACACCGGAGATAATAAAAATACCTCCAAGAAAAATAAATATTTTGCTTATACTTAACATTTGATATAAATTTTGAGGATAAAATTATTTACGAATAAGTGCTAATCATATGTTTAACCTGAGCAAGAGTATTCTTCATATCTCCATAATCCAGGTATTGTTTAAGTATTCTCAAACCTTCATTTATTTCTTCGGGAGAAAGATTATTTTTTGTTTCCAATACAAGTATTTTTTCATCAGGAGTCATTTTCACTTTTTCGCCTTTACCGATAAGTTCTTCGTCAAGTTTTTCCCCTGGTCGTAAGCCTACGAATGAAAATTTAATATCTTCTTTATTCAGACCGGATAAGGTAATAAGGTCATTTACAAGGTCAACTATTTTTACCGGTTCTCCCATTCTAAGGATAAATATTTCTCCGCCTTTCCCCATTGTCCCTGCTTGTATTATAAGCTGGGAAGCTTCGGGTATAGTCATAAAATATCTTCTCATATCGGGATGTGTAATGGTAATAGGTTCTCCCGCCATTAATTGGTTCTTAAAGATAGGGATACAACTTCCCTGAGAACCAAGAACATTTCCAAATCTAACGGAAACGAATTTAGTTTTCGAGTTTTTGGATAACGACTGGACATAAATTTCATCAAGCCTTTTAGAAAGTCCCATAGTGTTTATAGGATTTACTGCTTTGTCCGTTGAGACCATAACAAATTCGTCTATTTCATATTCTTTGGCTATATCGGCAAGGTTTTTTGTGCCAAATATGTTATTTTTTATAGCAGCGCTCCAATTTCTTTCTAATAGGGGAACGTGTTTATAAGCAGCTGCGTGATAAATTATGTCGGGTTTTAGTTTTATTGCTTGTTCTACTTGATATTTGTCTTTTATATCAATAAGAAAGGGTGTTATGTTTAGTCCTGGGAAGTTTTTTCTTAATGAACGTTCTATGTGAAAAAGAGGTGTCTCTGCCATATCCACTAAAATAAGTTCTTCAGGGTTGAATTTTGCTATTTGTCGGCATAATTCGCTACCTATTGACCCTGCTGCACCCGTTACCATAATTTTCTTGCCTGATATGTGGTAAGATACAAGACTTGTATCTAATTTTATAGGTAATCTTCTAAGTAAATCCTCAACATCTACTTCTTTAAGTTGAGAAAGCGATACGGTATCGGTAATTACTTCGCTGAGAGATGGAACGGTTTTGAATATTACTTTTACCTTTTTGCATTCCATAACGATATTTCGTAATTCGTTCCCGGGCGCGGATGGTATGGCTATTATAACTTCTCCGATTTTATACCTGCGAACAAAATGCTGGATGTCATATCTTGTCCCTATTACAGGAACTCCCTGTATAGTTCTGCCTTGTTTAGCTCTATCGTCATCTATAAAACCTATTACTTTGTAGGGCAAAGCCGGATTATTCTTTATTTCTCTTAGTATCATTGTTCCTGCATCCCCGGCACCTACAATCAAAATTCTTTTTAAGGATGGAGAGGAAGATTTAATAAATTCACTGTATACTCTTGGGATAATCTTAAATCCGCCTATCATTACAAACGTAAGACACCAATCAATCATTGGTATTGACCTTGGATATCCTGCGAAAACCGTGAATACTACAATAGTTATACCTATTGTGCTAAAAGATGTTGCCTTGAATATGGTTATTAAATCTTCAATGGAAATATATTTTGAAATCCCCCTGTTGACTTCAAAGAAGTTAAATATGACAAATTTTATCAATACTACAATTAACAAAGTTTGTAAAAACAAGGAAAATTGGTTGCCTAATAAAAATGTTGAAAACCTCAATACAAATGCAAGATAGTAAGCAATTACGCCGATTCCTGTATCTACCAGAGTCATCCAGTTTAACCCTTTTGTTTTCATTTTCAGTCTTGTTTTCATTGTTTTTTAACTTAAAATAAGATTACGGTTTTTTATCAAAAAATTACATCAAATATTGTCACGGAACATAACAAAGTTTCTTATATCTGTCAAGGAAATTAAACTTTTGGCTTGAGGGAAGTTCTCGGGGATGTCTGACTGACAGTTTAATAGTCGGGAACCTCGGTGCTACTGTTTTAAAAAGAGTGGGAAAACTCCTTAAGTATAAATAGTTGACAAGTTTGATTAATATAGTAAAGTAGCTCTTAAATAATATGGATAAAATGTTAAGCACCACTATTCTCGGGTTGAGGTATAAAAACAAAGTAGCAATGGGTAGCGACGGGCAGGTTACTCTTGAGAATACAATAGTAAAAAGCGGCGCCTGTAAAATCCGTAAATTATACAACAATAAAGTACTTGTGGGATTTGCAGGCGGAGCAGCGGATGCGCTTACTTTATTTGAGAGGTTTGAAGCAAAACTTGAGGAATATCACGGGAATCTTGACCGCGCCGTGGTTGAACTGGTAAAAGAATGGCGAACGGATAGAGTTTTACGCAGGCTTGAAGCTATGATAGGCATACTTGACCAGAAACACTCGTATATAGTTTCCGGAAATGGTGACATCATTGATGTAGATGACGGCATAATAGCTCTTGGTTCGGGCGGCCCGTATGCTTTAGCGTGTGCAAAAGCGCTGATTAAACATTCAAACTTAAATGCAAAAGAAATAGTCGAAGAATCCATTCGTATAGCTGCTTCAATATGCATATATACGAATACCCATATAACGGTGCAGGAACTATGAAATCAAACGAATTAACTCCCTCACAAATAGTAAAAGAGTTAGACAGGTATATAATCGGGCAAACAAAAGCCAAACGCGCAGTTGCGATAGCTTTGAGGAATCGCTGGCGCAGGCAAAGAGTGCAAGGGGCTATAAAAGAAGAAATAATGCCCAATAATATAATCCTGATTGGACCTACCGGTGTGGGGAAAACCGAGATAGCCCGTCGATTGGCAGGACTTTCCGATGCGCCGTTTGTAAAAGTTGAGGCGTCAAAGTTTACCGAAGTCGGTTATGTCGGGCGGGATGTGGATTCTATAATAAGGGATTTGATGAACGTTGCCGTAAACCAGACGCGCGCAAAAGAACTTGCCCTTATAAAGGAAAAAGCAGAGTCGGTTACGGAAGAAAAAATAATTGACCTTTTACTACCGGGTTCCGAGAAAAATGGCAGTGCCGCGGAAACAAGGGCAAAACTAAGAACAATGCTTAGAGCGGGGAAATTAAACGATAAACAAGTAGATATCACTATTGATGTGCAGGCTTTTCCTTTTGTGGAAGTTATGTCTCCTATGGGAATTGAAGAACTGGACTCGTCCGTTCACGATATGATTAGTTCTATAATGCCTAAACAGCGCAAGAAAAGGAAAATGTCCGTAGAAGAGGCAAAACGTATTTTATTACAACAGGAATCCCAGAAACTTATCGATATGGATGAAATAATCAGAGAAGCAAAGACCGTTACGGAAAACTCGGGAATAGTTTTTCTTGATGAAATAGATAAAATCGTCGGAAAAGAAAGCGCTTCGGGCCCGGATATCTCGAGGGCAGGCGTTCAAAGAGATTTATTGCCTATCGTTGAAGGAAGTTCCGTATCAACAAAATACGGGATAGTAAAAACGGACCATATTCTGTTTATTGCCGCGGGCGCTTTTACTTCTTCAAAACCTTCAGACCTTATCCCCGAATTGCAGGGTAGATTTCCGATAAGAGTCGAACTTTCAAATTTGAATAATGAAGATTTCAGGAGAATCCTTACTGAACCTGAGAATGCTTTATTAAAACAATACATAGCTTTAATTGATACCGAGAAAGTAGAACTGGAATTTAATGAAAAGGCAATAAATAAAATAGCATATTACGCATCGCTTGTGAATGAAACTACCGAAAATATCGGCGCAAGACGTTTGCATACCATAATGACAACGGTATTGGAAGATTATCTTTTCAATTTACCGGGAAAGACTAAAAACAAAATAACGATTACTGAAAAATATGTAGAAGAAAAATTGAAAAATATAGTAAAAAATAAAGACTTATCAAGATACGTACTATAAGAAAATTAAATATAGGGGGTGTGTAATGAAGGTAGGAATAAATGGATTTGGTCGAATTGGACGGCTTGCTTATCGTATAGCGATGAAAAGCCCTGAAATTGACATTGTCGCTATAAATGATATAACCGATGCCAAAACACTTGCGCATTTGCTCAAATATGATTCAACTTATGGAATCCTTGATGCAGATGTCAGCGCAACCGAAGATGCGATAATCGTTAACGGTAAAAAACATCAGATATTGGCGGTAAAATCTCCGGAAGAATTGCCGTGGGCGAAACTCGGCGTTGAATACGTTATAGAGTCAACGGGAAAATTTACGTCTAAAGAGAAAATAGAAGGGCATTTCAAAGCAGGAGCCAAAAAAGTCATACTTACTGCCCCTGCAAAAGGCGAGATAGATGTTACGGTTGTTTTGGGCGTAAATGAGGAAGATTATGATCCTAAAAAACACAACATAATTTCCAATGCTTCCTGCACCACTAACTGTCTTGCGCCTGTCGTAAAAGTTTTGAACGATAATTTTGGCATTGAAAGTGGTTTTATGACTACCATTCACTCGTATACGGGAGACCAGCGTCTTCTTGATGCTCCACATAGTGATTTAAGAAGAGCAAGGTCGGCGGCGGTATCTATGATTCCGACTTCCACAGGTGCGGCAAAAGCAATAGGTCTTGTTATTCCCGAACTCAAAGGCAAACTTGACGGTATTGCGGTAAGAGTACCTACGATTGACGTATCGGTAGTTGATTTGGTTTGCACTGTAAAAAAAGCAACAACGGCTGAAGAAGTCAATAAGGCAATGAAAGAAGCCGCTGATGGTAAAATGAAAGGTTATCTCCAGTATTGCACGATTCCTCTTGTTTCCTGTGATTTCATTGGCAATAATTATTCTTCAATATTTGATGCCGAAGAAACCAAAGTTAAGGGGACGCTTGTTAAGATATTAGCTTGGTATGACAACGAATATGGTTACGCATCCAGAATAGTTGACCTTTTGAAGTATGTAGCAAATAAATAAATTAAGATAAAAAAATAGGGGAGGAGGTAATTTAAAATTATCTTCTCCCTTTTTTATTATGTAGGTTAGGACACTTACTGAATTTGCTATTGGATTTCTATCCTAATCTTGTGTTAATCTGTGGAATCTCGTGGTTGCCATTTTTTTAGATCTATATAAGATACCAATAAAAAAGCCCTTCCGTTTTTACACGAAAGGGCTTTCTTTTATTCTTAAAAAACTACTTTGTAAGTATCAATTTCTGTGTTGTTTTATAGCTTTGAGTCTGGAGAGTTACAAAATATATGCCTGAAGGCATAGTATTTGTCGTCAAATCAATCGCATGAAGTCCTGATGTCTGGTATTCGTTTTTCAGGGTTTGCACTGCTTTCCCTGTTATGTCGTAGAGATTTAGAGAAACGTTTTCATTCTTTGCCAGCATATACTCTATAGTTGCTTTATTGGAGACAAGATTCGGAGTGAGCTTCAGAAAAGGTTTATTTGCGGTTTGTGATTTTTCTTCTACTGCTACTGAGAAGTAAAAATCAATTCCCGTAATATTACCTGTAACTAACAGATTAGTGTCGCCTTCCATGTGGTACCCCGGGAACTCAAACCATGTTCCAATGTTAAAAACAGCTCCCGTAGTCCCAAAATTTATCGTATAATTTCCAAGAGAATCGGTAAAAGATCCCCAACTTTCCATAGGAGGAGATGCTTTAAAAGCTCCAATCATCATGTTTTTTAGGACATTATTCGGAGGAGTAACTCCTTGAACCGTTACTGTGCCTGAAACTGTTGCTAATGGTGATGGTATAGGGGTAACTGTAAGATAGTCCTGTGCGCTGGAACTGTCTTCATCAACAGCTCTTACGCAGTATTTCCCGGGTGCAGAGCCGTCACGGTTGCCAGGGCAAATAATCATTCCGTCAGGAGTTGGGTTTACATCATACGACCCCATTAGAGGAACGGTGTCTCCATCTCTTGTATACCAGCTGGCTAAAAACATATCGGTTACATCTATAGTGTGGTTTCCATTAAGATCAAGGTAATATTCAAATCTAACGGAATCGCCGACACCGCAATTACATATCCATCCAAGCGTATCTCCCTGGACTTCCGTAGTAGCAGAAGTGTCGTTATTGACCATAAACTTAAAATAAGTAGTCGCATTTGCATTTGTACCCCATATTACAAGTGCCACGCCAACCACTGATACCAAACTTCTAACAAATTTGTGCATACGCACCTCCTTTTATTTCGTAGTAAGCTAATATATAAGGGATTTTTTGTCAAATAAAAACTTGTACTGGCGCGTTACTTCCCTTTGTTTTTTTTTACTTAGAGTTTGTGAGGTAACGAACATTAATCTAACTTATCCAGCTCTGTTACAGTCTCTTTGATGATAGTCCTTAGAGGCTGTCATTCTGAGCGTAGCGAAGAATCTCCTTTTATCATCTCAAATATCATAAATGAAGGTATTCTTTGGTGTTTAGCTAATTTAGGCATCTTTTTCACTTGTTCATTTGTTGGAATTGGTTCATACAATTTTGAAATAAAAAGTCCCGCTTTTGCGAACGGATTTATATAATCCGAAAGGGTTCGGTGCAAAACCGTCATTCGACCTAAGTTATATTTACCTGCGCCTAAGGTAAATTCAAGATTTTGTTTTTCTCTTTTGGAATAGTTATCAACCCCGCGATATTGGTAATCGCCCTCTTTTATCCACCATACGTGTCCCGGCATAGTGGTAAAACAGGGATGAGGAATAGAAAATATGAATTTCCCTTGTTTTTTTAATACTCTATAAACTTCTTTTGCAACAGGGAAAAATTTCTCCATATCCATTATTGCCATAAACGACACGACAATATCAAAATACGAATCTTTTAACACTTTCATCCTCCCGGCATCACTGCAATAATATTTTATACCCAGTGGTTTTTCTTTTTCGGATTTTTGAGCCAACTCAATCATTTTATAAGAACCGTCTATGCCTACAAGCTCTTGAATATCTTTTTGAGCTAATATTCTTGTATTATACCCTTCACCGCATCCTAAATCCAGGATCTTTTTGCCTTTTATGTTTCCCAAAACTTTCAGTATTGCCGGCAAAGAATAAAATTCACGATAAATATCACCTTTTTCCCTGACTGCTTCAGCCCATTTAGGTGCTATCTTATCCCATTCTTCAATAAGAGAGATAGGTTCCTTTTTCATTCCGTTATATTACTATATACTATACATCTATTCTTATCTTTGTAAAAGATTTCTAACCTCACTTAAATCAATATTAGGATATTCCTTTTGAATAAGACTCAATGTATCATCCCATAACTGAAAAAACTCTTTTATCTTCTCCTGATAGGTTGAAAAAGAAAATTCTGTATTAACAATATGAACTAATCTTGAATAAAAATCTTTGGGCTTAATCTTCATTCGCGACTCGGTTTGTTTCATCCACTTCGGGAAAACCAGGAATACTCCATTTAATGCAAAAATGACATTGCATAAAGCATACATTCCTTCTACCAGATAAAAATATATACTAATCAAATCTTTTGAATCTATGCCTTTCTTCAGCGAAAAACTCCACCATTTTGTGTCACTCAGATAAACATTAATGCGATTAATGGTTGTATCATGAGAAACATTTTCTAATCTATCTTTCCACTGAAGTACCCTATCATTAGAATCAAAGCAAATAATACCCGATTGCACGGCTTCTAATTGGTCATCATCGCTCCAGTAAAAATTTGGAAATCTGGCAAGTATCTCATCTATTTTGCGTGATTCTACAAAGTTAATGTGAAGGTAGTGACCTTCTATCCAAAACGTATCTTCATCATCAGATTGCTTAAAGTCTTTAACTTCGGGAATTATACTTTTTATCGTCTCCATTCTCATATCTTTGGGAGGAATAGAATCGCAATATACTTGCATATCAGCATCTGAATCACTATCAGGTTGTCCCATTGCAAATGAACCATATATAATAATTGACCATGATTTATTATCTTCGTGAAGCCCGCGGATAATTTTATCCGCAATACAACGAAGATTATTAACATTTCGGGATGAATTATTTGTTAATTTCTGCGTGTTTTGTTCCAACAAACATTTGCATTCGTTGCTTAATTCAGGGTAATTATCGGCTATAAGGGAAAGGATATCTTTTATGAGCACAAGAATTTGTTCTATCTCGTCTTTAAGTTCAACATTACGAATACTTGCTTTTAACCGCTCAATAGTATTCTGTGGTTTAATAGGCAACATATTTGAATCTTTTTCAAACTCATATCCATAGCCTTTTTTTATGGATAATCCATTAATGGCAAAAAGAGTATCTACTATTTGACCTATTTGAAAATACTTGCTAATAGCAAGACGGATAAAATCCTCTCGCCGGAGTTGGCTGAATACAGGCAAAAGAAGCCAACCTGCAAATTGTCCATCAATAGCCCGGTGCAAAATAATTTTAATACAATCTTTCCTTTTCTCTATTTGAAATTTATTGTTTAACATTTTAATTTATCTTATAATTCCTTTTCCATATCAACAACCCAGTCTTCGTAAATTTGCTCTTTACCATCATTATCAATATAAGGATACTTGCCATCTAAATGAAACGAATCTTTAATTTCCTTGTAACCCAATCGTTCATACCCTTTCTTTATTTTAGCATTATCTTTCGGATTAGCTCCAAGCCCTATTCTTTTAAAACCCCTTTCCTTGCATAAAGATTCGGCAAATTCTAATAATCGGAACCCTATGCCTAATTGTCGTAATGCGGGGACAAGAAATATATCTTCAATTTCAGCATAATCTAGTTCATCTTTTCTTTCTTTCCACTTTAATAATAAGATACCAACGGGAAGTTCATTTATTGTAGCAATTAAATAAGTAACTTCTCCTTTTTCCTGTCTGTTAAATCTATCTTTGTGTAATTCCAAATCATCTTTAACGTATTTCAATACTCGTATATCTTCCTTCTTTACCGGTCGTATGCATACCTTTATCCCATTTAAAATAAAACTTATTTCATTGTCGTTAATTTCCATTTTTTTTCTTATTTTTTAGTCGCATTATTCATAACAGTTTTCTTTTCTAACAAATCCGGCAATTCATTTAAACTTGTTATTCTCTCTGCCCATTTTGGTGTCTTAGCTTTTCCTTTACGGACTATATGAACAAATCGTATGCTTGATACACGAGCCCCTATTCCATCAATTTTAACCTGATCTCCTACCATTACGGCATTTTGGGGAGATATTTTTAGTTCATTTAACACCCCTTTATAACATTCCGGAGAGGGTTTTTTAGATTGATAAGTGTTAAAACCTGCAATCACATTGAACAATTTCTTGTCAATGCCTGTGATGTTGAAAGCATCATATATCTCTTCTTCAAACGCGTTTGAAAGTATGGCAAGTTTATAGCCATCCGACTTAAGTTTATTTAGGGTTTTTATAGTATCATTAGGGGTAATTATTTTATTATAATCAAGCCACATATCCTGTATCTTTTGGGCAAGACTTGTTAAATTTCCTTTAATCCCTAGATAACTCAAAATCTCCTTGTCGTAAAGGGTCCAGAATTTATTCATTCCTCCTTCATAGGTCTCAGGTGAAATTCCTGCTTTTAGTAATTTCATCTCCACTGTTTTCATTGATTTTCTTATCTTTTTCAGGGATACCCGGTATCCTATGTGTCTTAGCACGTTTTGCCATCCGACATCTCCAGTTGAACCAATGACTAAGGTATTCCCAAGGTCAAAAATAATTCCGGTTGGCTTTGCTAAACTAAGTGTTGTCATAATTTTCACCCCAATTTTTTCCTCACTTCATAACATACATACCAGAAACACTTGCCAAAATATATATCAACAATACTTACGTTTTTTCCTAAAATATCTACGATTTGTTTTTCAGAATAATAATTTTTCAATATTTTATATTCTTTGTCATCTTCAAGAGTTCTTATCTTATAGGTATTATTGTCGCCCTTCCTGCCGTTAATCAGTTTCCCGCCAACGCCTTCGTTATATATATTATCACACATAAAAACTATAGCTTTATCTTTAAGCACTCTGTGGAAATTATTTAAGAAAGACTTTATCTTGCTCTTTGGAATATGGGAAAACCAGAAATTTGCAAGCCCGCCGTCGAACTCTCCTTCTGTAAATGGTAATTTATAAGCATTCCCCTTACGAAAAGTTATCTTGCATTTATAGGATTTTGACTTCGCAGATGTTAAAACCGCCTCACTGCTGTCGATAGCTACGATACTTTTCGCCACCTCAGATAAAAAAGTCGTCCAATACCCTGTTCCGCAAGCAATTTCAAGAACCTTTCTGCCGGAAAAGTATTTCTTTATTGCCTTTGTAATGTCTCTTTGCTCGCCTTGCCTTACAGGCTCATCCCTGTGATAAATAGATTCGTAATAATTTTCCATCTCTTTAACACGCTTGGAATAATATTCAGTTAGTTTATCCATTTTCTCCTTTTGTAATCTTCTATACCCGTACTTTTGTTTGTCCGACAGATAATTGATTTTTGCGATACTCATCTAAGTAAATAGTCATAGGTTCGTCCATTTGGTCTCGATAAAGCCCCATCTTAAAATAAAAATATCCCAGCTTCAGGTAATTATATTTTTCGGAATAGGCAGTTATACCTGTATAATTAATAATTTCTTTTCCATTCATCCATACCTTTACAAAACCGGATTCTATGCGTGTAAATTTCATATGAAATACATAGTCTATCCACTGCCCTCTTATTTCTTCTTTGGTTTGAAATAAACGTATACTTTTTTCAGTTGTTTGTAAGGTTATATATAATTCTCCGTTTTGATATCGTAAAGCAAGAAGAGGATTGATTACCAGAGCAGTATTATTTTCATCGCTTTGCTTCCATTGAGCCAAAACTAATCGAGTAGGGACTATTGGAAAATCTTTAGGAATATAAAGGCTAAAGGAATAACTATAACTTTTGCCTTCTTTGGGACCAAGTTCTTTTCGTTCTACCAACTCATCACGTTCACTTGTTTTAACTATTCCATACCCTGGCTGAATACGATCCCCTTTGTGAATAGTAATCTTTATTGCGCTCTTTCCTTTTCGCACAATATCTGACTGGATTTCTACTGCCCCAGGTTCAATTTTTGTTTGATCCCATATGTTACTTAAGGTCTTTTCTTCGAACCCATCATAAAGTTCTTCTAATTTATTCATTTTTCCCCTATTATTACATAGAAAAAATTCGCTCCTACAGAATACAAACTCTCTTCCTTTAACATACGAATTACCTCTCCGGATTCCTTACCCCATTTTTTCTCCTGGTTTTTTATATAACTTTCAAATCCCTTTTCACTGCCTCCGCCTGCTAAATAAAACTGCTTCCCTTCTAAAATATTTTCCTTTCTCTTCTTTTTTGTGGATTTTAAAAAATCTTCTAAACTTTTTAGATGTTCGTTACTCCTTTTCTTGAGTTCAGGAGTGTTATAAGGTGGAATAATTGCATGAATTTTCTCATTCATCCGTACCTCAATATTCTTAAGTCCACATTTCTTAAAAAGATATGGCATCTTTTCTCCTATACGCCAATCCCCGAATCCAAGTTTTTCTAAGCCCTTGTATATCCGGTAAGTATGCTCTACCCTTTCAAGTAAATCTTCAAGAGGAGTTTCCTTTAAATTATTCCATCCCGAACAAATACCGCCAAAATTATTGGGTTCAAAGGCAATTACTTTGCCGCGTTTTTTCGTAATACGAATCATATCTTTTATGGCAATCTCAGGTTCTTTTAAGTGTAGTAACAAAGTATGGCACATCGCAAAATCAACGGATTCATCTCTTAAAGGAATTTTCTCCGCACCACCTCTTATGAACTTAAAATCCTTATTCGCCTTACTTCCCATAATTAAAAGTTTTCCGTTTTTGTCAACCCCAATGTATTTCCCACTCGGAGTTATGAATTTACCATATATGTGGCCGAGATAACCAAGCCCACACCCAATGTCTGCAATGATATTCCCCGGTTTTAAACCGATAAGTTTTACTAATAAATCAATATAATCTTCGTTCCATAGGAATTTCCGCTGCTCGACAAGAGTCCTGACGTGTTCCCGGTCACTCCAGTTAATTGGTTTTTCAGTTTTTTTCATCTTTCACCTCTTACTAGAACTATCCGAAAATATTTTATCATAAATCAAACAACCTTCTTTATATGCTGATTCTAAAAATAATGGTACTTCTTTTACCCTTGAATACTTCATCATAAGTTCCAGAAGAACAGGAGAATTAAAACTGGAATTTTTTAATTGTCTTATTGTTTCATCCCATTGGATAAAACCTTCCCCCGGTATTGCGTGGTCTTCAAAGTCTTTTATCCTGTCAGATAAATGCACGGCAAATAATCGGTCTTTAAACTTTTCTATTAAATTGGAATTTCTCGGCCCTCCAATCTGGTCATGTGAGGAATCATAACAAAATCCAAAATGTTTTGGGTCTAATTCCTTCAAGGCGCATTCCATTAAATCTGTTGCCAAACCGGGTAAAAGATTTTCAAATGCAAAAGTAACACCCGTCGCTTTTAGAATTGGCTCAAGAATCGTACAATTTTCTAGTAAAAAATCTAGATTCTCAGAAAACTCTTCCTGCTGTATCTCAAACAGACTTCCATGTATAACAATAACGGGTATGGATAAATCTTGAGCCGCAAAAATAATGTCTTTGAATCCTTGTATGCTGGTTCCCATTGAACCAATCTGCGGTCCATGAATGCTGTCGATTTGAAGTTGATAGGTGTCTAAAAGTTCCTTAATCTTCAACCGACCTTCTTTCGAAAGATACCGGGAATGGTTTATATAAGAACCAAGCGAAAAATGAGAAAACCCTGCCTTGCTAATCAACTCTACTTGCTTATCAAAAGAGATGTTGTAGTCAAAACAAGTAGAAATTGATATTTTTCTTCTATCTTTTAACATATCTTTTGCCTACTCATTAAAACTTATTTTTTGGGACTCAAATTGCTTCTATAGTGTATCTATATCTGGCCAACCTTCCATACTCTTCCGTAATTTTTGATATTCAGGTCCAAGACTATCAATCAAAGAAACAACCTCCCGGGTAAATTGTCTCATATTCTGATAAGTAACGCTGAGTTCAGTTCGCTTCAACGAACCTGTTGCTATTTTTTCGAGTTTTTCAAGACCACCGACAGGAATTATCTTAAAATTCTTTGCGTCCGTAAGTACTCTTTTTACCCCACGGAAGTAAGTTTTGTTTATTGCCGAGAGAATTCGAAGAGTACAAAAGAGTATCTTTGACTGCACAAGACGACAAAATATTACGTCATTAAGCTCAGAAGCCCTTCTGAGAAAAGACAACATAAAGAGAATGTCGAAGTAGGATTCACCGATAACTTCTCTTCTAAACCGCTCAGGATAAACTTCTACTTTTTTCTTCCAAGCACAGATAAGTCCCTCGGGATCCCATATCACTGTGCTGCGAATTATTTCTCCACAAATAGTTTCCGGACACAGACCAAAAATAGCCCCGTAAGCTGGTTGATAAGCAACATTTGGATTTCCGAATACTTTCTGTAGTGATTGTTCAACTTCATTAACAAGCCAGTAGTCTACTCCGCCTAAGTTGCGAGAATTAACCTTGAATCGGTCACAAGTATGCCCGCAGACAACTTCGCTTATTCCCGGTAGATGCGCCAATTGTTTCTGCCAGAATTTTTTACGCTCTTCTATAGGCAGAATATGGGGAACAATTACGGTTACATCAATATCTGAACCTGAATCAGCTTGGTCTGCACCCATAGCAAGCGACCCGCCAATCATTACTCCCTTGGTTCCCGGGAGTTCCTTGGATAAATCCACAAGCGAATAAGCTATTTTGAGAAGTTCTGCAATCTTCTGACTTTTCTGCATATTTATGATTTCGCTATTCTTGATAATATTACTATTGTCTTCTTTCCTTTGCAACTTATTTTCTAAATTTTTCACTTCTTTGCAAACAACTCGCCATCTTCATCAATTACTTGAAAGCCTTTCTTTCTCAGAACTCTTACAATGTCTGAAGCTTTATATTTTGGATGACAGGGATGACACTCCATTCCAATCTTTTTCACCTTGTCCAAAAAAGAAATATCTCCTTCTAAAAAGATATCATATTCTGCGCCTTCCGCATCTATTTTCAGAAACTCAACTTGTTTAATTTTCTCTTTAGACAGGAACTCTGGCAAAGTAATGCAATTCACATTAATTGCTTTCCCGAACTTAAAATCTTTATGCTTGTAAAATGTATGCCCGTCTGTACGTTCTGTACAAGTGAAAAGGTTTCTTTTCCTGTTAATATTACTAATAGCGAGTTTGTAAGGAGTAATAACTTTATCCAAATTGTTTTCACAAATGTTTTTCTTTAACAGGGCAAAGTTCTCGGGAAAAGGCTCAAAAGCATATACTTTTACATTTTTTGCCGCTGTTGCCATTCGCAGGCTGACAGTGCCTATATGAGCGCCTATATCTATAATTACACTGTTGTCTGGTATAGATAACCCCTTAACATTATAAACAGGTTCCCCATGTATCCAGTAGTAAAAAACGGTTTCGCAATCCTTTGAATGTGGTCTGACGTGAAAAACAACTCCAGCTGGAGTAGTTAAAGTAAATGTTTTCATAATACCCCTTTATTTTTTGCA
Source organism: bacterium (assembly GCA_041649255.1). Classification (NCBI taxonomy): domain Bacteria; species bacterium. Next base: position 65,724 of record JBAZNK010000002.1, read on the forward strand.
AGCCAAATTGAAAATTCTTCAATGGTTTTTACATTGTCTTTAATTACCGCATTGTAAATATCCATACTTGTGAATTTTTTTCGGTGTTCGGGATGCCTGTGGTACAGGTTCTTTATTGTTAATATTGTAATACGATTTTCTTTATTGATTTTTGATTTCAAATCCTCAAATTGTCTTTCATGAACTTCTGTCTGATTTGAATCCATAGCCCAGATATCAATTTTCCACGTATCCTGTGAAAGAATTTTTGTGTATACGCCCCAGTAAAGTCCCATCGGAAGCCTAATATCTTTCATAATAAGCTCATTCCTGTAATGCATCCTGTCAGGTTTTAGTTTTGACATTATCTCCTTGCCCAGTTCAAAGAATTTATGTCCGTCAAACTTTTTTACTTCAATGTGTATGTCCAGATCCCGCCATGTCATTAGTTTTAACACATAACTTCCGGTTATAATGGGAGTCCCATATTTAGATAATGTTTTCAATAGTCCGAAGTCCTTTAATAATATATCCGCTTCCCTGACAAGCTTTGTGTTTAATCTCTCTACCTTATTCATTTTTATCTTTTCAATTCTGTCTTGTATTTAATTTTTTATTCGCGGCCCTTCACGGATGAACTTTATCACTAGTTCCTTCCCTTGACCATACTTCTCACCGTGATACCCACCGTATTTTTCCTGAATCTCAAACCCTGCATTTAATATGATTGATTCAAATTCCTCAGGATAATAATACTTCATAACAATGTCCTGTCTTACCTCATTTATCAACTTGTCCCCATCATATACCCTATATATCATTGTAGGGTATAAAACCTGATTTGCAGGGTCTATTTTTTGTCTTTCATCAAAATGTATTATTTTATGTCCTGTCTCAGAGTCAATTTTTTCCCAGCAGAATGTTTCTCCCTCTTTTCGCCACGATTTCTCCATTTCTTCTTTTAAAAGAGACGGATTGAACGCGTTTAAGATACAAAACCCTCCCGTAGATAGATGTTTTTTAATACAATCTAAACAGTTATTAAGTTCTTCAATAGTTTCAAGCGCTTGTATAACACGGAAAGAAGCAATAATCATATCAAAAGTCTTATCCAATTGAAAATCACAAATATCTCCCATAATAGCATTTGCTTTTCCGGTTAATTCTTGTTCTTTTATTTTCCGTAAGCACTCCGTAATCATCGCCGGGGAGTAATCAATTCCTGTTATGTTTACTTCTTTTTTTGCTAATGGAATAAGTACTCTTCCTGTCCCACAGCCTAATTCCAGGACATTATGAATCTTTTTGTCAATTTGCGACAGGTAGAATTCGATATCATCAACTGCATTACTTAAGTCATATAAATGGGGAGAATATTCCCGCTGGTCTTTAATAATTTTCATATATTCCTTCCCTCTGGAATAAAAACCTTAATTGTCATTTTCAAAATCTATCACCCCGCCGGACATTATCGTAAATCCCACCTTTTTATAAAATCTGGTAAGTTCCGGGTCGAAAATAGTATTTATCATTTTTATACCATCTGATTTAACTTGCTCAATAACCATATTGAGTAACTTTGTTCCAATATTTCGACGCTGATAATCAGGATGAACCATTAAATCCCTTACATACGCATCATCAATTTTATCACTTACCACATCTATATATCCTACTAATTTGTCCTCTGAAAAACACACTGCGCAAAAATAAGTATTCCCAAGAATTTTCTTATATTTTTCAACCCTGCTATCCCACCCAACGGATTTTCGCAAATCAGCAACCTGTTCAGCTTTTAGCCCGGGATTCTTCTCAAATCGTAAATCCATAGCTTGTCTCCTTTTAATTTAGTTTATCCTTTTGTACCATAACAATTGAATTTCATCAGGACATTCCTTGTAAACACCATAATGTATTCCTTCCAAATAGCATCCTTGTTTACTATAAAACTTACATGCGTCTACATTGTTATTTTGCGTTTCTATTTTAATACGTTTACAATTTCTTTCTTTTGTATACTCTACTGCTTTATTAAACAATAATTTCCCTATTCCTTTTCCTCTATATTCAGGTTGAACTCTAATATCCCATAGAACTGTCAAATCTTTCCGACCTTCAAGCATACATAATTCAGGAGTGTCATATGCGATAACAACTCCACCTATTGTTTCGTTTCTATCATTTTTTGCTATGAATAATCCCCAGTTTTCAAGATTCCATTTATCTTTCCATTCTATTGGCTTTTCGTAGTTATCATAATCTTTAATAAGTGGATTAGCTGTGTTTTCTTCATAAATTTTTATTCCACCTAAACCATTTTCTAAATGATTAATTCTTAAAATACTAGAAACTTTAAAAGCACCGGATATCTTTGAGTATTCGTTTAATTGACTCGGTTGTATCGGTATTATTTTTATCATTTTATCTTCCATATTTAGCTGCTTTTTATGTTTCACGGAATGATAATTTGCCTTTGAGACCTGCTATAATAAGCTGATTATACTTTTGATATATCATTTTAGCTTCATTAAACCCTGCTTTTTTAAGTTTAGCAATATGGCATTCAGCCGAATAATATTTCACTACTTTCAGTATGTCTTTTCCATTAACTTTCTCAACCCATTCTTTACGGGAAGTAAATTCACGCCAGGGTTTAGTTGAATTGTCTTTTGTTTTGGTATCGTTTATCATATCGCCTATCATTAACAATTTACTGGTTCGTCTTATGGGTAATGCATCCTCTCCTATGAGTATTACCCCATTTTTTTTCAAAATGTTATAAAAATTCAGGTATAACTTAGAATAATCTACAAAAGACAATCTCATTGCATCAGTAGTATAAATTGCGTCGTATTTACCTGAAAAGGAACAATCCGAATTATCTTTTTTCAAAAACCGTATTCTATTACCGAATCTTTCCGTCTTTTCCCTTACTATCTTTAGTGTTTCTTTAGAAATATCAGTAACATCAATTGAAATATCATCTAATTCTTTCAAGAGCATTTCTGCCAATATCCCGGTTCCACAAGACACCTCTAATATATGAGATTTCGGCGGCAATATCACCTTGAAAATATCAACAATATAATTCAATAAGTCCAAATAAAAAGGTTGTCCTAATAGAAAATTATCTCGTATTTTATATTCCTTCGCAATCAGGTCGCTTCCTATTTCCATATTTCTTTTATAATATTCAATATCCTTTTTCATTTTTCTCCTTTTTTATCTCTTTTCCCTGATGGTTTGGTCCCAAGTAATTTGCCAAGATTATCATGTTTTTCTAAAAGTTGTAGTTTATGTCGTAGTATCCTTGCAAGCCAGTGCTTAACGGGAGTTATTTTTCCAAGTTCATTCAAAGCTTTAGAATCGCCTTTAAGCCAACCCGATAGGGAAGACATAAAAGAAGAGTGCCATTTATTACAAGATAAGATATTTGGATATGTGTCTTCGCATTGGAGTATGCCTTTCTTTTTGGGAATATTCTTTGAATTAAGATTCCCGATTTTTATGATAACCTTTTCAAGATGCCTGAATACTTTTGGCGCGCATAACCAGATTTGTTCGGTATTATCCAATAGATTCTTGCCATCAGATACTTTTTTACAAATCTTTGCTCTAAGTTTCTTTATTTCCGGTAACTCCAATTCTGCAAAATACGGGTCCCCAAAAGGAGAGTTTCCATACGCGCTCCAGTTTGTTTCATCTCCACATATATCACCGGAATAAACGTCTAACATATAACGATTTCTCTTATCATCCGACCATATAAGCGTTTTTATCCACCAACGGAGTCTATGTATCAATCTCGTCACAAGAAGTATCTTCTGCTCCGAAGGTTTCCCTAAAGTAGCATAAATCGCTGTAATAATACTATCCCAATCTTTGCCAAGGTTATCTCGCATAGCGAGTTCGGCTTTAGCTATATCAAGAGGCGCATTTTTAAGCCACGCATCAAGACAATATACATAATAAGACATCAAAGTTTTCCGTTTAGAGTCAGCCGTATAACATCCATAAATAAATTCAGGACAGGTTTCTTTTTTAATAGCCTCGCAAACCTGCATTAAAGGGTTTGGAAACGTATAATGCCCACAGGGAGGCAAATGTTTTATCATTCTATTTAATATTTCGGATGCCCAATTTGGAATCTTACCAATAGCAACTTCTTCCTCAAATATCGCTTTTAATTCAATAGATGAAGGAATATCTTCGCCATATTTCTTACTTTTATCCCAACCGGCATCATATGGAGTTGAATTCCATGCCCGGCTTGTGATACTTTTTTCGTAATTCTCTTTACACCATTCTTTTTTCATTGGTATTTACAATTTATTTTAGTTGCTTTGCTTCCAAATAAGCCATATGAGCCCATGTTTTTGGAGTATATCCGGAAAAATTTCGAAAAATAACTTTCGTAATAATATTTTTTTCTTCTGCTAATTTTATCAATTCGGAAGACTTTGGTAATCCTTCAGGGATAAGAAGCATAACAAGCAATGGTTCTAAATCTAGCTGATTATGGATTTTTACCATATGAAGCCCATCGCAGCAAAACTCAGGATGATTAGTTAAATCAATAGTGCGAAAGAAAAACTTAACAGCAGGTTGAAAGTTTTCTTCAAACTCTTCCCATGTCGGAACTCTTCCAATAATTCGCTCATACACAACTTTGTCCGGAGAAGGACAATTTCCTGCAGTAAACATAATATATTCAAAGTAATCAGACGGATCCCCGGCAGCATTTCGTGGACCATTTGCTAAAAATTCACCCGGCATATTAAGAGCTTTACAGGCGGATAGAATACATCCTGAAGCAAGTATCTTTTTCGCAGTTTCTACAGACGTGCCATGACATAGCATATCAGTTAGACATCCTTCCGCAGTGCAGAAACGACATCTGGTAAGCTTCTCTACTTCAGGTAGGACAAGTCTTCGATCGCGTTGTGTCTTCATAGCCTTCTGGATAAATGCATCGAGATTGTCAATTCCGGGATGAAAAAATGTACGTATTGAATCGGCAACAATGTTGCGAATTTTTGAGTCCTCAAACCAAATTGGTACTTTTCGCCCATGAACTAACTCATAAAGACAATATTCATTTAAATCCTGTAAATCCCTTTTTGTGGGATTTTTATAGTCAGAAAAACTACATTGATAGTGTCTTAATTTTGTATCAAGTCCCCAACTAAAGGTGCAATCGTAATCCCCTACGGTGATTATAAGGGAAAAACCCTGTTCCAGAAGCCATTTCTGTACTTCTGGTGATTCTACCGGGTTTTCTGTATTAAGTAAGCAAATATGCTTATCCACTAACCGTTCTATATTCATTTGTTAATATTATTTTTTCTATCGTTTACAACTTATTAGCTTATTTCAATAATATTTGCGCCCTTTTAAAAGCTTCATTCAAAAACTCCTGTGGTTTTTGAAAAGCCGACCTTCGCATTTCTACCTCGAGAAGAAAAATGCCTTCAAATCCTATCTTGTGAAAAACCTTAGTAAATTCATCCCACTTAAATGTCCCCTCAAAAGGCAGGATATGGTCATCTTTTTCGCCTCTGTTGTCGGAAATATGAGTAGTAAATAACCTATTCCCGTATTTGCCCAAAATTGTAAGAGGTTCGGATAAAAGATTATCATGGGACGAATCATAACATAAGCCATATTTAGAGTTGTCTATTCTATCCAGCGAGAAATAAACTAAATCGTTTATTAGTCCGGATGGCAGGTTTTCAATGGCTAATTGTATATCTTTTTTCCCTATATATTCAAGCAAAGAATAAACCTGTTTAAGAAGGATTTCTTTTCTATCTTCAATAGAATCAACCCTTGAAATAGAAACAGGATGAAATATAATCGTTTTTGCTCCCAAAAACAAAGCAGAATCTATACACCTTTTAAGTAAATCCATAGCATTTAATGAAATACTTTTCTCGGGAGAGGAAACATCAACATCCTTGAACGGAGCATGAATAGAGCAAATTTTCAGTCCCGAATCCTGTATCATTTCTTTAAGATTTCTTTGTCCGGTTATGTTTAAATACCCGGAATGTTCGAGATTGCCTCCTCCCAAGGAAATATGTGTAAATCCGGCTGCCTTTATCATAGGCAATTGTGTTTTTAATGGTATATCGTAATTAAAAGTAGTCCCTATAGATAACATTTTCTTTCCTCCACTCTTCTTTGTTTTTACTGCTTACTTCATAATAAGGATTCCGTATGTATTTGGGTCATAACTTATTGGGACTTGCCAATCACCGGCATTATCCATTCTTTTTTGCTTACGTCTGAAGTTCAGTCTCCATTCTTGTCCATTTTTGCCTGATACTTCAAATTGGTTGAGCGGAATACGTGCTTCTACAACCCAAAAATTATTCCCTTTTGTTGCCTTTACTTCATAATTTCCATTCCAATTTCTATCAATACCTTTAATTCCCCCATTATTGTCTGTTGATATTTTTTGGTCAAAAGCCGTTCCAAGAGGATTAAAATAAATCTGGTAAACTATACCTTTTGACGGGTCCGGGCATAAAAAGAAACCTATGCAATCCTCTGCATAAACAGCGTCATCTTGTTTCACTGCAGTAGCAAAAATGGAATCCATTTGGGATTCTTTACAATGTGCAGCAACATAAAGGTTACTGTCATCATAAGAAAAATAGAAATATGTAGAATCTATCTTCATCGGGTTTCCATCAGCAGAAAAAAGCAATGAAGCAGGTTTTCGCCATATAGATTCGGATAATTTGGCATCCATAACAGGTGAGGTTTTTGCCCGATTAGCATATGCTTTACGGGTAATAGACAAAGGTTTTGTAACGCCATACTTTTTGCCTTTAGCATAAGGAAAATTAATGGAAGCCTGTGGAACAGGGTAAAGCTTTTTGCTTTTGTTTTTAATACTGAATTTTAATATGGAGCTATCTTTTGCCGAAATCTTTACCAAAAGACTCTTAGGTGTTACAGACCATCCTTCCGGTATTTTCCATTGTAGCGTATCCTCAAGAACACAATCGGGACTTAAATTAGTCAGTTTTACAATTATGGTATCAGAAATGGGAACATTTTCACTTGCCGATAAAGAGTTCCTGAATGTAAGTCCTGCAACTGCTATTGTATCCATAAATATGCCTTCTTTTATTGTAACTTCTTCCCATGGCAACACACTACCTATTTTTACCGGGGCAATTGAAATTCCATTTTTATCAACGGTTACCCATGTAAAATGATATTCCAAACCGGTTGGTCCGGGGGCACAAGCGCCGCCAGAACTTCCTACGATAGTATAAAGAATGTTATCAAGTTTTCCGCTAAAATAAGAATGTAAATGTCCGTTAAACACCGCATCAACTCCATAATTACGGAATAAACTGTGTAATGTATCCGTTTTGCCGTTAAATATGGTTTCAATCCAGAGGGGTTTATGAAAAAAAGCAAAAGTATAATCGGCTTTTTGATGTTCTTGTAAATCTTTAGTTAGCCAGTCAATCTGTTCTTTGGGGAGTTCTACGGTGGATTCCCAGCGACTATTATCAAGAAAAATAAAGTGTAGGTTCTTATAATCAAAAGAATAGTATGGTTTGCCGATTTGATTTTCATATATCCTGCAAGTTGTGTCGTCACGAATATCATGATTACCCGGTGTAAAATAAATAGGCATTGAAAGAGGAGATATTATTTTCTTATATTCTTTCCATTCATTATCCTTGTTATCCCCTTCTATCATATCTCCCACTGTAATTACAAAATCGGGTTTTACCCTTTCAACTTCTTTGACAATTTCGTCATATATACCCGGCATAATCTGACCTGCGCGGTCACCGATAATTGCAAAACGAACAGGAGATTCGTTGTTTGTTACTACCTGTTTAGCCGCATACCCAACGTTCAAACTTAACAACAAAACCAATAAAACTTTTACAGATAAAACATATCTTTTCATACATCCTCCTTTATATTTTTAATAAAATTATACGTATACTTGTAAAACTGTTTCCTCTCAACACTTTATTTTGCTGTTTATCCATCCGGTAATTTTAAGAATAGTATCCTGAACAGTAATATCGGAATTATCCAAAACATCTACGGAGTATTGTTTTTTATAAAAATCTTTCAAGAATGACTGATTCCAATCAAGATGAACTTGTATTTGTTTATCCCTTTCCTCAGGAAAACGCCAGAGTTCTCTTTTATACAACCTATCTTTAAGCTCTTCATTTCTACAAACCAATGCCAAATAATGTATTTCAGAAAAATATTTTCTATTAGGGCATTTTTCAAACTCTCCCGGACTTATACTTAAAAATAAGGCTACAGGCAGTTTATTTTGTGAAATATGAGAACAAACTAATAACCATACATTCCGATACTCCGGAATCCCACCTTCTGCATCCGCAAACCCTTTTCGCCATAAAAGGTCACCCTCCAACATAATGGCATTCGGTTTCTTATCCGAATATAAAAGTTCCTTGTAAGCTGAAGATTTACCTGTCCCACTTGCACCGGTTATAACGAGTAAAGGCATTCTGAGAAATTTCTGCCTGTAGTTACAGAAAGGACATATAAGAAATGACCCGTCAGGAATAACTTCCTTGTCTTCACTATATTTCCCACAATTCGGGCAAATTCCAAACATAGTTTCACCTCTCTTAAATTATGCCTGCATCCCCATTTTTGCGGATAGTAGGTTCACTCAATCTTTCACGGCTACCAGAGTAACAAACGCAAATCGTGATTCAGGATTCTGTTCTCCCTGAAACCGTATGATACGCAAATTACATTTTTCAACTTCTTCCCAAATTTCTCGTGGGTCTACTGAATAATTTGGGACCAAAGTCTTCGCATTAACATCTCCCTTGCAAGGATGGTAAAGTTTTACCTCCACGCCTTTTTCTTTCATAAGGTTCCATTCTTGTTTCTTTTTTAGATTTTCTATACGCTTTGGTTCCCATTTGGGTCTTTTAAGATTTATATTTGGATGTGTCCTATCCGCTCCTTGCATCATAACAACACCACCCGGTTTCAAAACTCGAAAGCATTCTTTAAATACTGTTTTTCTGATGTCACGTGATGGCAAATACGTTAGAAAGTTAGCTAACATAGATACAGCATCACACGCACTATCTCTAACAGGCCAGTGAAAGTCATTCACCAATTCAAATCTTGCCCTGTCTTTGAAGCCTTTTTTATGAGCTTGCTTTCGTGCAGCTTCTATAAACTCAGGAACGATGTCTACACCTGTCACCTGATAGCCGGCTCTGAGAAAAGCAAAAGATTCCTGCCCTCCGGCACAGCCGGCAACAAGAATATGTCCGTTTTCCTGAATATATTCCTTACAAAGTGATAACTCCCAACCACAAAGCCCTTTTCTGTTAATATTCCTGTCCGGGTTGGAAAAATGTGCCAGAATATCAGGTTCTTGATACAGAGTTCTGGCTCTTTCTATCATTATCTGAGCAAATGTTTTAGTTCCCTTGTTTTTCATAAAACCTCTCCTTTATCAAAGCTATTCTTTTCCTAATATATTTTTTAATTTCATCTTTGCAAGTTATTTTTTGAGGAAATATCCTTACTTAATATACCCGCCTTTTTGCATATTCCAGAGTTTCTTATAAGAGCCTTCCTGTTTTATCAATTCCGTATGAGTGCCTTTCTGGACTACTTTACCTTTTTCTATTACGATTATTTCGTCCGCGCTCATAATCGTTGATAACCTGTGGGCGATAACGACCGAAGTCCTCCCTTTTAACAGGTTCTTTAAATCTTTTTGTATTTCATATTCCGTCTCCGAATCAAGAGATGATGTCGCTTCGTCAAGAATTAGTATTTTCTTATCTGCCAGAATAGCGCGTGCAATAGAAACTCTCTGTTTTTCCCCGCCTGACAGTTTAACTCCACGTTCACCGACTATCGTATCTTCCTTTTTAGGAAACCCTTGTATAATTTTGTCCAACTGCGCGAAACCGATGGCTTTCATTACTTCTTCCCTGGTTGCATCCGGTTTTGAAAACTTTATGTTATTGTAAATCGTATCATTAAAAAGAACACATTCCTGCGGAACAATGCTCATCTCATCACGCAGGGATTCCTGTTTGACGCTATTTATGTTCGTACCGTCAATGGTTATTTCTCCCGAGTTTATGTCGTATAGCCTGTAAAGCAGTTTTACTACGGTTGTTTTACCTGCGCCCGAATGTCCTACCAATGCAATTTTCTTTTTCTTAGGTACTTTCAAGTTAAAGTCTTTTAATATAGTTCTTTCTCCATATTTGAAATTAACGTTTTTGAATTCGATTGCGCCTTTTGTTATTTCAAGTTCTTTTGCGCCGGGAGCATCTTTTATTGCGTTTTCCAATTTCCCGAATCTGAAAAGGGATTCAAAGTCTGCCATTGATCTGTAAAAACTTCGTATTCCCCATACAAAACCGAACAGGTTGCCGAATAAAGAACTGAATACGGAATAAACGAAAACCAGCGTTCCTGTTGTGCACTTACCTGCAATAAAATCGGTTATCGTAAAATAAATTAAGAAAAACGTGCCCAACCCGAGTATCAAGCTTTGTACCGAATCAAGAAACCTGAAATAATTCCAGAATCTCAGTGTTTTTTCTTTCGTATTTTCGCTTATTTCGATATATTTGTTTTTTACGAAACTTTCTTTGCCAAAACATTTGACGGATTCGATATTGGTAAATACGTCGGAAATGTTTGCCCGTTCACTATCTTCCGCCAGGTTTGATGCTACGTTTGCTTTTTCCTGCAGTCTTTGAATGAAAAAACTGTAAGAAATGAACACTATCATAGTTATGAATGTAACGACTCCCGATATCCAGTTGAAATATACCAATGAGAGTATTGAAATTGTAAGTTGAAGAAACAGGGGGGTAAAATTAAAAACAATTGAGTCAGTCATTCCTTCAACGGCTCCGCCTATTCTTGTAAGTTTTGAAATCAGGCTTCCCGTCCTGTTAGTCGTATGAAAATTATAATCCATATGGACGAGATGATTGAAAAACTTTCTTTTTACGTCCGCAATCATCCTGACTTCAAGTTTGTTTATAAAGCCGAGGTGTGTTATTTTAGCGAAGACTTTGAACAAGGTAATCCCTATATAACATATTGCAATAAAGATTAGGGTTTGAGTAAAACCCGGCAAATCAAGAGTGTGTGAAAGGAATTCGGCACCTTTGTCTATCAAAGCCTTAAACAAAAACTTATCCACCAGTGCTGAGGATTCTATCAGCAATATAAGTACTAATATGCTCGCAAAAAGCAGTTTTTGTTTCTTTACGAAACTCCAGTACAACTTAAAGTTGTACTTAAAATCAATTTTTTCTTTCTCTTCCATTTTTGCCATAAGTTTAAAATAAAAAAGCCATCCGACACTCCCATGGAGAGTGCGAATGGCCTGTAGTAGTCATTAATGTCTACCTAAGCATAGACACTCTCCTTTATAGGAAGTTTATTGGATATAATCATTATGCTTTACATTTTAATCAAATATCTTTACCTCGCTATCACTTTATTTATATCTGAAAGATTTGTCAAGAAAATAATGACGGCAAATATAAGAGTAAGAGTAGTAACTTATAGTGACAGATAATCAAACCACAGAGACCACAGAGAACCAAGCTGAGCTGGATAAGTTGGTCTAATGCTCCTACGTCGCAAAGTCCAACTAAAAAAATGGAGGGCGCAGAGAAAAAAATTTTCTATCGCAGATTAACAGGATAAACACGGATTTTTTAGTCGGGGCAGTTGCCCCGACCTACCCATTGAGGATATAAAAGAAGCGACCTTAAAAGGTCGCGCTACGGTTCCACTCTGATTTTAATTACCATAAAGTAAAGGCATATCTCCTTATTTTTAATCCTATTTTTATCCCATCAAAAGTTGAATGGTTAGAATCGTTATTTATAGGGTCATTGTATACAAATGGGAAGTTTATGCCGCCTTTTTCTATTTCTGCACTCAACAAGACTACTCCAAAAGGTAATTTATATCCTAAAGAGATTATTCCGTCCAAAAAACCTATCCAGCTATTTTGTTTTCCTTTATATAAATTTACTTCTTTTCCATCTCTAATTATGTTTATTCGTAAATCGTAAGTTCCTACAGCAAAACTAGGGTCTTCAGCAATCTCAAGATATAGGTTCCCTTTGCAAGGTATTAAAAACGAAAATCCTAATCCGATAGAAGCCACCTTCAGCGATACTTCAGTAAATGCCGGGTATCCATAAATATTGGAGATGCTTCTCCTGCTATTACCAAAATAAAAATTTAATGAGGGGGCACAACTAAATAATGCAGTGGTTATTTCATCAAAAGAATGCTCTTTATCTTCATCTGCAAACATCGCTCTTAGAAATTTTACTCCTGCCTTCTGTAATGGAAATTCTGATGAAATATTAAAAGGAAAAGAAATAGAAGACATATTGGTTTTAATAGAAGAATAATAGTAAGGTTCTATATTCCATTTACCCGGCTCTTTTGAGATTAAAAAACTACTTAATATAACAAGTATCTGCATATTCGTATCCTTCTTTATTTATTCCAACATTGAATGTATCTTCGCCTACATATTTATCAAAGTTATTAGAATCTCCTGCTGTAAAAAAACTAAATATAGTTTGAAAATTAAATGTATAACCCGGCTCAACAGGCCCACCTCTTATTTCTATTGAGTCCTGCCACTGCCATAGATATTGTTGTTTAGACAACACGAAAACTCCAATAAATCCTACATCCCCATTTTTATTCTTAATAAGAACCTCTTCGTTTAATTCGTTGATAAATAAAAGAGATATCTTCCCTGTCTTATATGAAACACTGGGAGTGTCACACCCTGAAGCAACAACCAATAATAAAAACAAGATAATATATTTTCTTATCATTTTCATTACTATTGAATTAACATTTCCCCTATACCGTAGTGTTTTTTATGTATTAATTCTATATTAATCAACTAACTCATTAATGTTTTCGATTACGTAATCGGCGTTGACTTTTATGGAATCGATTCTATCTGGCCATAGTTCTTTCATAATTCCCGTTATCATAATAGTCGACAACCCGACCTGTTTTGCGCCGTATAATTCGTTCGAACCGCCGTCTCCTATAAAAACGGATTCTTCAGGGGTTATATTCAATTCTCTAAAGGCATATTCGTATATTTCTTTCTCGGGTTTTACAAATCCGACATCGCAGGAAAATATTACCTTGTCAAAGTAAGGAACTATTGGTGATTTGTTCCATCCCGCCATTTCGGATACGTCTGCGTTGCTTATCAGCCCGATTATTTTATTCATTTCTTTTAACTTTTTTAATGTGTATTTTGTGTTATCAGGAATATTAATTAAAGCGTTTTCAAATCTTTTTAGCCTGTTGTTTGTGGCTTTCTGAATTAAATCCAGAGGAATATTTGGGTTAATCGAATGAGCCAGTCTTTTTACCAGAGTAAACGGATCTTTTTCTTCCCCGGAAAGTCTATAGCGGGATTTTTCCGTTAATTCTCGAGTCCATACTTCTCTATCAATCCCTAAAAAGTCAGAAGTATATTGTCCCCATTTTGACTCAAGGGAAGTCAATGTATGGAAAAGGTCAAAAAGAATTGCTCTTTTTAATGAAACGAAATCCTTAACTGTTTTCATTGTTTCCCCAAAAATATATTTAATATTTTACCGTGTTCTTTTTTATAACGCTGTGCGGCTTTCATTTCAAGCTTTATAGCTCTTATAGAAGGAAGGTCTCCTAAAAATAAATGTCCTACAGCATAATACAAATCATGCGCACACATCAATAAAGGTAGTGTTTCTATTTCTTCTTTGCTAAGCTTTGCATATTTTTGAAATTCCTTAAACAGACTTGCGTTTTCGGAGTTACTATGCTCCTTATAATAAAAATTAGCTGCTTTTGCAAAGTCCGTAATTCTTGGTTCAAAAGAATAGCAATCCATATCCAGTATTACGGCTTCTTTCCCGGATATTACAATATTACTTGCCCAGAAATCACCATGGGTAACAATATGAGGTAATTCGTGGATGCGATGTTTCTTAAGTAACTCCTCGAATTCACATATATTAGATTGTAGTTCAGGCAATAGACTTGATAAAATCTTGTGATGTTTCCCTGTAGGAATTTTACGAATTACAGGATGCTCTTTTGCAAATTCCGGAACCTTATCTAAAGGTACTACCCATGCCCAGGACTTTCGACGGCGAAACTTTTTGGCGCTTTTTATAATAGGTTTTAACTCCGGATGCGAATTTAAAGTTGTAGAACATTCAACCCATTTGCCTTGCGTCGAAACAAGAATTTTTAGATCTCCCAGTTTTTCCTTTCCACCTGCTTGTCCATTACACCAAGGAAATAAAGCCCACAACCTATCATCTACTTTGACAAATTCTTTACCATTTCTTGTAAGGACAGGACGCGGAGTCTTAAGACCGGAAGTGTTTATTAATTTTGCCAGTAGGAACTGCATACTTAAGTCTTTGGCATTCATATAACGGTTAAATTGCCGTAATGCGTATAGTTTTTTATCAATTTTTACTTGAAATGCAAGATTTGTAGCTTCTAATTTACACTTAATCCCAGCCGTTTTGGAAGAACTGTATTCTTTAATAACCTTCATCATTGTATCTTCCGGAAATTTTCTTTTTGCCATATTTTAGTTAAGAACTCTTTATTAGCTTTAGTATTAAAAAATGACTCATTCTCAAATCATCCTTAAAATTAGGGTATTTCTCAATACTTTCTTTTGAAGGGAATGGCTCAATAAGTTCTCGAATAAGAAATCCCGCTTCAGTTAGTGTTTTGAAATAACTCGTTATTGTCCGATGAAAAGTAATGGGATTGTTCTCCCGGGTTTTTGCCCAGAAATTGTATTCGCGTTCAAAAAAATAGTTATCCGTTTTCCAGTAGAGTTTTTTATTATCCGTGTCCCGAACCCAACTTCCATCAGAAGAAAAACAGGGATGTGGAATAGCTAAAATAAATGTTCCTCTTGTTTTTAATACACGGGACAATTCTTTGATTGCAGATTTGTAATCGAGGACGTCTTGCACGGCGCAACAGGATACAACCGTATCAAAAAAATCATTTGTCAATGAATTAAGATGTTCGAGGTTCTCATGACGGTAATCAATATTAATACCTTCCGGAGTCCTTTTACGGGCTATTTCTACTAATCCTTTTGAATAATCTACTGCTGTGACAGAAGCTCCACGCTCTGCAAGAAGTCGGCTAAGAAATCCTTCACCACACCCGGCATCGAGTACTCTTTTTGAACTAACATCTCCTATCATCTTCAAAAATGTGGGCGTTAATAACACTTCTTTGTTGCGATCTCCATATTTTGAACAATAAGAAGCATATTCTTCGGCGTGAATGTCCCATCGTTTTATGATGTCGTCTGTTTTGTATTTATCCATCGGATTTTACCTCCTTGCAGGTTTCATCGCTTTTCAGGTCGTGTAATAATACGGATATAGTTCTTTTTAATATAGGATGTATGAAACCGGAATTAAGTTCATTCATCGGGACAAGAACAAACTTTCTGAGATGCAATAACGGATGAGGAATTACAATATTAGGGAAGATAATTGATTCGTCATTATAAAATAAAATGTCCATATCTATAGTACGAGGTCCGAATTTTTCTTTTTTTGGGTCTTTTTTTAATTGTTTTTCAACGGATTGCAGTTTTTCTAATAATTCTAATGGTTTTAGAGATGTTTTCCCGTAAACCACACAATTCAGGAAATCGGGTTGTTTTTTATAGCCCCAGGGAGAAGTTTCGTATATAGAAGAAGATTTTTCTATCTCTAAAAAAGAAGATAATTCTTTAATTGCGGTTTTGATGTTAGCGAGCCTGTCGCCAAGGTTCGAACCGATTCCTAAATATATTTTATTCATCTTAAATTACTATCAAACATAAAGATAGGTGTTTTACCACAAATAGATTCTTCACTTCGTTCAGAATGACAAAATAGAGAGTTTTCTGCCGTATTGTCCACGGATAATAGAAATTATGTGATAATATTTTTTATTGTCAAAGGGATAGCTTTTATTATATCGCTTGCAAGAACGGAATATTTTGTAGATTTCTTGCTCATTATTTCTGCGGCGTTCGCGTGCACCCATACTCCGACTTTTGCCGCATTTACGGGAGTGAGTTTTTGTGCCAGTAACCCTGCAATTACCCCTGTTAATACGTCTCCCGTTCCTGCTTTGGCAAGAGCGGAATTATATACGGGATTTAAATAAGTTTCTTTTTTATAGGCTATTACGGTAGGCGCTCCTTTTAGAACTAAAGTGATATTGGAATCCTTAACTACCGTGGAAGCGATATCAATTCGTTTTGCCTGAATGTCCGCAATCGGTAAGTTAATCAGTCTTGATAATTCTCCCGGATGAGGTGTTATGATTACGGGACAGGTAAGTTTCTTTATGTCTGACAAAGACAAATTATTTAACCCGTCTGCATCTATTATAAGCGGAACATGAATCTTCGGCAATACTGATAAAAGTAATTCTTTAATTTCCTTAGAAACGGATAATCCCGGGCCTATTACTACTACGGTTGCGTTGGAAATTTCTTTTAGTATTTTATCTTTTGCTTTGATTGAGAATTTGCCTTCGGATGTATCAGGTAAAGATACGGTTATTACTTCTTTCGCGAGATATTTTACGATGTCGTTTAATGATTCGGGGATGCCGAGTCTTACAAGCCCTGCGCCTATTTTTAACGCGCTCAGGGATGTAAGAGCAGGCGCGCCTGTCATACCTTTGGAGCCTGCGAGAATAAATACTTTACCGAAACTGCCTTTGTTTGAATTGTCAGAACGAACGGGGAATATTTTTTTAATATCGTCGGGTTCAATTATGTTCGTGTCAATGTCGGCAAATAATTCCGGCGGGACGCCTATATCGATTATATAAACATCCCCGGTATAATCTTTACCGGGATATAAAACTAACCCGCGTTTTGGAAGACACATTGTTGCCGTGAACGAAGCTTTTACGCAGACTCCATGGACGCTGCCGTCGTTGGCATTTAATCCCGAAGGAACATCTACTGAAAATATTGGGATGTCTGAGTTATTCATAGCGGTAATGATTTTTTCTGCTATTCCGGTTATTTTTCCTGTAAAACCGGTCCCGAATATTGCATCAACGAGCAAGTCGTAGTTTTTTAATGAGGGTATTTGTTTTTCATTGGTTATTTCTGTGACTTTGTGCCCTGATTTTAGAAGTATATCAAGGTTAATTTTTGCATCACCTTTTACTTCATTGGAATTGCCGAGCAGAAAAACATCGGTATACACATTATTATTTAAGAGGTGTCTGGCAAGAACAAAGCCATCTCCGCCGTTATTGCCTTTTCCGCAGATTATGGCTATACGCGGGTTTTTTGTATGATGAAACTCTTCGTGAATGATTTCAAATAATTTAACTCCGGCATTTTCCATAAGGACCGTTCCCGGGATGCCAAGTTTTTCAATGGCTTTTTTGTCTATATTACGCATTTGTTCGGATGTAAGGAGTTTCATTTTAGTTTGCCTCCTGTATTAAATACAAATTAAAACCACGAGATTTCCAGCAGAGCAGGATAAGTTGGACTAATGCTTCTACGTCGCAAAGTCCAACTAATCACACGATTCCCACAGATTAAAGAAAACAAATAACAGAGAGATTCTTCGCTACGCTCCGCTTCTGGATAACAAAGCCCTAAATAAATTAAGGGTTTGTAATCGTTACACTCAGAATGACAAATGAGAGAGGTTTCACTCCCTGGTGCGGGCAGGAATAAATTGTGGTTTATTTTCTTCATAGTTTATAAAAATCTTTTTTTTGTAGTTTGCGGTCTTTCTTTTGCCAATAATTCCGAATTGATTTCTCTCATATCAGTTGCGGAAAGTGATGGTTTTGAAGTACCTTTTGGTTTATGTGTCATTTTGGGCGCAAAGAAGTCTTCGACTCCTATATAAGAAGCATCCAATGTTTTTGCGCGGAGCTGTAATTCCCTGTCATCGGTTACAAGAGTTATCATTTTGGGAGTAGGGGATTTTTCTATTAGTTTTATAATATAATCGTCTGCGCTGATTTTATTTGCGAATTTCACTTCAATGCCGGAAGGTATGGGGTAATCGGTTATGAGTTGGGAAGAGTCAAACACAATGGTTACGGGGTTTCTATGACTACCCTGCGGGCTTTTTATTCTGATATAGTGAATAAGTTTAACCCTGCTGTTTTTGATGTTAGGGCTGTTGAATAAAGAGGATAGTTTGAAGATTATGTTGTAGCCGTCGAGTATGAAATGCATTTCTATGGATTGTAAATATTAAATTATAAATGTCAAGAACAGATAAGAGAAACATTTTCACCGCAGAGTCGCAGAGTTCGCAGAGAAGAAAAAGAACAAAAATAAATTAGCCACGGATAACAGACACGTCTGCCTTCCGGTAGGCAGGGATTTGCACGGATTTTTTTAGTCGGGGCAGTTGCCCCGACCCACCCATTGCAAAAGAAAAGGGGCAGACCGCAAAGCGGACTGCCCCTGAAGAGTTAGTTTCTTTTACTTATTTGAGTAAGGATAGAACCAATCATCACAATCATAAGCATATTCCGTGTCGTGTATGGTATTGACATTGATAAGGTCGAACACTGCGTGCCTTACGGATGGGATCGTCTGTATACACCATTTCTGAGCATTGGTATAACTTCCGTCCCCGTTATTTTTCATCAGTATTCTCAAATGGTATGGGAAGATCGGTTCAAAGACATGAAGATATGCTTCACCGTTGCTTGTATTCGTGTATAATGTAACGGTTACGCTTTCTTCGGGGGAAAACTTCATAATCCTGTCCATTTTAAGAACGGATGTTAACGGGTCTTTTAAGATTGTATCCGGATAAGTTACCGACTGTATTCTTATACTGTCTATTCTTACTGTATGTGTGGGTTGAGAATAACCGTATATTTTGGATATCTGTTTCAATTCCCATCCCTTGTTTCTGTTGCTTCTGTTTCCTGTTCTTAAGAAAATTGCGTTTCTTGTTAATACTTCTTCCAGAGGTTTTGCTCCTGCCCACCAATCACTACCGTTCTTTTTCCCTATAATGTTGAATTTGCCATTGCTGGTAAGTGTCCAGCTAACATAAGCTGAATCTCCTGATACTTGTACGTTAACGTTATAATGTCTGCCTGTATCGGGAACGCTTCTCCACCAGAATAAAGTATCTCCGAGTGCATCGCCTTTGCCTTTGCTCTGAGTAGTTGCCGAAGAGTCATTTTCCTGGTATGATGTGCACTGAAACCATTCTGAAGAACGGACAATGGACTCAACTGCTTCTTCATCTGTTACTTTATTCCTTCCACAACCAACTACCGTTAGGACAGTGGCTAATACGTAAAAATAGAAGCCTACGCCTAAACTTGTTTGTAAGATTCTTTTCATCTTACCCTCCTTTTCCTCTTTTATCTCTTTCGAGATTTTTATGGTTGATAGTTTTTTCATTTTCTTTTTCCTCCTGCAAAAGGTATATAGCAAACACCGTGACATTTTATGTTTGATTGACGGAATTCCTTTTGTATAGATGGAAAAGAGATTTGCTGTTTTGATAAAACTTTATAACCATAGAGTGGTTTGTGTCATATTTGATACAGGGTTTTTATCATTTTTGAGTGGGGGGGGAACCACAGAAAACACAGAGGAAAAGAAAAGTTTTTGGGTTGAAGAAACTAATAAAAAGAGGAGACCACAGAGAAAAGAAACGAATTTTTGGACGCAGATTTACTCAGATTAAGAAAGATATTTATCCCATCATAGCTGGATAGGAATCTCTAATTGCTAAAGCTTCAAGGGCTTTCTACCGTGAATTAACCATGCCTTCGGCAGGCAGGCGTGAATAAGCACGAATTAAAAAGAGTAAGAGAAAATAAAAAATTGAAACCACAAGATTCCACACGATTTACACGAGAAAAAAAATACAGGAAACAGAAATTTTCAACAGGGATTGTAAGAGAATAAAAGAGATAAAAACTAAGAGGGGTTATTTGCCGGCCATCAAGTTGGAAGGTTTTTCGTACTGGATAATTTTTCTTGCGATATCGTCGCGGGTTTTTCTTGATTTTGCGCCGAGTATAATTACCATTATTTTACGTTCTCCGCAGAGGGATGTAGCTACTATGTTCCAACCGGCATTAGGATAGAAACCTGTTTTCATTCCATCAACAAGGTCGCAGTTTCTCATTAAAGTGTTTGTTGAGCGTTTCATCTTTGCATCTTTGCGAAAAGAGAATGATTTCGTGCACATCCATTCTCTTATACAAGGGTATTTTAATAGCTGTAAAGAAACGGTCGCGAGGTCCATACAGTTGGAAATATTTGCTTCGTATTTATGTTTTTTGGGAGGAAGCCCTGTCATATTCCAGTATTTAGTATGTGACATTCCAAGTTCACGAGATCTCTTGTTCATCATTTTGATGAATTTCTCTTGTGAGCATCCGCCGATGTAATAACCTGCAAGATGGGAAGCATCATTCGCCGAGAAAACAAGAGCTGCCCTTAACAGGGATTCAAGAGGAAACATCTCACCTTTTTTTAAGCATACGCGTGTTCCCCTTATACAACTTGCTTCTTGTGTGACAGGAACCATATCGTCAAGGGTTACTGCTTTTGCTTCCAATTTTTCCATAGCCAGGAGTTCTACCATAATTTTGGTTAACGAAGCGATTTCACATTCTTTTTTACTGTTATGTTCCCAGAAGATTTCCCCTGTTGTGATGTCAAAAGCTAAACCGGCTTTAATAGATTTTTCCATTGATTGAACTGCACGTTCGCAATCGGGGTCTATTTTTTTTGTGAGGTGAGTATATGTTGGAATTTCTACGACACCAGGTTCTTTTATGGGCAGATTTCCCGAGAAAGGAAAAACTTTAGGGATAATAAAAGTAACACTCGCCAATATACAAATATTGAGTTTACTTTTAAGCATACAAAAAATATGTTAAAATAATTATTTTAATATGTCAATTTATCTTTCTATTATTATCGTAGAAAAAATAGAAAACTTTAATATTTTTTTATATTTTTTTTAGCCACAATGGAATTTTCACCGCAGAGACGCCAAGGACGCAAAGAACAGAAACAAAATCAAACCACAGAGAACACGGAGAACAGAATACAGAGAAGTATAAAAGGATATTAGGAAAATAAATTGAGAACACAGAGAGGAAATAGAGGGCACAGAGAAGGAAAAAGAATTTACCACGAAAGCATGAAAGAAGAAAAGCAGAAAATTATTTATTTTATAATCGTAATCTTCTTTGTTGTTTTGGAGAAGCCGGTGGAGAGGGTTAGAAAGTAAACGCCTGTTTTGAGGGTGTTTGCGGAGAGAGTTGTGGTGTAAGTGCCTGCAGGTTTTTGTTCATTGATTAAAGTTTTAACGCAACGGCCGGAAAGGTCATAAATAGTTAATAGTGTATTAGTGTAATAGTTATTGGGAGAAGAGGAATTAGGAGGAATAGTATAAGTAATTACTGTTGATTTAATAAACGGATTCCTCAGTATTTTTAATTCCGCATTCCGAAGTCCAAAATCCAAATTTGACTGTTCCTCTATCCCTGTGGTATTATATACTGCAAGACCACCAAAATAGCCATTAACATCATAAGTTCCAACCCAGATATTATTTCCTTCTATTGCGAGAGACCAGATTTCATTATAAGGCAAACCTGAATTTGAAGTATTATAAACTGTCCAGTTAGTTCCGTCAAATTTTGCAAGTCCACCATAAGTACCAATCCATTTATTACTTCCTTCTACTGCAAGAGCATATACAATGTTAGAAGGCAAACCGGAATTTGATTTATTATAGACAGTCCAGTTAGTGCCGTCAAATTTCGCAAGACCAACATACCCAGTGCCAATCCATATATTATTCTCTTCTATCCCGAGGGCAAGGACATCATTACCAGGTAAACCTGAATTTGAGGTGTTATAAATAGTCCAGTTTGTTCCGTCAAATTTTGCAAGTCCACCATAAGTACCAATCCATTTATTACTTCCTTCTACTGCAAGAGCATAGACAATGTTAAAAGGCAAACCTGAATTTGAAGTATCATAGACAGTCCAGTTAGTGCCATCAAACTTCGCAAGACCCTCACCAGTACCAATCCATATATTATTTCCTTCTATTGCAAGAGCAGAAACGCTGTTATCAGGCAAACCGGAATTTGAGGCATTGAAGACGGTCCAGTTTACACCGTCAAACTTCGTAAGACCACTATAATAAGTTCCAATCCATATATTATTCCCTTCTGTTGCAATATCAGATATGTCATTACAAGGTAATCCGGAATTTGAGGTGTCATAGGTAGTCCAGTTAGTGCCGTCAAACTTCGAAAGACCACCAGTAGTGGCAATCCATTTATTACCACCTTCTATTGCAATAGCCCAGATATCGTTAGAAAGTAAACCGGAATTTGCGGTAGAGAAGGTACTCCATTTGGTACCGTCAAATTGTACAAGACTATCAACATAATAATAAGGTGGTATACTTAAAATACTAGCCCAGATGTTATTTTGTTCTATCAAAAGAGTGCTAACATAGTTAGAAGATAACCCGGAATTTGAGGTATCATAGACAGTCCAGTTGGTGCCGTCAAACTTTGCAATTCCACCATAAGTACCAAGCCAAACATTGCTTCCTTCTGTCTCAAGAGTAAAAACACCATTAGACGGCAACCCGGAATTTGAGTCGTTGAATATAGTCCAATTAGTCCCGTCAAACTTCACAAGTCCATCGTCATAAATGCCAATCCATATATTATTCCCTTCTGTTGCAATATCAGATATGTCATTAGAAGGCAACCCTGAATTTGAGGTGTTAAACGTAGTCCAGTTGGTGCCATCAAACTTTGTAAGTCCAGTGTGATAAGTAGTAACCCAGATATTACTTCCTTCTAGTGCAATATCATAGATAATGTTAGAAGGTAATCCGGAATTATAGGTAGTCCAGTTCGTCCCGTCAAACTTCGTAAGCCCACCAGGGGTGACAATCCAGATATTACTCCCTTCTATTGCAAGAGCGGTGACTTCATTATGAGGCAAACCAGAATTTGTTTTATTATACACAGTCCATGTAGTGCCATCAAACCTTACAAGTCCATAATCAGGGTAATTACCAATACCAATCCAGAGATCGCCAGTCGTCCCTTCTATTGCAAGAGCAGAAACACTCTTATAGGGCAACCCCGAATTTGAGGTATTATAAAATATCATTTCCCCGGTAGTTTTGTTCATTTTTACAAGTCCACCCTTGGTCCCAATCCATAAATCATTCCCCTTAGCAGCAATGGCCGTAATAAATTGCCCATCTGCATTATAACTAGTCCAGCCTGCATGTTGAGCAAAGGAATTGGAGGAGATTGCGGTAAGGGAAAAAACAGAAAATAAAATCAAATATCTTTTCATCTTTTGTCCGCTTTAGTTTGTAGATGGGGATGCCCAGCAGAGCTGGATAAGTTGGAGTCCCGCTAGCGGGATAGCGACCTATAAGTCCCTATAAATCGGGACAAGAGTCGCTATAATCTTCCTTACGTCAAAAACTCCAACTAAACGTCACTCCATCCACCCTTGTGAATTACTTTACTTCTTCACATTTATTATCTGTTTTCTTGTAGTTTCGACCACATTTATCACAATGAGCTTTGCCGTCTTTGAATTCCAATTTGGCTCCGCATTCGCACATCCAGCCTATTATACGGGCAGGAGCGCCTACGACTATTGCGTAATCGGGGATGTCTTTTGTTACGACTGCGCCTGAACCTACCATTGCGCATCTGCCAATCGTATTCCCGCAAACTACAGTACAATTTGCACCAAGTGATGCACCGTATTTAACAAGTGTAGGAACCCATTTCCCGCCTTTTGGATATTTTGAACGGGGATTTAAGTCGTTTGTGAACACCATTGATGGACCGCAAAATACATAATCTTCAAGTGTAACAAGCGCATATACGGATACGTTGTTTTCTAATTTTACGCCGTTTCCCAGTATTGCATTCGGAGCGATAAAACAGTTCTGACTTAACAAACAGTCTTTACCTATTTTGGCGCCTTTCATTACGTGTGAAAAATGCCATATTCTTGAGCCTTCTCCAATTTCTGCACCTTCATCTATGATTGCAGTTGGATGAACGAAGTAATTCATTGTGCCTCCCTTTTTTTATTTGTTTATATGTTCTTTATATCCGATTTCAATAAGTAAATAATATATATTTATGTAAAAAAGTCAAATCCTTTATTTGTAATATCCTAAAGCCAGAACTACCAATCCTATTAACATATTGAATTTAAGGATGTTACAGGCAGTTGGGACAAAAGAATTGTTTTTTAATACTTTATAAATTAAAAATATAATCGGTATATCAATAAATAATATAACGGTTATAAGGTAAGCAAACCCGTATAAATTCAAGAGAAAGGGGATAGGCGTAAATAAAATAAGTATTATTAGTATTGAGACAGTTAGACGAATGGATGGTTTTATTCCGTATTTTATTGGGAACGAGACTGCGTTTCCGACTTTATCTCCGTTAATATCCTGGATGTCTTTTAATAATTCCCTTGCGAGGTGCAGTAAAAAAGCAAATAAAAACGGCGGGATAGTTGCCGTCCAGTTGTTTTGTAACACTCCTCCATAAACGAAAGGCAACCCGCCAAGAAAAGCTACGAGTAAATTTCCGGAGATGCCTGCTTTTTTTAAGTTAAAGTTGTACAGGAAAAGCAGTAAAGAAGTTGAAAGGGCAACAAGAAACATAGGTGAAGATAGTTCTATACTAAGGACAAGTCCGATTATGAATAATATTATACTTATTCCCAATGCCTGATTAGGTTTTAATTTTCCGGATGCGATTAGGGTTTTAGGTTTATTTATTTTATCTATTTCTATATCTGCATAATCGTTGAGGACGTTTCCTGCGCTTATTATAAAAAAGCACACTAAACAGGCAAACAGGACTTGAACGGGGTTAAGGGGGGTATGAGTAAGGAGTGCGCCAATAAAAACGGATACAGCTCCGATTAATCCGTTTAGGGGTCTGATAATGGTCATATTAATGTGTTATTTTTAATGAAAATCCATATATGTCAATGAATTTTTTGTGGCAAACAAAAAACGGAAGAAAAGCAGAGAAATATTCACCGCAGAGTCGCAGAGTACGCAGAGGAGAGAAAAACAAAGAAAATTTTTGAGTTAAAAAACTAACAAATAGAAAAGAGTTCTGCAAAGAGACCGCAGAGAACAAAAATGAATTTTTTGGATAGCAATTACATTTCTTCCCAGAGGAAGAGTTGTTTTTGTAGAAGTTTTCCTACTGCGCCTGCTTTGTCTGTATATTTTGCTTCGAGTTCGGGACTTTTTGTAGGAAAGAAATGATTTTCGAGCGTTATGAAGTTGCGGGCTTTTGATATAGGAGCGCCAAGTCGTTTAAGTGTATCGAGAGTCGTTATCTTATTTATCTGGCGGGCTTCTATTATTTTATCCGCGGATATTTTACCAAACCCCGGCACTCTTAACAGTTCTTCAAAAGAAGCTTTATTAATTTCAATCGGGAACAAATCCAGATGTTGTTTTGCCCATGCCAATTTCGGGTCTTCATTAATAGGAAGAAGTCCTTTACTGTCAAACGGCAATTCCTCGGAAGTAAAATTATATTGTCGTATTAAAGAATCAGCCTGATAGAGTCGTAATTCTCTTTGAGGAAAACAAGGAGATAAGTTTTCCAGCGGTGTATTTTCGATTGGCATAAATCCGCTATAATAAACGCGTCTAAGTTTGAATTCTTTATAAAGTTTGGATACGAGGTTCATTATTTCTTTATCGGATTCGTTTGTCCCGCCTACCATAAATTGTGTAGTAACGCCGGATTTAAGTTTCTTTTCTTCGGAAATTTTTGCTATGCTCTGCAATTGAGACAAAATATTCGAGAATTTCTTGTGTTTGGACATTTTCGAGAGCCATTCATCTCCGGGGGCTTCAAGGTTTATGGAAAGTCTATCGCTGTACTTGGCGACTTCACGAATCATTTCTTCATCTACGCCCGGCAATATTTTGGTATGGATATAACCTTCATATTTGTATTTCTTTCTTAAGAGTTTGATAGTATCAAGGACGCTCTGTTGGGAAGCTTCTACACCTTTATTGATGGCAGATGATATAAAACATCCTTCTACGAGGTTTTCTTCGTAATAATACATAAACGTTTCTGCAAGTTCTTTCGGGGTAAAGGAGAGTCTTTCGAAGTTTCTGTCTTTTCTATTTGCGCAGTAAGAACAGTTATGTTCACAGGCATTTGTCTGGAGGATTTTAAATAGTCTTGTAGAATTTCCTTCGTTGTTTTCACCTATTGAGTGGTATATGAAAGGGAAACGTGGAGAAGTTTTATGAGTTACGAATGCCTGTGGGCTTCCACAGACATCAAACTGGGACAATTCCCCGAGTACTTTTAATTTAGTATCTGCTCTCATTTTTCTATTTCCTTTAATACCGTGCTAAATATATCCAGCGCGATATCAATTTCTTCTTTAGTTACGATTAACGGTGGTATGAATCTGATTGTATTTTCGCCGCAGCTGAGTACCATAAGTCCGTATTCAAAACATTTTTCAAGAACTTTATCGGTTTCTTCGATGGCTTTTTCTTTTGTAGTTCTATCTCTTACTAGTTCGCAAGCAAGCATCAATCCTTTTCCTCGGACATCACCTATCATTCTGTGTTGTTTTTCAAGTTTTTTCAATTCGGTCATAAAGTATTCGCCCATAACTCTTGCGTTTTCAACAAGTGAATCTTCCATTAATTTCAGAGTAGCGAGGGCAGCTGCGCAGGAAACCGGGTTTCCGCCGAACGTTGATGCATGCGCGCCTTTAGGCCAGTCCATAATTTCACGTTTTGAAATTGTTACGCCTATTGGCATTCCGGAAGCCAGAGCTTTGGCGCTGCAAATTATGTCAGGTATAATACCCCAGTGTTCAATTGCGAACATTTTACCGGTTCTTCCGATACCTGCCTGAACTTCATCATCTACGTATAATATACCATGTTTTTCAAGCAATGCTTTTAATTTTTTGAGATAGCCATCGGGTGGAACTATATAGCCACCTTCTCCCTGGATAGGTTCAACGAACATAGCTGCAACATCGTGGGGAGGAGCTACTCTTTTTAGGACTTCATCTTCGATATATTTTATGCAAGAAAAATCACATTCAGGATATTTCAAATTAAACGGGCATCTATAACAATAAGGATAATGAACATGAACTACACCCGGTACGAGAGGCCCAAATCCTTCTCTTTGTGTTTTCTTTGAGGAAGTGAGCGACATTGCGCCGTAAGTTCTGCCGTGGAAAGAAGAATAAAAAGCAAGAAACATCTGGCGTTTTGTTGACCATCTTGCAAGTTTCATTGCTGCTTCTATACTTTCGGCTCCCGAATTAGAGAAGAAAATTCTTTTATCGAATTTCCCGGGAGTTATCTGGCTCAGTTTTTTAGCAAGAGTTACGTTTATTGCGCAATAAAAATCGGTTTCCGAAATATGGAGTAAGGTTTCAGCCTGTTCTTCAATTGCTCTAACGACTTCGGGATGACAGTGTCCTGTGGAGCAAACGGCTATACCGCTTGAGAAATCAAGAAGTTTATTACCGTCTACATCCCACACCCATACGCCTTTACCTTTTTCAATAACTGCTTTGTAGGAAGGTCGCCCGTAGGGGGAAATAAATTTTTCGTCGTCTATCAAAACCTCTTTAGCTTTTGGACCCGGAATGTTTAACTTTTTCATAAATCCCCCTTCCTACAAAAACAAAACTAACTAAAGGCACACAATTAATTAAAAACAAAAGTGATAAAATGTGATAAAATGTAACAAAGAGTTTTTAACATATACCATTTTTAATTTTTGTCAAGGAAGTAATTTCTAAATAGAGCTTAGAAATTACTATTCTCAGCAAACTTGTTTGATACGGTTAGAGTTTATTGATTACAAGCCCTGAAATGAGCTTAGGATAGAAGTCCGTAGATTTCTGCGGCATAGTTTCCTGCTTATTTGCAATAAGGCTGACCTCTTTCATTTTAGTAGGATTCAAGATAAAGAATAACGAGTATTTTTTGTTATCAATACCTTTAATACCATCTTCGAGGCCTCTTAAGTATTCGATATTTTCTTTTCTTGCCACAGCTTCTTTTGAAATGCCAAGCATTTTTTCTATGATTAACGAATGTAAAACTGTTACGTCTAATTTCCTGTATTCGTCGGTTCTGTCTTTTTCAACAAACTTATCTATGATACTTTCATCTTTAAGCGTAAGGAAATAAAATTTGCCGTTATATAATCCGTAACTATGGGATTTGGCTTTATCGAGTTCGCTCATCAGGTTTTCTTTATTGGCGCATTCTTTGACCGTGAAGAATTCCTTTGCATTTTCTATGAAGTTTTCCGCTTTTATTCCGTACATTGCTCTATGAGTCGGGAGTATTAACAAGCCGGGGTCTTCAATAGCGATAAAAGTTGCCATTATATATTTCGCGTTAGGATTTTCTTTCATATAATTAAGAGAAGTTTCATAGCGATGATGTCCGTCTGCAATTAGCAAGGATTTCGGATCCATAAGTTTTTGTATTTTTGCAATCACGTCCTGGTTATCTATTTTCCATACTTTATGTTCTACGTCTTTTTCATAAGATTCGCAAACGTCAATTAAAGGAGTAGTATTTTTAATGTTTTCGTCAATTAGTTTCATTATGCTGTTTTCAGCGTCAGGATAAAGTAAAAATATCTGTTCCATATTTGCTTCCGTTGCCCTGAGAAGTTTTAATCTGTCTTCTTTTGGACCGGATAAAGTTCTTTCGTGTGGTAGGACTATTTTAGTTGAAAAGTCTTCTAATTTCAGAAGCGCAATAAATCCTTTTCTTGTTTTGGTTCCGCCTTTTGGAGTGGCATATTCCTGAAAATAAGGATAAATGCAAGGATTATTGTCTTGCGGGGTTAAAATGTCATTTTGCAGCCATTCGGTTAAATGTTTTTTTGCATCATTATAAGGATCTTTTTCTTTATTTAGAATAAGTTTAACTACATTATAAGGATTTTTATTATAGTAATCTGCCTGCATTGCAGGAGTTATTTTATCATAAGGTTGTGTAACTACGTCTGCGGGTTTTACTTTTTCTTTATTATATCGTATTCCCTTGAATGGTTTGATTTGAGCCATATTTCCTCCCTGATTTTTGGTTTATAAATGTAAATAGATTGAAAAAATATCTAAAAAATTCTAACTGTCAAGTGTTTTATTAAATAATATGAAAGGGGTTAACAACAAGAGGTTTCCCGGGGAAAAATCCTATAAAGTATTTGATAAATCATTATAAATCGTTTTTAGAATTCCGGAGACTATTATCTCGTTATAATCATTTTTTTACTTTCTTTATGTGTATCTGTGGAAAAACTGATAAAATAAATACCGGAAGTGAGGACTTTATTTCCGGATAATCGGCAGGTTTGTCTGCCTGCTGACCGGTATCCATCAACAAGAGTGTAGCTTTTTCTTCCTGCTAAGTTATAAATGTCTATCTTTACATAAGCAGATTTCAGCAATTTGTATTTGATTTCAGTAAGAGTGGTTAAGGGATTAGGAAACGTTTCTAATTTTGGATTTTTGATTATGGATTTGGGATTTTCATTCACTCCCGCAACGTGATCGTCAATATCTACAAATTCTGGGTAATTCGCCGGAAATTGAGAACTGTCGGGAGTAAGCCAGCTTAATTTTTGTGTCCATACCGGATTTATTGAATCTCCGGTATTTTCAAACGCAAATACATATGCAGCATAATCGCCTGAACAAATCAAGTCGGCATCATTATCTCCATCCAAATCTCCAAGTGCAGGCTGTGATTGACGTCCCGTAATGCCCCATGTTGGTTTTTCCTGCCATGATGGATTAGTTGGAGTTCCTGTATTTTCAAAAGCCTTGATTTCGCAAGTGCCTCCCCAAATTCTTACCATAACGTCATAATCTTTATCATTATCCAGATCAGTGTAAGTATGTGCAAGGTTAAGATTTCCCTGGATAGGCAGATCCCAAATAGGTTCTCTTGTCCATGCGAACAATGTCGTTCCCGTATTCTTATAGAACTTGATAGTATCGTGTTTTGCTATGCTTAAATCTTTTTTACCATCCCCATCTATATCAATAAAATCAGCCCAAAATATTTGTGACATACCTGCCGGGTGGACCCCCCATGATGATTTGCTCTGCCAGATAGGAAAAGTATCTGAACCTGTGTTTTCGAAAGCTATGATAGTGTCGACGTCTCCGGTAACGTATGCGTCAAAATCTCCATCGTTGTCCAGATCGCAGAAGCTTGTATGAATGTATGGTCCTCCCGGGGCATAAGGAATATCCCATAATTGCTCCCTCGCCCATAAGCTAGTCAGGTTGCCTGTATTTCGCCAACAGTAACATCCGATGAATATATCCGGTCCGGCAAATAAAATCCTGGGCAAAATGATTAAGGTTAGTGTAATTAATAACTTTTTCATAATGTTTTCTTTTAATATATATTAGTGAAGAGTTTGTCAAGTGTTAAAACTATAACTTAATGGTTTTTGATACAGGGGATAAGCCTAAAAGTTTTAAGATAAAGAGTTTTATAACAAAAAAATCGTTATGTGTAGATGTTTTCAAGGAATAAAAATTTATTTTCTTAGGAATGGCTTTAATTTACAACACTATCCCTGTAAACATAGTCATAGATTAGAAATTAAAGGCTTGACAAAAATCATTTTTTAATTATTCTTCCTCACATAATGCAAGCGATAAAAATCCTCGCAACGGGTTCTTATCTTCCGCCGAAAGTCTTAACTAACTTCGATCTTGAAAAAATAGTTGATACTTCAGACGAATGGATAAGAACGAGAACAGGAATTTCCGAACGTCATATTGTAGATGAAAAGACGGCTACGTCTGACCTTGCATTTGAAGCTGCAAAAATAGCTCTTGATAATGCGGGATTGAAACCTTCTGACCTTGATGCGATTATAGTAGCTACTGCTTCTCCGGATACGATTTATCCTTCAACTGCCTGCTGGGTTCAGAAAAAATTTAACATTCCCGGGATACCTGCATTTGATATTTCTGCTGCCTGCTCGGGTTTTATTTATGGATTAACAATATCTGCTTCTTTGATAGAATCCGGTAAGTATAAACATATTTTACTTTGTGGTGCGGAAGTAATGTCAAAAGTAGTGAATTGGGAAGACCGTGAAACCTGTGTTTTATTTGGTGATGGAGCGGGCGCTTGTATTATTGGAAAATCAGAGGATGGGGCAAGTGGAATAATATCGTCCTATTTAGGAGCAGATGGAACACTTGGAAATTTACTTATTCAACCTGCCGGGGGCACAAGAATGCCTGCTTCTCATGAGACGGTAGATAAAAGACTTCACTCCGTTCATATGGAAGGAAAAGAAGTTTTTAAACATGCCGTTAGAACTATGGGCAGCACGGGAGAACGTGTTCTGAAAGAAGCGGGAATGACTGCAGATGATATTGATATTTATATTCCCCACCAGGCCAATATGCGTATAATTGAAGCTACCTGTAAAAGAGTAAAAATTCCTATGTCAAAAACACACATTATAATACATAAGTACGGGAATGTTCCTGCAGCATCAATTCCCCTTGCTCTTGATGATGCCGTTCGCGCTAATAAAATAAAAAGAGGCGATATAGTTCTTACGACAGGTTTTGGTGCCGGATTTACATGGGGTGGAATGATAATAAAGTGGTAATAAAAATATGAAAATAGAAATAAACATTGACGAATCTTTATGTAAGGCATGTGGATACTGTATAGAAGCATGTCCTAAAAAGAATCTTGAATTTAGTCCAAATATTAATAAAAGTGGCTATCATCCTGTACGAGTTATAGATAAATCTAAATGTACGGGTTGTGGTATGTGTTATCAAGTATGTCCTGAAATAGCAATAATTGTCGAAAATGAATCCTGATATAATAAAATATAAAACAGGTGAAAAAATCCTGTTAAAAGGAAACGAAGCTTTTGCGGAAGGGACCGTTAGAGCCGGTTGTAGGTTTTTTGCAGGTTATCCAATAACTCCACAGAATGAAATTCCTGAATATCTCTCTTGGAGACTTTTTGAGGTCGGAGGAACGTTCATTCAGGCTGAATCCGAAGTGTCTGCCATAAATATGATATACGGCGCGGCTTCTTGCGGCGCAAGAGCATTAACTTCTTCGTCCGGTCCCGGGATAAGCTTAAAACAGGAAGGTATTTCTTATATAGCTTCTGCCGAGTTACCTTTCGTATATGCAAATGTAATGAGAGGGGGACCCGGTTTAGGAAACATTGCTCCGTGTCAAAGTGATTATTTTCAGGCTACTCGTGGTGGGGGACATGGTGATTACAGAATAATCGTTCTTGCTCCTGATTCTGCTTATGAAATGGGAAATTTTCCTAAACTTGCCTATGATACTGCAGAAAAATATCGTAATCCCTGTATGATTCTTGCGGATGGCTTGATTGGGCAAATGATGGAACCTCTGGAATTTAACTTTGATTTTGTGAATGTAGATAAATTACCTGTTAAAGATTATGTTGTTGGAAATTGTAAGGGAAGAGATATTCGAATTATAAATACTTTACATATGTCTACTGATATACTTGAAAAACATAATTGGGATCTTTATAGAAAATACGAAAAAATAAAATCCGAATTTACATTATTTGAAGAGAAATATACTGATGATGCAGATATAATTATAGTAGCTTACGGAACGGCAGCAAGAATTTCCATGGCGGCAATTATGAAGGGACGGGAACAAGGCATTAAAATAGGGCTTTTGAGACCAATAACGTTATGGCCGTTTCCCGAAAAGATCATAAGCCAATTAGCGCAAAAAGTGGGTAAAGTATTGGCTGTAGAAATGAATACAGGTCAACTTGTCGAAGACGTTCAAATGGCGGTTAATGGCAAAGCAGAAGTATATTTTTACGGTAGACCGGGAGGCAATATTCCGACCGGGGAAGAAATTCTTGGAGTAGCAAAAGAAGCATTAAAAACTAAAAATGTAGAACCCGGCAAAATCAATGTTTTAAATAAACTATGAAAAGGGAATATAAAAGACCTGAGGGCTTAAGTAAAACAATAATGCGTTACTGCCCGGGATGCGGGCACTCTATTGTTCATCGCATTATAGGTGAAACTATAGATGAACTTGGCATACGGGAAAAAACAATAGCCATAGCTCCGGTGGGATGTTCGGTTTTTCTTTACGAGTATTTTAATTGTGATTCGGTTCAGGTGGCTCATGGTAGGGCGCCTGCAGTATCTACGGGTATAAAAAGAGTAAATCCCGAACTTATTGTTTTCAGTTACCAGGGAGATGGTGATTTGGCCGCTATAGGGACGGCAGAATTAATACATTCTGCTACAAGAGGAGAAAATTTTACTATTATATTTATAAATAATGCTATTTACGGTATGACAGGTGGGCAGCAGGCTCCAACAACTATGCCGGGACAAAAAACAACAACAAATCCGTATGGAAGAGATCCGAAATTAGCCGGTTATCCTATAAGAGTATCCGAAATGGTTGCTACTCTTGATGGACCTGTATACATAGAAAGAACAGCCGTAAACAAGGCAGTTAATGTTTTGAAAACTAAAAAAGCAATAAAAAAAGCTTTTCAACTTCAAGTTGAAAAAAAAGGTTTTTCACTTGTTGAAATTCTTGCGCCTTGTCCTACGGGTTGGGGGATTTCACCATTAAAAGCCTGTGAATATGTAGATAAAGTAATGATTCCTTATTATCCTCTTGGTGTATATAAGGATTTAACTCAGGTAAAATAATATGAAACAGGAAATAATACTTGCTGGTTTTGGTGGGCAGGGAGTTATAAAAGCCGGTGTTTTATTGGCTTATGCGGCAATGAAAGAAAATAAGCGTTGCACGCATTTCCCGTCTTACGGAGCAGAAATGAGAGGCGGAACTGCTAATTGTTCCGTTATAATATCGGATTTGCTTATTTCATCTCCTGTGATTGGAGAAGCTGATACGGTTATTGCAATGAATGAGCCTTCTCTCATCAAATTTGAGCCTCGTTTGAAAAAGGGCGGATTGCTTATTTATAATTCATCCATTATTGCATCAAAACCCAAGCGTTCAGATATAGAACTTTTGGCTGTCCCTGCGAATGAAATTGCAGAAAGTGTTGGCTCTGCTAAATCTGCCAATATGGTAGTGGTAGGCGCGTATATAGCTAAAACAAAGATAGTTTCTCCTGAATCTGTAAAACTTTCTATCCCAATAGTCTTTCCTGGCAAAGAGGCATTTTTAACTATAAATATAAGTGCTGTTGATAAGGGAATGGCAGTTGTGAAATAAAGAAAATATCTAACTAACTTGAATTATTAACTTCTCCTAGAATTTTTTGCGGTGATATCTTTTACCTTTTTGATAACATACTTAATATCTTCAGAGGTAAGACCGGGATAGAGAGGTAAAGAAATTGTTCGTTCATACGCCCATTCTGCATTAGGAAAATCTCCTTTTTTTAATCCAAATTGTTTTTTATAGAAAGGCATAAGATGTAACGGTATAAAATGAACTCCTACTCCGATGTTTTCAGTTCTCAATAGTTCAATGAATTTATTTTTGTCTATTTTTAACAATTCCGGAATAATTTTTATAATATAAAGATGATATGCATGCCTAGTGGAATAATCTTTTATAACGGGTATTTGCAGTTCCTTTACTTTTGAGAATGCTTTATCATAAGTATTTACACATTTTTCTCTCATTTTTTGCATCTTCTCAAATTTTCTGAGTTGTTGTATGCCTAACGCAGAATGAATATCGCTAATATTATATTTATAACCGGTGGTAAGTATTTCATAGTACCATGAACCTTCTTTACTATATCTTTTCCATGCATCCTTGCTCATACCGTGAAGTCTTAAAAGTTTTATTTTTTCTGCTATTTTTTTATTATTGGTAGTTATCATTCCGCCTTCACCAGTAGTCAGGTTTTTTGTTGCATAAAAACTGAAACAGGTTGCATCTCCTATGGTGCCTATTTTTTGATCTTTGTAGTATGTTCCGAATGCATGAGCGGCATCTTCAATAACTATTAAATTATGTTTTTTTGCTATTCTCATTATTTCGTCCATCTCGCAAGGATGTCCTGCGATATGAACCGGGATAATAGCTTTTGTTCTTTTTGTTATTGCTTTTTCTATTCTTGCAGGGTTAATATTGAGGGTGTCCTTATTAATATCTACAAAAACCGGTTTTGCTCCCGTATAAAGAATAGATTCTGTGGTTGCTACGAAAGTATATGGACTTGTGATTACTTCGTCTCCTTCTTTTATATCATAAGCACATAATGCCAAGTGTAATGCAGCTGTGCAGGAACTAACGATTACGGAATATTTGGTGCCTATATATTCTCTTAGTTTTTCTTCTAATTCAAGGGTTTTGGGACCTGTGGTTATCCATCCTGAACGTAAAGCATCTACAACTTCATCTATTTCTTCTTTTGTAATAAAAGGTATCCCAAAAGGAACAAAATACTTTTTCCCCATATATAAAGATTTAGAGTATTGATCTCTAAATCTTCTTGCTTGATGGCAAGTTCAGCTATTCAAAAAATACTTAAGCTTTAGGCTTTTTGGTTGTAGGTTTTTCAGCAGTTTTATCGCCGGGTTTTGCTGCGGATTTATCCGTAGCTTTTTCGGCAGATTTGTCTCCAGATGTTTTTTCTGCACCTGTTCCTGCTTCTGTTGTAGCTTCTGCACCAGCTTCAGTGGTAGCTGCCGGTGTTTCTTCTACGATAATCTTAGGTATTTTAACAGAGACGAGAAGAGTATCTTCTTTGGTTATAAATCTACCTACGAGTCCTTTCAAGTCTTTAACATAGAGAGATTCGCCATCTTTCAATTTACCTGCGTCTATCTTGAATGAATCCGGGATGTCTTTTGGTAAACATTCTATTTCTACTTCATCCATACCTCGTTCCATTACCCATCCATGTTTTATGACTAATTCTTCACCTTCAATAATAACAGGAATCTTGACTTTGATTTTTTCTTTAGCTTTTAATTCCTGAAAATCTATATGTATTGTTCGCATAGCAATAGGATCTATTTGTATCTCTTTAATTAAAGCATCATATTTTTCTCCACAATCAAGAGTTATATGTTCTCCTTCGTGAAGTGTTTTTGTTTGTTTTTCATCCAACTGCAGGTACATTGAACTTTTGCCTTTACTATAGAGCACAGCAGGAACTTTTTTTATTTTTCGAAGCTGTTTAACCCCTGTTTTACCTACCTGATTTCTTGATTCAATTTTTAATTCCATGGTTTCTCCTTTTTTAGTAATCAATAAACAACGAACTAACAGAGTCTTCACTATGTATTCTTGTTATTGCTTCTCCGAGTAAATTGGATATTGATAACACTTTTATTTTACTTGCCTTCCCCTCAGGCAGATTTTTTTGTTTTTTTATTAATATTGTATCCGTA
Source organism: bacterium (assembly GCA_041649255.1). NCBI lineage: Bacteria > bacterium. The sequence continues at coordinate 102,313 of JBAZNK010000002.1, forward strand.
ACAAATAATGCTTCTAGTTCAGAATTTTCTATTTTTTCAACAGCTTCTCCGGCAAGAACGGGATGAGTACAAAAACAATATACTTTTTTTGCGCCTCTTTGTTTTAATGCAGTTGCGCCGTTTATAATTGTTGTCCCTGTAGATATTATATCGTCAAGTATAAGGGCATTTTTGCCTTCTACATTTCCTACTACGTTTGTAATGTAAGCTTTGTCAGGGGATGGGCGTTGTTTATTAAGAATACAAAGTTCCAGATTCCCCATTCTTTTTGCAATGCCTGAAGCTCTTTTTGCTCCACCAACATCAGGCGCAACAATGACAAACTCTTTCAGGTCAAATTGTTTAAGATGTTCAATAATAATAGGAGTAGAATATAAGTTATCCACGGGAATATCAAAAAATCCCTGAACTTGTGCAGCGTGCAAATCTATTGTCAAAACTCTATTAGCACCTGCTTTAGATAATAAATTAGCAATTAATTTAGAAGATATTGGAACTCTTGGTTCATCTTTTTTATCCTGTCTTGAATATCCAAAATAAGGTATAACTGCGGTAATTCTTTTTGCGGAAGCTCTGCTTGCCGCGTCTATCATAAGTAATAATTCAAATAAATTGTCTGACGGTGGGTTAGTAGATTGTATTATAAATATATCGTTTCCTCGTACACTTTCTCCTAATTTAACTTCAATTTCCCCATCTAAAAATCTGTCCACAGTTGCGGAAGACGTAGAAGTTTTAAGATACTGGCATATTTTTTCCGTTAACGGAATATTAGAATTCCCTGTGAAAATTTTTAATTTTTCCATATTTCTCCCTCGGGGGGATGGATTTGAACCACCATTGATGGCTCCAAAAGCCACTGTCCTGCCGGTTGAACGACCCCCGAAATGAACTAATTTTCTTCAATCTTCACTGTTTTATTGTATTCACCCAGGACAGCTTTTTCTATTTTTTCCCTTGTTTCATTATTAAGGGGAAATGTGATATCTCTGAAACTGCCATCAATTAACTTCTTTGCCGGCATAGAAACAAATAAACCATTAGGCCCTTCTATTACTTTCAAATCTCTTACTACAAAACACTCGTCTATTGTGATTGAAGCGTAAGCTCTTAACTTACCATCATTTCTAACAATGATTTTTGCTTCCGTTACGTCCATCTTTTCTCCTTTCTTTTTGTTCTTACGATATTTACATAATATTTCGGAAATAACCTAATAAATCTTTCCTTGCCGGTAGGCAGGTCTATACCTTTATTTTTAAGGATTCCATACATACAGGATCCTGATCCTGATAATGAAACTCCTATTGCACCTTCTTTCAGTAAATTCTCTTTTACCGTTAATAATTTAGGGTATTTTTTGAATACCACCCTCTCGAAATCATTATATAAACTATTTGCTATACCTTTGATATCATTTTCAAAGAACTTTATTCTTATTTTATTAGTATAGTTTTTCCTGTTTGTCAATTTTTTTTCACATCTTATTTTGTCCATTTCTTTATATGCCCATTTTGTCGATATTTGAAAGTCAGGATAAACCAGGACGATTAACATAGGTTTAACAAGAGAAGGCAACCTTTTTATAATTTCGCCCCTTCCTTTAACAATGGCCGGATATTCTTCAAGAAAAAAAGGGACATCCGAGCCTAATTGAGAGGCAAGTTCGTATAACTTATTTTTTTTTAAGGGATAATCAAATAGTTTGTTCATACCCGTAAGTATAGTTGCTGCATCTGAGCTCCCGCCGCCAAGACCTGCTCCCTGCCATATATGTTTTTTTAATTTAATTGATACTCCTGCCTTAATGCCGGTTGTTGTAAAAAACAATTTAGCCGCCTTAAAACAAAGGTTTTCTTCTCCAAATGGGGGAGAGTCAGAGATAAAATCAATGTCGGTTTTTTGAGGTTTAAGTGTTATTTCATCAAAAAAATCAATATGCTGGATTAAAGTCTCTATATTATGATAACCGTCGGGTCTTTTATCCAGAACCGTAAGTCCCAGATTTATTTTTGCATAAGCTTTGAGTTTCAAGTTTTTGTTATTTAGAAATCTTACAAAATTCTGTTTCAACAAGTTCGCATATGATATGTCCAATAAGTATATGAGATTCTTGTATCCTTTGTGTGCTGGACGACGGAACTTTTATTCCTATGTTAACCTTTTTTGCAAAAGCATCTCCTTTTGCTCCCGTAAACCCTATTGTATACATTCCTATGGATTTAGCGGATTCTACGGCTTTGAGTATATTAGGGGAGTTTCCTGAAGTTGAAATTGCTACTAAAACGTCACCTTTTCTCCCGAGTCCTTCAATCTGACGGGAAAAAATATCCTCAAAGGAAAAATCATTAGAAATTGCCGTTAAATGGGATGTATTTGTCGTAAGTGCAATTGCCGGGAGGCTTTTTCTTTTTTTAGTTAATTTTACGATAAATTCACAAGCAATGTGTTGAGAATCTGCCGCTGAACCTCCGTTACCACAAAACAAAACTTTTCCTCCGTTGTGAAGACTTTTGATTATGGCATTTGCGGATTTAATTATCAAAGGTATTTCCGATTTTAGCGATTCTTTTACGGAAATACTTTCTTCTATCATTTTTTTGACTTCTAAATTTATTTTTTCCATTTTCACCTCTATCTTGCCAGTTACGGAATTGTTTTCAAAAAATCATCTACTGAAAAAACTTTTATTTTTTTGATTTTTTTTAACATTAAAAGATGTTTATCTCCCGATACAATGTAGTCAACATTGCCTTTTATTGCACACTCAACAAATTTATTATCTTGTGGGTCTATTTTTACTAAATTAAAAGTAACTTCAGGCACAACAAGTTTTGAATAAAATGATATAAACTCAATTATCCCCGCTTGCATTCTATATGAGAAGTTAAGTTTTTTATATGCAATAACTCTTTCTAATTCTTCTATTATAGGGGAACTGATAAAGTTTTGTATTTTATTTGTTTCAAGTAATGTTAAGATTTTTAATGGTTTTCCGTTCCATCCAAAAGCTGAAAGAATAACATTGGTATCTATTACGACTTTTGGGATCTTGCCCATTTTATTGCCTCTTTTATTGTTTTTTTAGGTAACTTACGTAATTTAATAACTTTTTGTCCTTCTGCGGATATGTCTTTTAGTTCCGGTGGAGTATAAAGTTTCTGAATAAAAAGATTTTTTATCAAATATTGAATTTCTTGAGGGGATAGGTTATAAATAATTTTTAAGATATCATCTTTTGTTTTCTCTGCTGTAGTATTAGACATTTTGCCTCCTTACTTATAATCTGTATGAATTTAATGTAAGATTTAAGAATGTCAAGCAAAACCCTATCCAAATGATATTACGAATTTTTTGACTGTAACGTTGATAGCAAATTCATAAAATAAATGGTTTTAACGGCAATTTTGTTTTTTGTTAGATTTTATGTATTCTTCTACTGCCGAATGCCAAGCAGGAAGAGTTTTTTTGATTGTATTTTCCAGGAAGAAGTTGGCGAGTCTCCAATTTTTAGGACGTTTTGCCGGACGGGTAAGTTCATCGGAACTTATGGGTTGAATTTCACATTGAATATTTGCAATATTAATAATTGACTTGGCAAATTCATACCATGTACAATAATCGGAATTAGTAACGTGATATATCCCGTATTCTTCAGTTTTTATAAGTTCTTTTATTGCTGTGGATAAGTGTTCTACGTAAGTAGGTGACCCGAACTGGTCATTTACTACTTTAAGAAATTTTAATTCTTTTGCTTTAATTATTATAGTATCAACAAAGTTTTTACCTTCTTTGCCATACAAGCCTGACGTTCTGACAATCCAATATTTTTTTAATAAAGCTTTTACCGATTTTTCTCCATCTTCCTTAGTTTTCCCATAAACACTTATGGGGTTAGTTTTATCCCATTCATTGTAGGGAGTTTGTTTCTGTCCGTCAAATACGTAATCAGTAGAAATATAGAGAAGAGGAATGTTAAGTTTTTTACAGGCAAGAGCTACATTTTTTGTGCCTTCTGCATTTGTTTTTTGGGCGAGGTTGGCGTTCTTTTCACAGCCATCTACATCAGTATAAGCTGCGAGATGAAGAACATAGTCAGGAGATTTATTAATGATTAATTGAGTAGAGTTTGGTTTTGATATGTCAAGATTTGGCAGGTCAGTTGGAATAAGGGTATACTCAGTAAGCTTATTTACCAGCGCTTTGCCCAGCATTCCTGAAGCACCAGTGATCAGGATTTTCTTTTTTTCTCTTTGCGACATAATTATTTACCTCAAGAAGCGTATCAACGGATACTCCTGCATCTCCCCACCAGCCTTTAAATATTTCATACGTTAATTGTCCTTGTTTTGCATACCAGTCATTTACGTCCGATATTTCAAGTTCTCCTCTTGCAGATGGTTTTAATGTTTGGACAACTTTAAAGACGTCAGGATTATACATATATACGCCAATGACTGCGTAGTTGCTTGGAGGATTTTTAGGTTTTTCTATCACTTCTTTAATTTTGTTGCCTTCAATCACGGGAACGCCGTAATCTGATGGGTTTTGTACTTCTTTTAATATTATTTTTGCGCCTTTTTCTTTCTGAAAATCTTTTACTGCATTTTTTATACTTCCGTCAAGAATATTATCGCCGAGTATAACTACGCATTTTTCGTTTCCTATAAATTCCGAGCAAAGCATCATAGCTTGAGCGATACCGCCTTCTTTTTCCTGGTAAGTATAAGAGAGAGTTTTAATGCCGAATTGTCTGCCGTCGCCCAATAATCTTAAGTATTCACCTGCCGAGTTGCCACCGGTTACGAGTATAATTTCGTTGATTCCGGCTTCTACGAGAGTAAATATGGGATAATATATCATAGGCATATCATAGACAGGTAGCAGATGTTTATTTGTAATTTTTGTCATCGGGTAAAGTCTTGTTCCGAGTCCTCCGCCAAGAATAATACCTTTCATAGTTCTCCTTTTATTTATGTATTGCGTCGGCAAATTTTTTAGCTAATTCAGGATTTCGTTGTATTACATTACCGATTACGACACAGGATGCGCCTGCTTTTGCTTTTGCTTTTGCGTCTTCAGGGGTTTTTATCCCTCCGCCTATTATAATGGGGATGTCCACATAATTTTTGATTGCCGTTATCATTTCGTCCGGTACGGACTGTTTTGCCCCGCTACCCGCGTCAAGATAGACGAATTTCATACCAAAATATTGTGCGGTAAGGGAATGCGATTTTGCGATATCCAGTTTGGAACGAGGTATTGGAGAGGTATTGCTCATAAACAGAACGCTGGTCGAAGAGCCTGATTCTATAAGCAAGTATCCTGTCGGGAGAACTTCCAATTTTAACCCTTTTATGATTGGAGCTGCTTTCACCTGTTCACTGATAAGATATTCAGGATTCCGACCTGAAAGCAGGGAAGTAAAAAGAATGGCATCAGCGTATTTGGATACCTGTGTAGCGCCACCGGGAAATATAATAACAGGAACGGTAGAATTGGATTTTATGGTTTTCATTCTTTCTATGAAATCAGAATTTTCAATAAAGCTACCGCCGACGAGTATGGCATCGGCTCCATTTTTGCATATGGATTTAACAGAGTCTCCGGTAATTTTGTCTCCCGGGTCAAGCAGAGTGAAAAAAGCTGAGCCTTTTTGGCGGATAGTTTTGATAAGGTATTGATAAACCATATAATGGTATAAAACCATAAAAGTTAATAAAGTCAACTTTAAAATATGAATGATAGAGAATTACTGTTCAATGTGTTAAATGTGAGTAACTTTCATGACCATACTAATCTCGGAAAGTACTCGGGACTATAAAAACAGAATACAGAAAAATAAACCACAGTCAACTCAGAGAAAAGGAAATGAGTTAAGAGAACAGATAACAAAATAGAGATAAAAAGCAGAGAGGACACAGAGAACGGAAGATGATTAATAGTTGATAGTAGATAACAGAATTTCTCACGTCCCGCCTGCTTCGGGGTAAACTTCGCCGCTAAGACGCAAAGGAGAGATTCGAAGATTGGAGCTAAAAGGATTTGCTCAGTAAACTTTGATAGTTATGTTTAAGTTATATTTAATTTGACAAATAAGTTTTTAGTTGGCATAGTACCATAAAGTAAAATTGAATAACATTTTGTAGATATAAACAGCCCAGCTATGCTGGATAAGAATCCCTAAAGGCTTTCGCCCAAGGGCTTCTAAGGAGGAAAAATGGAAAAGATTAGTTTTATAAGGAAAACAGTATTGAGTATGTTTTGTAGTTTTGGAATTTGTAATTTATTATTTGGGGGAATAACTTGGGTAGAGACGACCGGTTCTGCAGGCTGGTTAGGAAGAGGCGCTCATACGTCAGTTGTTTTTGATGGTAAAATGTGGGTAATGGGTGGAAATAATTTTTCAGGTTCAACCATTTGTCAGGATGTTTGGTCTTCCACTAATGGAGTGAACTGGACACAAGAAGCTGTTTCAACGGCATGGTCAAAAAGATGGGATCATACATCTGTAGTATACGATAATAAAATGTGGATAATTGGAGGAATTTATAACAGTATTTTGTATAATGATGTTTGGTATTCTACTGATGGGGCAGGATGGACACAGGCAACAAGTTCCGCGGTGTGGGTGGCAAGGGGTTCACATGCATCCGTAGTTTTTGACAATAAAATGTGGATACTTGGAGGAGCTGCTGATGCCACAGGTTGTAACGACGTGTGGTATTCTACGGATGGTGCAAACTGGTCACAGGCAACTGCAGCTGCAGGATGGTCAAAGAGGTTTTCTCATTCGGCACTTGTTTTCGATAATAAAATGTGGGTAATAGGTGGATTCGCTTCCGTTGACGGAAATGATTGCAACGATGTATGGTATTCTACGGATGGCGCAAACTGGTTCCAGGCAACCGCTGCAGCAGGGTGGGCACCAAGAGACTTTTTTGGAGCAACCGTTTTTGATAATAAAATGTGGGTGTTTGGAGGAGAAGATACGCTTAATTATTTCAATGATGTGTGGTATTCTACTGATGGAGCGAACTGGACGCAAGCGACAGGAACGGTTGGGTGGGCAGTAAAAGCTGCACATACGGCTTTATCGTTTGATAATAAAATGTGGGTAATAGGCGGGGCCAATAATAGCGCTTCATATAGTGATGTCTGGTATTCTACGGGAACAGGAGTGGAAGAGAAATTAAATATCAAAAACCCTTCGACTACGCTCAGGGCAAGTCAAAATCCATTTGTGCAAACAACAGTGGTTAGTTGTGAGTGCTCAGTGGACAGTAAAACAAACATAAAGATTTATGATATTACGGGAAAATTAGTAGAAGAAACAAAAGATAATACTGTCTGTAAAACATTAAAACCCGGGATTTATTTTGTTAAGGTATCCGGATATAAGCCGATCAAGATAACAAAGATGGGGGAGATAAAGTAGATAGTAGAAAGTAGATAGGGGAAAAATAAAAGAATGAGGGAGCTCCCTATAATTAACATCTTGACAAAAGCAGAAGATTAGATTAGGTTAAACAATATATCGCGGGGTGGAGCAGTCTGGCAGCTCGTCAGGCCCATAACCTGAAGGTCGTAGGTTCAAATCCTACCCCCGCAACCATCTTAGAATTCCACGCTTACCATTTTTAATAAGCTTTTAATATTCGCTTATTTTCCGTCTATCATTTTAACTTTCCTAAAAAACAAATCACATAAAAAAGTAGATTCTTCACTTCGTTCAGAATGACAGAGTGTAGGGTAGAAAACAAAGGGGTGTACCAAGTAACAAAGTATGTAAAATATATTTTTTCTGACAGACAAGAATGCCTGCCTGACGGTAGGCAGGTCTGTCCTACCACAAATAACAAAATAGGCTTTTTATTTACTTTTAAGCTCCACTAACATAGTTTTGGCTTGTTTATAAAGCGGATTCGTAGTTGCACCTATTTCTTCGTAAGATTTTACGGATATTTTAAGATGTTTGATTGCGTTATTTTTGTTGCCTTTGCCTTTATAAGCGATTCCCATATAGAAGTTATAGCTTGCCGTTGCATCTTTATTATAAACCGAACCTGGTCTTGATATTGCCATTAAATTAGCATACTCTATAATCTTATCAAATATTTTGGCAGTCTCTTTTTCCCTTCCTACTTCCTTAAGGGAAAGAGCATAATAATATCTTTCTTCCAATGAATATTCCGGCGGGACAGAGGCGACTCCTTTATTAAATGCTTCTTGTGATAATTTACTATTTCCCAGTTTCTTATATAGGTTTCCCAACTTCCAGTAAGCTTTCGATTCTCCGAGATATGATTTATCATACGAAAGTCCACCAATATCCCCGATATTCTTTGGTGGAACAAGTGATTTTTCCATTTCTTTTGCTGCATCTTCCAGCGCATTTTTCTCCATAAATTTGTCTGCTTTTCTTATATGAGCATCCTTATACCAGTTCAATACGGCATACTCCCCTTCCCAGTTTTCAAACTCGTTTGTTTCTATCAATTGGATAATTTTATCATCATCACCTTTCTGGACATACAAAGGTATAAGTCCTCTTACAACAAGGGATGATTTATTAATTTTACCCATTACCGGCTCTAAATATTTTATGCCTTTTTCTATTTCCCCGGCAGACGCCGCAATTTCTCCACATTCCCTGTAGTAATCCGCAAGGGTGGGATTATATTTTAATCCTTTTTCATACCATAAAAATGCCGTTTTGGGATCGTTTTTTACTTTGTTATAAGCATACCCTAAGTTCCTATATATAACCGTAATAAACTCACTGCGTTTGCTAATTTCCCCGGCAGGTAATTTTTCAACTATTTCCGATGCCTTTTTCCAACGGGCTATGGCTTCATCTTCCCTGTAACTGTTCATCAGAAGATTGCCTAACCCTGTATACGCAAGGTAATCATCGGGACATTCTTTTATAACATCTTCAAGTATCGTGAAATCTTCAAGTCTTGAGGGGAACATATAATCCCAGTTTTTAATTTCATAAACTTTTTTGTAATATCCTGCATAATCTTTCACATCGTTCATTTTTGAGAAATATCCAAGAGAATAATATACCATTGGGAAGACTGCATTGTCGGTTACAAACTTTTCAGTATCGGTAAATTTTTCTCCCGATTCATCCGCAAAATGTTCGGAAGTAACAGAGACTTGTTTGTTGCCCTTTACTTCTATTACGTCTTTAAGAACTTTACAGGCATCTCCATACAAGCCACAACTTGCATAATCGCAAGCAAGTTCAATATAATTATGGTCGTTTGAGCGTATAAGTTCTCTGAAATCCGTAAGATATTTAGTATCTCTCGTAATATTGTATTTTTCCCATAGTGCCAGGTGATTTGTTGGGTCGTCAGTCAAAATTCTATCATTAAGTTCCAGCGCACTTTTTTTATCACCGGTTTTGCGGTATGCAATTGCAAGCAAGTTTTGCGCTTTTGTCTCTTTTGTATTTTTTGCAAGAGATTCTTTAAAATGAGATATTGCTCCTGCAATATTATTTCTCATAAACTCCGTTTCTCCAAGATAGTATTGAGCGCTTGCTTCCGTTTCTAAATATTTTGCCGCTATGGAAAGTTCTCTAATTGCATCATCTAATTCAAGTTTTCTCTTGTGAATAAGTCCTAAATAATAATGCGGGACTCCCTGGTCTTCGTTCCTTTTAAGAGAAGTTTCAAAGTGGGTAACGGCTTTGTCCCATAATCCTCTCTGGTAATAAACCGTTCCCAGTACATTATGTGTTAAATAGTGACTTGAATCTTTTTCCAAAGCGCTATTAAAGTAGGTAAAAGCTTCAGCGTTTCTTTCATATCTCAAAAGCTCCATACCTCTTACATATGATTCTTCCGGAGTCATATCTTTAACGGGTTTTTCCTCATTAGGGATAAGTCCGGGTTTGGGGAGTTTATCATCTGGGACGGGTGCTTTTTCGGCATAGTCTATAAATTGTTTTCCATCCTTAGCAGTCAATTTTACCGAAATCATTCCGCTTTGTTTTGAGTATGGAATTTGCTCCGAGTATACTTTCCCGGGTTCCATTGAGGCGGATTTCTTCAATATTTCTTTATCCCCTGTATTCACTACAAGTATTGCATCTTTAAGACTTTCATTAACATTAACAAGAATCTCTGCGGTTGCATCTTTTTTTACAATGTTCAACGCTGCTTCAGGATTTGCCGTTACCAGTCCTTTTGTGTTGTTTATGGGAAACCATTGTTCTTTCCACGCAACAACCTGATGTGGTTGTAAAAGACGGAAAATTGCCTGTGTTAAAAACGGGCTGCTGTCTATTTCATTATATTGACCGTCATTATCGGTTAATCTAACGGCTGCAGAATAGTGTCCGTACGGGTTATTCCCGAAATCCCAGAATTTTGTTCCCGTTAAAACGTTTCTGTCGGCACAATGGGCAACGCCCTTATTAATTTGGTAATCGTAATATCCGAAGAAATTGTCAGTCGGGAAATATGCACTCAAAGCAACGGAATGTGGTAAATTCTTATGTAAGCTTATATCTGTCCCTTTAAGTGAAGGTTCTACAATACTGTCTGCTATAGGCCATGAATATATTGCAGTTAATTCGTGGTCAATTGCTCTTTGCGCCGGGTATATCATCCTGCAATCTTCATTTACGTGAACTGCGCATATTGACCAGAAATGATACCTGTGAGGAGAATCACTGCCGTTATATAACTTTACGGACTCTTCCATATAGTATTTTCCGGGATAAAGTGTAAGTGTTACGCTCCATTTCATTCTGTATCTTCTTTCAACGTTGCTTATGATTATTGAAGCGCTGCCGTCAGGATTTTCTTTTAAAGTGTTATCAACCGTAGTAAAAGCAGTAATCGTATGGGCATAGGGAAAATTGAATGAAATTCCGCCCGAGCACCATGCGCCACGAATACCATAAAGAGCAGGTTTTACTACATGGTTTGTATAAAGAACTTCTCTTTTGTTAACCTTATCGTATATGTCATAAAGTTTACCGCCTAAAAACGGCGCAACGGTTACTTTTAGATATTCGTTTTCAATTGTAAGAAATCTGTGCTTCTGGTTTATTTTTTCCTTATTTGACACGTCTGCCTGCATAGGATAAGGATATATGTGGGTACGATAATATTCAGCCATATCAAAAAAGGGATAAGGGTTTTCAGGGTATACCTTATATGTCGGCAAGGTTATTTCTTCTTCGTATGCTTTTACTTTTTCTGCATTAATATTTCCGGCAATCCCAAAAGAAACTGCCAGTATTAAAAACCCAATCACTTTTTTCATTACGACCTCCTAATTAACGCAAGACTCAATCCGCCTAAGACGGACTCTACATTATTTTCCCCAGATGCTACTTTTAATAATCTTTATTTTACTTCTTTTGACCATCCGAAATTGCTTCGCATACGAACTATCAAGAGAGCACAGAGTATGGTAACGACATAAAGAAGAAATCCGATAGGTCTTCTGTAGAGTATATATCCTGTGCCGAATAGCGCGCTATATACCATAACACATCCCAGTATCCATGCAAAGAATGCGCTTCCGATATTCATATCGGGTTTTACTTCAGGAGCCTCTTTTGCTATCATTTTCCAGCCTGGACCTGCAGGTTTTATAAACCTATAGAATGACAATAATTTTTTCTTTTCTTCATCGGACGGTTTAACTGCAAAAGTTGCGATTAACCAGACAATCGTCGTAATTACGATTGTAACCAAAAGAGCAATATGGTCAGGCATTTGTGGGTATCCCAGCACTTTTGTATGGATAAACTTAATATAAATAGAAACAATAAAAGCTGAGAACATTGCCGTGATTTCGGTCCATGCGTTTATTCTCCACCAGAACCAGCGGAGTATGTAAATAAGACCCGTTCCTGCGCCAATAGTCAGCAATATTTGAAATGCCTGGAGCGCATTTTCCAGAAGAAGTGTTATAAGACCGGCGAGAAACATTAATCCCAAAGTTATCCATCTTGACACCATAATGTAATGTTTTTCCGATGCATTTTTGTTCATAAATCTTTTATATGTGTCATTTACAAGGTAAGATGCTCCCCAGTTAAGATGTGTGGAGATAGTTGACATATAAGCTGCGGCCAATGAAACTACCATAATTCCGAGGAATCCGGCAGGTAAAAACCGTAACATCACGGAATATCCTAAATCCTGTCTTATGTTTTGTACTCCGCCTATTACCGATATCTGTTCAGGAGACAATGCTGTTCTTAAGTCAGGGAAAACTATTATTGAACAAAGTGCAACTATAATCCAAGGCCAGGAGCGCAAGGCATAGTGTGCAACATTAAACAAAAGCACGGAGAGTAATGACTGTTTTTCATCCCTGGAAGCGAGCATTCGTTGAGCAATATAACCACCGCCGCCGGGTTCTGCGCCGGGATACCATGTTGACCACCATTGAATTGCCAATGGAACAATAAATATCGGTAACATAACACTCCAGTTTGAGAAATCCGGTAACATAGAAAGTTTACTCATATCAATTTTTGATATCATTCCGGATAATCCGCCTACTTCAGGGCGTTTAAGTGAAAAATAAGCTGCTGCGATTGCACCCGTCATAGCTAGAATAAACTGTACAACATCAGTTACGACGACTCCCCACATTCCGGAAAGCATTGAATAAAGGACAGTAACGGAACAACATACTATTATAACGGTTACTTTACTCCATCCAAAAAGTACCAATCCGATTTTTGTAGCTGCAAGTGTAACGCTAGCCATAATCATAATATTAAAAAAGAGTCCGAGATATACCGCTCTGAATCCTCTTAAGAAAGAGGCCGGTTTGCCGCTATACCTGAGTTCGTAGAATTCCATATCGGTTAAAAGGCCTGCGCGGCGCCATAATCTTGCATAAAAGAATACGGTTAACATCCCCGTCAGCAAGAAAGCCCACCAAACCCAGTTTCCCGAAACTCCATTCTGACGAATGATATCCGTAACAAGATTCGGCGTATCCGTAGAAAAAGTCGTTGCGACCATTGATATTCCTAATGCCCACCACGGGAGAGAGTTTGAAGATATGAAAAAATCTTTTAAACTTTTACCTGCTATTCGAGTATGAATTACTCCTACGTACAAAGAAAGGGCAAAATACGCGATAATAATTACCCAATCAATAAGCGCTAAATGTACCATTGTTCCTCCCTTTTCTACTTAATTATTTTGTTATAATTTTTATTTTTGTCATTCTGAGCGCAGCGAAGAATCTCGTTGTATTTTTTTTGATATTCTACTGACCCCAAAAACTCTTCACTTAAATCTCGCCACTCAGGATTTACAGTCTCTATTAAAGCAATTTTTTTCTTTCTTAACCAGCCTTTTATTTGTTTTTCTCTCATAATTGCTATCCTTACATCATCTGTATCCTCAAAATATACAAGTTTAGAAATATTATATTTTTTTGTAAAACATTCAACTAATTTATTTTTATGTTCAAGGACTCGACGTTCTAAATCATTTGTTACCCCGGTATATAGAGTCTTTGTCCTGTTAGTCATTATATATACATAATAACATCTCATTTCATTAATTAAAAGATAGATTCTTCATTCCGCTACGCTCCATTCAGAATGACAGACTCAAATCTTGCCACTTATATACTTCGTTCAGAGTGACATAAATATGTTTCACTTTGTTCAGGATTTCATGTCCGAATGACAGAAAGTGATATGCCGTATAATTGTCATTCTGAGCGTAGCGAAGAATCTCGCTGTTCCTTTCAGTAGAAAGTCCAGCGGCTTAATCCACGTTATACTGCTTAGATTCTTCATTTCGCTGCGCTCCATTCAGAATGACAGACTCAAATCTTGCCACTTATATACTTCGTTCAGAGTGACATAAATATCTTTCACTTTGATTTGACATTATGTATTTGGATTTTATAAAATTCTATTAACTCCTTCAGCTACATTTATAATATAAGATTTTCCACCTGCTTTTTCTATTGCCTCTGCGACGGCTTCCGGATTTGAAGGCGCGTATGCAAACATACAACCACCTTCACCGGAACCTGTCAATTTGCCACCTAATGCGCCTGCTTTAATAGATGCGTCTATCATTTTATCCAATTTGGGTTTAGAAACAAAGATTTTATCTCTTAATACTGCCTGGTGGGCGTTTAATAAGTCCCCCATTTTTTCATCAGTCATTTTGTCTGACAAAAAGAGGCTCTTTGCTTCTCTTGTAATATCACGGGTAGTAATTCCACCTTCAATTAAGAGTTGTTCCTCTTTATCAAGGGTTGTAAGTATTGATTTTATTTCTCCAAGAGTAATTGTTTTAAGATTAAAATCCGGTTTTTGTTTTCTTATCGTATCTACTGCTCTTAATGTACCTTTTTTAACTCGGGATAAAGTTTTTGTAGTATCTTTTGCCTGAAGGGAGTCTCCTAATACGAAAGCTCCCAGTTTAGCGGTTAGTCTTGTTATTTTGAATTCGGGTTTAAAATCAACGAATATTATAGACCCCATTGCGGATGAGCACTGGTCCATCATACCGCCGGGTTCGCCAAATTCTTCAACTTCGGAAAGGTATGCTAAATATGCGATTTTTTCCGGGTCGTCTTTGTATTTATGTTCTGAAGCAGATAAAAGAAACTTTATCCAGGCAACACACATTGCGGATGAACTTGAAGCACCGGCATTTATGGGAATTTTACTGCGAATTTCGCAATCGTAGCCGTGGTCAAGTTTTGCGCCTTCCCGCCTGACAACGTTAACTCCGCTGCGCAGGTAATCCCGTTCCGATATGTAAGGAATTTTCCCGTCAATGTCAAATGAGAACTCTTCTTTGCTTGATATATCAGGTAATTGAATGTTAAAGGTTTTATCTTTTCGGGGAGTTCCTTTTATTGTAATACGCAGGTCAATTGCTGCGGGGATAACGGGGAGTCCTAAGTAATCCTGATGCTCGCCGAATAAACAGATCCTGGCAGGCGCCGATACGACTAAATTAGTCATTAAATATTAAAAATTGATTATTTTAAACAATAATAAATACAGTTATGAGAATAAGTCTTATTTGTCAAACTTTTTAAAAATAGTTTACTAAAATTATTAACCGCAGATAAACACAGATTAACACGGATAAAAAAGTTTTTTACCGCAGAGATGTTACACAAAGCAAACAGATTGTTTTATTTGTTTTTCTTGTGTAAATCGTGTGAAATCTTGTGGTTCTATTCGCTTATCTCATCAAAACTATTTTCTTAGTTATTGTGGATGTTGCGGTGTTTAAACTTACAAAGTAAACCCCTGATGACAAGTCTTTTGTATTTACTTTTACGTTATAAGTACCTGCTTTTTTCTCTTCATTTAGAAGTGTTTTAACTACTCTGCCTGAAAGGTCGTAAAGTTTTAATGAAACATTACTTTTAGCAGGTATGTAGTAATTAATAATTGTAGATTTAACAAACGGATTCTTCAGTGTTTTTAATTCCACATTCCGAAGTTCAAAACCCGAAATTGAAGGTTCTTCTATCCCTGTTTCATTATAACTTGTCAAACCGCCACCATCTGTTCCAATCCATATTATACCATTTTCTATTACTATTGAGTTAACATAATTACTCGGTAAGCCCGAATTACTATAATCATAAACTGTCCAGTTAGTGCCGTCAAACTTTGCAAGACCGTTATAAGTTCCGATCCAGATATTACTTCCTTCTATCTCAAGAGCAGAGACATAATTATAAGGCAACCCAGAATTTGATTTATCATAAACAGTCCAGATTACCCCATCAAACCTTGCTAATCCGCCATCGCGAGTACCAATCCATTTTGTGTTGCCCAATGTTGCTATTGACCGAACACGATTATCTGGCAAATTAGAATTGCCCATATTATAAACAGTCCAGATTACCCCATCAAACCTTGCTAATCCACTATCGCAAGTACCAATCCATTTTGTGCTTCCTTCTATTGCTATAAAACTAACCCAATTATCCGGCAAACCAGAATTCGAGGTGTTGTAAACAGTCCAGTTAGTGCTGTCAAACC
This sequence comes from bacterium, assembly GCA_041649255.1. Taxonomy (NCBI): domain Bacteria; species bacterium. The sequence continues at coordinate 118,343 of JBAZNK010000002.1, forward strand.
TTGCTAATCCATTACGAGTGCCAATCCATTTTGTGCTCTCTTCTACTGCTATTGAAAAAATAAAATTATCTGGCAAGCCAGAATTACTCGTATTATATACAGTCCAGTTAGTTCCATTAAATTTTACTAAGCCACCATGAGTTCCAATCCATTTTGTGCTTCCTTCTATTGCTATAAAACTAACCCAATTATCTGGCAAGCCAGAATTACTCGTATTATATACAGTCCAGTTAGTTCCATTAAATTTTACTAAGCCACCATGAGTTCCAATCCATTTTATAGAGTCTTCTATAGCTATTGAATAAACACGATTATCCGGCAAACCTGAATTGCTTGTGTTATAAACTGTCCATCCGGAATATTCGGCATTCAATTGATGCCAGACACTTCCAGCTAATAAAAAAATCCAGCCTAATCGGCAGGTAAGTATCTCCAAAAACTTTCCTTTAATTTCCATTTTTCTTAATTACCCCTTTCATTGTCTTCTCTGCTTGTACAAAATCTTCCATTGTGTTGATTGCCATACCAACAACAGGATCTTCTGCCTGAACTGTTTCAACTAAATTATTATGTTTAAGGAGCATTTCTATTATATCAGTTAGATAGTATTCTTTTTTTGCATTGTTGTTTTTGATTTCGGAAAGTAGTGGTAAAACTACTTCTGCACGGAAACAATAATGTGATGTATGCACTTCTTTAATCGCCAATTCATCTTTGTTCGCATCTTTAACTTCAACGACCTTGAGCAACTTACCTTTTTTATCACGAATAATACGACCATAATCAGGCGGTTTATCATAACAGGCAGTAAGTATCGTAGCCGCTGCTCCGCTTAAGCGGTGTTTATTTACCAGAGTATTTATGACTTCAGTCGTCAGAAATGGGCTATCTCCAACTACAACAAATAAATCGCCGGTATAATTTTTTAAGTGATCCCTGACTTGCATTAAGGCGTGACCGGTTCCTAATCTTTCTTTTTGAAGAACAAACTCAAATCCATTTCCCAATACCTGTTTTATTTCATCCGCCTGATATCCGACAATTATGATATTTCTTTTTATACCGCTTTTAATTAGCGTATCGGTTACGTATTTTATTACAGGTTTTCCTGCAAGTTCAAGAGCAAGTTTGCTCTGTTTTATACCTGCGGCGGACATTCTTGTGCTTTGTCCTGCTGCCAAAACTACGCCCGTAATTTCTCTGTTTTCGTTCATTCTTATTGCCGTTAATTCTTTCAAGTTTTAATTATTTCAGGCTGAAATGTCAAGGATTATTTTGTTAACAGACAAATCTAACCACCCCGCTCCTCCTCAGGCGGATCTTCGACACAGCGGGGTAAACTCCGGACAGAGAGGAGAAGAACAGAGAAGAAAGACTACCACGAAAGCACAAAAAAACAAAGAAAACACGAAAAACAGAATATTAACAGGGATTGAAAGAGATTAACACAGAACAAAAAGACGCAGAGGGCGCAGAGAAAAAATTTTCATAGTTAGAAGATAAGAGAAAAATATATAGAGCACACAGAGGGAACGGAGAGTGCAGAGAAGAGAATTAATTTATTGAATGGGGCAGAGGCAACATAATCAAATCTAACCACCCCGCTCCGCCTAAGGCGAGATCTTCGACACAGCGGGGTAAACTCCGGACACAGAGAAAAGAGAATTTCATAGTTAAAAGATAACAGAAAGACATAGAGAACACAGAGAAAATAGAGAGCACAGAGAAAAAATAAAGATTAGAGTTAAAAAAAATATACCTATGTTTGTTGAGAGAATGCTTTTAAGAAAGTTCTTTGCATCTTTACTCCCGTAAACTTTCCCGATATTGCATCAATAGTCTTGAACTCATACCCGTTTATTCTTTTATAATAAGCTATCCAGTAAGGATAAAAGAATTCTTTTGTATCTTTTATCCTGTTAACCTTAACACGAATCTTTCTGTCGTTATTGCCTTTTACTAATATCCATTGATATTCGTCCCGCATTCTTTTTGTAGCTTCTTCCCTGCCAATCGTAAACTTAAAACATAGGTTCTTTGTTTTTTCAGTAAACTCAAGATGTTTGGTTTCAAGAAACCGAAATTCTCCCTGTATTCCATCAACGGATAAAAACACTTCTTTTTCTTTATTATTGATTAGAACAAGGATTTCAAACGAGTAATAAGGGAGATAAATTAATTCTATTTTTTCGGGTTTTTGTTTGCGGCGCCATTTACTACCTTTATCAAAAAGCAGTAAGGCTTCTTCTTTAAGAATCAGTGGTTTTACGAACACTGTTATTTCTCGCAGGTTTTTACTTTCCCTTTAAGGAGAGCTATTATACCTATTATGAGAAGTATTCCCCCGGATAACAGGTCTGTAATTTTTCCAACCCTTGTAGCAGGGGCATAAGCAGTAATCATTACTACTATCCCGAACGTCGTCCAGAATACTCCCATTATCTGCAATGGAGTAAACTGTTGTTTCTTTTTTTCTGTCATTGTCAACCCACCATTCCGCCTGAGGCGGATTAAAATTTTATGTATATAATTATCTGGACAACTAAAACAATAACTGCCCACAGCCGTAAATCTCTCCACAGTTTTTTATCGGGAGCGCCTTTGAATATGTATTCTTTCGGCAGTAATATTGCCCAGATTATCATTAATAGAAAAAAAGCAGTTGCGATACCTTTTACCCAGATTGACGAAAGACCGCTTAACCATTGCATCATTTTTATTATTCTCCTTTTACCCTTTTGGATAAATTATCCTGCACCTGTTTATCTTTTAGTACCAATCCATATACCAAACCTCTGATTTTCTCCATTGGTTCCGGTTTAGTCAACAAACTTATAATAAAATTAAGAATTAAAGACGCTACAAATGACCACCAAGCTACGTATAGGAAATTCATCTTGGAAATTGTCAGTACCAAAGCTACCGCAACTCCTCCAAGCAATCCAAATAGCCCTCCCCACTGAGTCGCTCTTGCCCATACTATTCCGAGAAGCATTGTTGCAAAAGTCGGTCCCTGGAACAGGGAAAGTATGTATTGCATAGCTAAGTATATACCGAATTTTTCCGTAATCGGAGCAAGTATAATTCCAAGAATAACGAAAGCAAAAGTTAACCATCTCCCGAAATCAAGATAATGTTTATCCGTTGCGTTTTTCTTAATAAACTTCTGATATATATCTCTTGTCCACAACGTTACGGAAGAATTAAGTGTAGAGTTTACCGATGAATACAGCGCGGCTAAAAAAGCCGAGAACACAAGTCCCGTAAGTCCTGCAGGTAGGAGATTTTTAACAACCCACGGCAATGCTTCATCCGGATTAGTCAACGGAGTCGTGCAGCAGGCAAGCGCAAAAAATCCCGGGAGCACGTAAAGGAAAGGTACTAAAGTTTTCAAGAGTGCTGCGCTTAACATACCGGCTTTTGCATCCCATTCCGAACGCGCTCCTAATGCTCTTTGTAAAATAGCCTGGTGACAACACCACCATGCAGGAGACAAAACTATACCCAATCCAAAAATCATTCCCAACCACGGATAATCAGGGTTACTCAACGGAAGGAACAGCTTAAAGTGGTCAGGATGTTGGGGTGTTATTTTGGCTACAAGTCCGCTCCATCCTCCCACGGTGCTAAATCCAATTATTGCAACCGCTATTCCACCGACTACCATAATTACGACCTGAATTACGTCTGTCATAACCACTGCAGTAAGACCGCCGGTTATTGTATATATTCCTACCATCAATCCCGTAAGTATAATACCAAGCCACATATTCCAGCCTAAATACGTATGAATCATTATACCGCTTGCCCAGAAGAAAATAGCAAGACAGGCAACAAGGAAAAAACCCCAGAGCAAAGCTTCTATTAACCTAACCGCTTGATTATATCTTTCGCCAAGGTATTCCGGGATAGTATAAACTCCTGCTCTCCAGTAATAAGGTACAAAGAGCAAAGCAGATATTACCATAGCCGGGATAGCGCCAATCCATTCGTAATTCGCCTGCGCAAGCCCGACACGAAAAGTTGCGCCGGCACCTCCGATATAGTCATATGCGCCAATGTTCGTCCCGATTATGGACATTCCGATTACCCACCATGTAAGGTTTCGTCCTGCAAGGAAATAATCCTCAGTCGTGGAGATATATTTTTTGAAATATATCCCGACAAGCAACTGGGATAACATAAAGAATATTATGACAAAAACATCTACACCGTTTATCATTTTGTCTCCCCTATATTATTTGGTTTGCATTGAAGCCAATGCTTTTTGTAACTGTATTGCGCCTAATATAAACCATGAATTATTTGGTATCCAGTATTCACTTGTCATCCAGGAATAAGTCCAACCCCATACGCCGGTATCCATTATAGGATAATCAACGGGAAATTCTCCTGCTACGAAGTTTCTTGTATCGGTATCCCCGAGGTCTAGTAACTTACCGTTCCCCGGAACTATACCATTTAATATGCCACCCGGTACAATACCATCCTCGCACCCTTTCATAAAACAATACCGGTGGTGATAACACCCGGGATTCTTCCCGATTCCAGCCATCATTGATATGTCCGCCGAATTAAAACCTATTATCCACCGTAAATTATTTTCTGCTGTTGTCAAGTATTTATGCTCTTTCAGTAAAAGCGCGGCAGTCGACATTCCCCAGACAAATGCCCCAATTTGGGAATTTGCACGATACCGTATGTTTCTTACGGTTCCATCTTTTTCTTTATTTCCGATTAATCCAAAGTTAGATACATTTACAAACTGCATATTATAATCTGCCCATAACTTAAAGGCAGTTTTTATTTGAGGATTCAAATTGTTTTCCGGGTTCCGTCTAAAAAACTCGTACAACGCAACTAAGTAAAAAGAGCACATTTCATTTTTCCCGGAAGTCCTTGCTTCATCGGAATAAAATATCCCATCTTTGTCCTGTAGTTTTAATATGTTTTTAGCGTTTGCTTCCGCGCCTTCTTGGTACTTTTTATCTCCGGTAATTTCATATAACTCAAGCGCAGTCATAAGTAATCCTGTCTGAATTCCGAGATATGAATTTGGATTTGCTTTGATATCTCGATGACTGTCAATTTCATATAACTCTTTTGCAATATATACACATTTTTCTGCAGTTCTTTTGTATCTTTCAGGGAGTTCTTTATTATAGGATAATATCTGTCTTGCTGTTCTTGCCATTGAGGCGCCTACCAAACTTATCCCAGGGCTTTTGTATATACCATATATATTTTGTAACATATCCGTTTCGTGAATGATTCGTGGTGATTCCGTTTCGGGCGCTCCAAGCCAGGTACACACATCGTCGAAATCGGGTGTGAACCCTTCGTGAAAAGCACTGTCCCAGTATGCCTTACAAAAATATTCGGCTTCCCATAAAGCTTCTTCCGTTAGCCCGGAGATTGGAGAAGTTGAGGCTTCTGTTTGCTCGTTTTTAATATCTTTTCCAAATGCATCCTGTAAAGTTGTGAGAGCCAATACTCCGCTTGCTCCCGAGTATATCCATTTTCCGTAATCCCCGGCATCATGCCAACCACCGGTAATGTCAACGGTATCGCCGTTTGTCTTAATTACGGCATCTTTTGTATGGCAGAGTTCGTGGAAACCGGGAACTTCTGTCCCGCACCTCTGGTAATAAAACCACTTAGCCGCCTTCTGTGACAGGTCAATATATAAGCCTTTTTTAATCGGGAAAACGTAAGAATCCGTAACTTCATCCGTCTCATTTATCATTACTCTTACGAGATATAATCCTTCTTTTTTGAAATCCGAGAAATCGGCAATATAGTTATTGCCGCCCCAGATATGAAAACCTGTTTCTTTCAATTTTCCGGTATATACGACAGGTTGTGTTGCAGGAAATTGCCTATTATTAAGAGCGTTTATTATTTCAAATCTACCGGTAAGTTTTTTATCATTTCCCCAGATGATTGCTATTTTTTCACTGTTTATGTCGTACCCGCCGTAACATATTATTGGCCTTAATGTGGTTTGGGCGATTATTTGATTTTTAGCTAACGGAGACCAGCTGTTCGTTTGGGGCGAAATTCTCCTAATTGTCCGCGCTTGTTTAAGTTTATCTTCCGTTGTTAATGCCCCCTGGTTTCCTAATTTGCGTGAGATTACATCCATCTCTATGTATTTAGGTTTGTTCGTTACATCTACTTTAAATCTTAACCTGTCATCTTTAAAAGTATAATCTATATTGCTTTGTTCTTTTGTGAGAGTATCTACTAAAACAGGAGTCCCTTTGACAAAGAAGTATTTCGGGTCAAACATTAGAACGGTATTTACTTTTTTTGTTTTCTCCGGAGTATAAAATACAAGCCGAAGTTTTGTATTTTTCTGGTAAATATATGCAGAGAGTTTTGTGTTTTTTACGCTTGAGAGTACCGGGATATCTTTTCTGAAAACCCAATCATTGCCGAAAATTCCTGTTGGTTTTTCTGCTTCCAGTCGGGTAAGCCCAAGTATAAGAAATAATATAACAAATAATTTATGCATTTAACTTTTACACTTTAACTTTATTTATAAAATGTCAATAAAAAATTTTGTTGTAAAACTATTTCAACTAAAAATTATTTATCTCTTACGAAAAAAGATTGACGAGTTAAATTATTTGGTTAACTTAAAATTAAATTTTATGGATGAAATAACCAAAGATATGAGTATTGAGGAAGTGCTGGACATTTCCGTTGATACCGTAGACGTATTTATAGAGTACAAAATCCCCTGTATGGTAGACGGTGAACCTTTATGGGGAACGATTGAAGAAATTGCAAAGAAGTACAAAATTGACCTCGATAAACTACTTGCCAGCTTGAATGGAGTTATCTCGAGAGAACTCCCGGATTAGTTTTTCCCAACAAAATTATGCTTGAATACCAGACAACAAATAGATTTTTTGCTCAAGTCTCCACAGGAATAGAGGAACTTGCTATCAAAGAGCTGTCAGATTTTGGCGCAAAAGACATTGTACCTGCTTACAGGGGAATTTATTTCGGAGCGGATAAAGCCACTTTGTATAAAATAAATTATATGTCCCAGCTTGTTACAAGAGTTTTAGCTCCGTTGACATCATTTCTATGCCACAATACCCCATATCTATATAGAAAAGCAAAGACAATAGAATGGAGTGAGTTTTTGAACGTAGATAATACTTTTGCAATATTTGCCAACGTATCCAATAGTAAGATTGGACATTCTCATTATGCGGCACTTTGTTTGAAAGACGCCATTGCAGATTATTTCAGGGAGAAGTTTAATAAGAGACCTAATATTGATACTGAAAAACCTGATGTCTGGTTAAACCTGCATATTGAAAACAACAGGGCGACAATAAACTTTGATACATCAGGAGGGTCGTTACATCGCAGGGGATATCGTAAAGAAGCAGTCGAAGCCCCTATGCAGGAAACGTTGGCGGCGGCAATTATTAAGTTTACCGAATGGGACGGGTCAAAACCTCTTTATGACATAATGTGCGGTTCGGGAACACTGATTAGCGAAGCATTGATAAATTACTGCAAGGTTCCTGCGGGAATGTTCAGAAAACGATTTGGGTTTGAATTATTGCCGGATTTTGATAAAGATATATGGGAAGAGGTAAAAAACGAAGCTAAGTCGAACTCCCGTGAACTTCCGGACGGGATGATTTCGGGATGTGATATTTCCGGGCAGGCAATAAAATACACAAGAAACAATATTCGTAATTTGCCATATAGCGATAAAATAAAACTTAGTATACTGAGTTTTAAGAATATTAAAAGCCTGGAAAATTTTATCATAGTATGTAATCCACCTTATGGAATTCGCACGGGCGAAAAGGATGAAGTTGCGGAATTATATAAAGACTTGGGAGATTTCTTAAAGCAGAAGTGTAAAGGGGCGGAAGCTTATATTTATTTTGGAGACAGGGAGTTGATTTCAAAAATCGGATTAAAGCCTCGATGGAAGAAACCGCTGATGAATGGTCCGCTGGATGGAAGATTGGTTAGGTTTGATATGTATTAGGACAGATAGTAACAAATGGTAACAAGTAGAGACAGATTGTAACTAATTGTAACAGAAAAACAGAGAAGAATTCTTCACCGCAGAGAACAGAAAAGTCTAACCACAGAGTACACAGAGAAAAGAAAATTATAGAGAAACTGCAAACAGAGAAAAGAAATCAGACAGGATTAACAGGATATAAAAGCAGTAAAAAAGTTGAAAATAACAGAAAACAAATAAAACAAAAACTATAGAGAGCACAGAGAAAAAAGGAGAACTCAGAGAAGAGAAAGGAAAAGAAGAATAGGGATAATTTATTGACATTATAGTAAATTAATATACCATCAAAATATGAGTATGGATTCTAAAAAATTAAAAATGGCGGGTTTGGTTATAGTAGTTGCCGGACTTTTCTGGGGATTTGGTTTCAAAAATACTCAATTCCATAAAATAAAGATGGGAAATGCCGACTTACAGGTAGAAATAGTAAACACACCTTCTACAATGGCACGTGGACTTATGTATCGCAAAAAAATGCCGGAAAATAAGGGAATGCTTTTTGTTTTTAAGGAACCCGATTATCACTCTTTCTGGATGAAAAATACGTATATTCCATTATCCATTGCCTTTGTTACAGAAAGCAAAAAGATAGTCCAAATTGAAGATATGGCGCCGCTTGATACTGTAAGTTTTCATATATCCATAATACCCGTTAAATATGCCATAGAAGTAAACCAAGGGTGGTTTAGAAGACATAATGTGAAAGTAGGGGATAGGGTAAAGGGAATACGGTAGAAAAATTAAATATCAAAATGCAAATATCAAAAATAGCTTACAGATTAGAGATAATACATATCAAAAATTAAAACACCTACAAACTTGCCCCTAGGATATCTAATGACTATCATCAAAGAGCTTGTTACCACGAAATAAAGACAAAGATAAAATAAGAAAGACAGGATTATACAAAAAAAGATAATTTACATGGTAAAAGAAAGATAAAAGTAAAAACGAGATTCTTCGCTTCGCTCAGAATGACAGAAAAAACAATACATAAATAAAATGGATTCCCGTTTCCACGGGAATGACAAACCGTATGCAAGATAGTTGGTAAGTTGGAAGACAGAGGAGTAAAAATGAAAAGATTTTTAAAAATTACTTTTAGAGTAATTATATTGTTTGTTGCAGTAATTTTGAGTTATTGTACAATCGTAGTAATAAAAGCTCGAATAGATACACCTAAGATAATAAAAAAAGCATTGAACGCGGATAATATGACTTTAAAACTAAGCGACTTAAATCAATGGCAGATAGATGCTTTATTAACAATTGAAGACCCTAATTTTTACAAACATAACGGTATGGATTTGAAAACTCCCGGGGCAGGAATAACAACGATTACCCAGGGACTTGTAAAAATATACTATTTTAGTCATTTCAAACCCGGTTTCGCCAAACTCAAACAGACTTTAATAGCAGTATTTGCATTAAATTCTTTGGTTTCAAAAAACGATCAGCTCCGGTTATTTATTAATAATGTTTATCTTGGGAATGTAAATAACAAGCTGGTTATTGGTTTTGATAAAGCAGCAAATATTTATTATAATAAACCAATAAATCAGTTAACCGAAAGAGAATACCTGTCTATTGTTGCTATGATAATTGCACCCCAAAACTTTAATATTTTAAATAGACCTGAAGCAAATTTGGAGCGGACAGAAAGATTAATAAGCGTAATACTGGGAGAATATAAACCAAAAAGCTTAATGGATATTTATTACGGACAATTAGATGAAGAGACTCAGAAAGGTTTGGCGCCCTCGTCTTATTTTCCTTCGATTTACGATAAGAAGTAATAGCAAGAGATTAGCACAAAACAAAAAGGCGCAAAGTTCGCAGAGAGTAGAGAATATAACCAAAGGGACACTCTGATAATACTCCGAGAGAACACAGAGAATATAAAAACAGTCCAGCTGAGCCGGATAAACTGGAATAATTCTCCCATATCACAAAGTCTAACTAAACGCAGATAAAAAAGAGAAGGGCAGAAAGAATGAAAAAGGGAAATATTTTGATTATTCTGAAAGTGGTTTGATATCATTTATGGGAACATTTTTTAAGCTTGACAATAAGCGATTGAGTATATAACATAGACACTATGTTTGATTTTGAGTTTATAAGGAATAATTTTGAGCTTATAAAAAGGTCGGCAGAACTCAAGGGCGAATCCGTTGATGTTGATAAGTTTACGCTTCTTGATTTAAAGAGACGGGACCTCGTAAAAAGAAGAGATGCTATCAGGGCTGAACAAAAACAAATTTCCCTCAAAGTAGCAGAGCTTAAAAAGTCCGGGCAAGGTGACAAAGCAGAGGACTTGATAAAACAATCCCGTCAGTTATCCGAATCCGAATCCCAATTGACAGTAGAAATTACAGAAATAGAAACCGAACTCTATACGTTAATAAGCTGGATGCCAAATATTCCGGATGCATCGGTTCCTCTTAAAACCGTAACAACAATAAAAGAACACGGGACTCCTCTTGCATTTGAAGAATTTGCCCCGAAGACTTCCGATGAGTTATGTGAATCATTGGATATGGTTGATTTTAGACGCAGTACTAAAGTAGTGGGTTCCAATTTCCCGTGTTACAAGGGATTTGGAGCAAGATTTGAACGGGCGCTTATTAATTTTATGTTAGATTTGCATATTAAACAGGGGTATACCGAAATTTTACCGTCTTATTTGGTTAACCCGAAATCGATGTTCCATACGGGACAGTTACCAAAACTTGAAGAAGATATGTATTTTATAGGAAAAGATAATTTATTCCTTAATCCGACAGCTGAAGTGCCGGTAATAAATTTATTCCAGGAAGAGGTATTGGATGCAAAAGATTTTCCAATTAAATACGTTGGGTATACTGCGTGTTTCAGAAGAGAAGCAGGTTCTTACGGAAAAATGACAAAAGGATTAAGACGATTACACCAGTTTAATAAAGTTGAACTTATAAAATTTGTCCATCCTGATTCTTCTTACCAGGAGTTGGAAATATTACTTGAAGAAGCAGAAGAAGTATTAAAGTTATTAGGGCTAACATACAGGGTAATTCTATTACCCGTAAACGATATGAGTTTTGCTTCTGCAAAGACTTATGACATAGAGCTATGGGCACCTGCGAGCAAGGAATGGCTTGAAGTTTCTTCGTGCAGTAATTGTGAAGGGTTCCAGGCAAGGCGCGCAAAAATAAGGTTCAGGGATAAAGGTGAGATGAAGGCCGTTCATATATTAAATGGGTCCGGTGTAGCAACGCCGAGATTATTTATTACTTTAATCGAGCAGTACCAGACTGCGGACGGAGGAATAGTAATTCCGGAAGTTCTCAGACCATATATGGGTGGAATTGATAAAATAGATTCTAAAAAGAAAACTCAAGAAACTTAGGGGGGGAAAATGGGACCTTTGGATGAAATATATAAAAATATGAAGGAGAAAATGGCTCACAGTATAGAGCTTTTTAAACACCAACTTGGGACTACGAGAACAGGGCGTGCTTCTACTGCTTTAGTAGAAGGGTTGAAAGTTGATTCTTACGGGACATCTTTACCTATAAAACAAGTAGCTTCAATAGCTTGTCCTGACCCAAAACTAATAGTAATAAAACCATGGGACCGCAATCTTATTTCTGAAATTGAGAAATCAATACTAAAATCCGGTATAGGATTAACGCCTTCCAACGATGGCGCAGCGGTAAAACTTCCTATTCCTTCATTAACGGAAGAAAGAAAGCAAGGTTTGATAAAACTTGTTAAAAAATTCGCAGAAGATTCAAGAGTTGCTTTAAGAAACATAAGAAGAGATGAGGTTATAAAAATAAAAGCCATTAAAGACCTTCCCGAAGATGATGGTCATAGGGGAGAGAAAGAAATCCAGCGTATTATGGAAGAACAGATAAAAATTATAGATGAGTTACTTTCCAAAAAAGAAAAAGAGATAATGGAAGGATAAAGAAAGGTGCAGGAGAAAAAAGGATAGAACTATGAAAAATATAAACATAGAAGAGCATGGTTTAATAAAGAATAATCTTCCTATTCACGTTGCAGTTATTATGGATGGCAATGGAAGATGGGCAACACAGCGAAAAAAGCCTATAGTTGACGGGCATACACAAGGCATTGCTTCTGTCAGGGAAATGGTCGAATCTTGTGGGTCTTTAGGAATAAAATTTCTTACACTTTATACATTTTCCGAAGAAAACTGGCAGAGACCTCCTGCAGAAATAAAAGCGATATTAACTCTTCTCGAGAAACATTTAGAAAAAGAACTCCCCGAACTAAATAGAAATAACGTAGCGGTTCAATTCATTGGTAGATTGAGTAAATTTCCGCCTTCTATAAAACAAAGAATGGATAAAGCGCTAACATCCACAAGTCATAATACCGGCTTGCAACTAACGCTTGCATTATCATATAGCGGGCGAGCAGAGATAATAGATGCCATTCATAAGATTACGGGACCTACAAAGCGTATAACTGAAAATAGTTTTCGTAATTATCTTTACGCACCCAAATTACCGGATCCCGACCTTTTAATAAGGACATCCGGCGAACAACGGGTTTCTAATTTTTTCCTTTACCAGCTTGCTTATACTGAGATATATACTACGCCTATTTTATGGCCTGATTTCAAAACTCCCGCTCTTATCGAGGCTCTAAAATGGTATCAGCAAAGGAATCGGAGATTTGGCAGAAGATAGAAAATTTTGGAATTTGGAGTGCGGATTAAAAGAGATAAGACAGAAAAAAATGAGTTTTGTAACTAAAATCAAGGCAAGTGAAAAGTGAACTTTTTTATAGGGTAATAACCTCGGTTTTATTTATTCCTGTCCTTATATTCGTTGCCTACACAGGCGGTATATATTATTTGTTGTTTATTGAATTAGGCATTGCTTTAGGAGCTTATGAATTTTATAAGATATTGGAGAAACGCGGGCTTAAACCTTTTATTTTTATAGGTGTACTTGCAGCTTTAACTCTTGGTTGGGCATCTTTTTATGCATCGCATCTTTATACTCTTTTGACTCTTACTGCACTTTTAATGTTTGTATCCATTTCCGAATTATACAGAAGAAATATGGACAGAGCAATATACCATATTTCGGGGACAATGTTTGGAGTTTTGTATGTAGGATGGCTTTTTAGTCATTTAATATTATTAAGACAGATTCCGGTATTATTATATCATCACGAAGCGTTCCATAATATACATAATCTTAAATTTTATATGTTTAATCCAAGGGGTAGCATATTCGCAGACGCTTACAGTTTGGGCGCAGTATATACGCTTATACCGTTTGTGCTTGCATGGTCAAATGATATCACTGCGTATTTCGTAGGGAATAAATTTGGCAAACATAAGATTTTAAAGCGTGTGTCGCCGGGGAAATCGTGGGAAGGTTGTATATCCGGTGGGCTTATGGGAATAATCAGTATGTTTTTAGTAAGAGCATTTCTTGCGCCGTGGTTAAATGTTCTGGATTGTTTAATACTTGGTGGGGGGAGCGCCTTTTTGTCTCCAATGGGAGATTTGGTAGAATCTTTATTAAAGAGAGATGTCAGGATAAAAGATGCATCCTCAACCATTCCCGGACATGGTGGATTTCTTGATAGGTTTGATTCGGTTTTGTTTGTAGCCCCTCTTGTTTACTATTATTTGACGTTGTTTGTTGTAGGCAGATAAGACCACTCCGGAAAAAACTCATAAATTAATTCATAGTTTTTTATTTTTTAGTTGCAGATTTAATATTCAACATTTAAGGTATATCAAATAGATATTGGGTATTATACAAGTATCAGAAAGAATATAGGAGGAATAATGGTATTAGAAACTAATCTAAAAGGCATTCCTTTGATTTCTCGCGGAAAAGTTAGAGACATATATGATTTGGGCTCAGAGTTGCTTATCGTGGCTACGGACAGGATTTCTGCTTTTGATTTTATACTCCCCACCGGAATTCCCGATAAAGGTAAAGTCCTTACGCAGCTATCCAAGTTCTGGTTCGAACTGACCAAAGATATTATCCCAAACCATTTAATCGCAACGGATGTGGATGAATTCCCATCTAATTTAAGAGAATATAAGTCCATTTTAGAAGGGCGGTCAATGCTTGTTAAAAAGACTTCGGTTATTCCCGTAGAATGTGTCGTAAGAGGATGGCTTGCAGGGAGTGGGTGGGAGGAATACCAAAAAAGCGGAACGGTATGTGGAATCCAGTTACCAAAAGGGCTGGTAGAGTCGTCAAAACTGCTGGCAGCAATATTTACACCTACAACAAAGGCAACCGAGGGGCATGATATGCCGATAAATTTCGAACAATGCAGAAAACTTGTGGGAGATGAAGTTGCAGATTCGTTAAGGAGAAAAAGTATAGCTTTATATACGTTTGCGGCTGAATATGCACGAAAAAAAGGAATAATAATAGCAGATACGAAGTTTGAATTTGGGATGTTGAATAACCAGATAATATTAATAGACGAAGTTTTCACGCCGGATTCATCAAGGTTCTGGTCGGTTTCGGATTACGTTGAGGGAGAATCGCAAAAGAGTTTTGATAAACAGTTTGTAAGGGATTATCTTTTAAGCATAAAATGGAATAAACAGCCGCCGGTACCTGAGTTGCCGGATGAAATAGTGAAAAAAACAAGAGAAAAATATATGGATGCAGTACGGTTGATAACGACAGGGGAAAAAGAAAAACCTCTTTATGAGAAAGGGAAGTATTTTGTGAGTTAGTAAGGGAAAAAAGATTCTGGAAACCACTTAACTTACTTAACCACTCAACTTACTTAACTAATTGAGTTGGTATTGGGGGAAAAAAATGATAAAAGTTAGAATAGCGCCGTCACCGACAGGATACTTACACGTAGGAACGGCAAGAACTGCAATCTTTAACTGGTTGCTTGCAAGAAATCAGAAAGGAAAGTTTGTCCTTAGAATTGAAGATACCGACATTAAACGTTCTTCACAGGAAATGACTCAATCCATAATAGACAGTTTGAAGTGGATGGGTTTGAACTGGGATGAAGGTCCCATATTGCAGTGTGACAGACTGGAAAATTACAAAAAGAATGCAGAAGAATTGATAAAGACCAAACTCTGCGATTTCTGTTACTGTACCGAGGAAGACTTAAAACCACGTAAACAGAATGCTCTTGCAGAGAAAAAATCGTGGAAATGTAACCGTCCCTGTCTTAGTTTACCTGCGGACGAAAGACAAAAATGGATAATGAGACCTTCGGCTGTAAGGTTTTTTACTGAATCAGACGGAAAAGTAAGTTTTATGGATAAACTGCACGGGGAACTTACAAAAGACTTACACGACATAGAAGATTTTATTCTAATGAAATCGGACGGAACGCCTTCTTATAATTTTGCCTGTGTAGTGGATGACCACGAAATGGGAATTACACATATTTTAAGAGGAGAAGACCATATTTCAAATACGTTCAAACAAATCATAATATATAAAGCATTTGGGTGGAAACCGCCGGTGTTTATTCATGTACCAATGATTCTTGGGGCAGACCGTTCAAAACTGTCAAAACGGCATGGAGCAGTTTCTGTGCTGGAATACAGAGACAAAGGGATTTTACCTGAAACGCTTGTTAATTTCCTTGCTTTGCTCGGTTGGTCGCCGGGAGGGGATAGGGAAGTTTTGAGTATGGAAGAACTTATATCGGAGTTTTCTCTTGATAAACTGGGTGTAACGGGTTCAATCTTTGATTACCAGAAACTGGAATGGATGAACGGGGAGCATATTAATAGGTTAAGTGATGATGAATTACTTGAAAGAATAAAGAATTTTGAGCCAAGCAATAAATTATTAATGGGAAATGATGAATATATTAAAAAGGTAATTGCGTTATTAAAACCGAGGATGAAGACGTTATTGGATATGGAAAGTTATTTCTTTATTGAGCCGACGGAGTATGATGAAAAGGGAGCGGGAAAATATCTTACACAGGAAGGGAAGCAGAGGTTGGAGTTATTAAAGACAAGGTTATCCGAATTAACGGAATTTAGTGTTGAGAACATAGAGGCGGTTATAAGAAAAATAGCCGAAGAGCTTGGAATCGGTGCAGGGTTATTAATTCATCCGTTGCGGCTTGCATTGACAGGGAAAACCGTAGGACCAAGCCTTTTCCATTTGGTTGAAGTGCTGGGGAAGGAAAGAGTTATGCAGAGGATTGAGAAAACGATGAAGTGGATAAAGTGAAAACAGATAAATTCAACCACAGAGAGCACAGAGTCCAGCGGAGCTGGATAGAAATCTCTCCAGTAAAAGACTCTGGACAACAATCCCTAATTAACATAAGGGCTTGTAAGTAAGAACTAAAGTTCTAAGAGCTTGCTATAAGTTGAGTAGGGTAAGTAAGGTAAGTAAGTTGAGTGGGTGAGTATTTGAAATTTAAGATTATGCTAATGAAAAAATTGATTATAATTTTGGGAATGATTGTTTGTGGGGCGATGACTGTTGTGGCGGAGGAGGATACGGCAGGGCAGAATACGTTGGTTGAGGAGTTTGAGAGGCTTAATGCCAAAAAAAAATTAACTAATGAAGAGTATGAGAGGTTTGTAGATTTAAGCGGGAAAATAGAGGTAAAAGAAGCTGCCAAGGAAAAGTTTCAAAAGAAGTTTGAGGGTAGGTTTGTCAAAAAAACGCGATTTAGTGAATATTTGAAGGAAGAGTTTTTACATCCTTCGCGTTCTATGGAAATCTTTGAGTGTCTTGCAGTTATTGGTTTGGCTGTTTTTTTATTATTTAAGTGGTGGGCTGCGTGAAAAGTAAGGTAAGTGAGGTGAGTAGGTTAAGTAGGTTAAGTACGGGATAAAAAAGAAAAAGACAGAAATATTTATCCACGAATGAACGCGAATTTACACGAATAAAAGAAAAATCAAACAGGGATTAAAAGAGAATTCCCAACAGAACATGGCAAGTTGGACTAATGCCCCAACCTACCCTTACAGAGGTTGAGATTCTTCGCTACGCTCAGAATGACAAACGGAGATTACCTTTTTCTTGACAAACAGTATTACTTATTATAAAAAAGTAATACTATGGAAAATATAATAAGGTTTGCGGTATCGCTGCCTGAGAAGTTATTGGAATCTTTTGACAAACTTATTGCGGAGAAGAATTCTCCCTCGCGTTCGGAGGCTATAAGGGATTTGATAAGGGCACACCTCATAGAGCAGGAATGGACGGAAGATAATAGGGAAGTTGTGGGGACTATTACAATCGTATATGACCACGACACAAGAGAACTGTTGGATAAATTAATGGATTTTCAGCACCATCATAACGATATTATAGTTTCTTCAACTCATATACATCTTGATAACCATAATTGCCTGGAAGTTATTATCGTAAAGGGAAAAGGGAGAGACATAAAAGATATGGCAGAAAAGCTGATAAGTATACGCGGAGTAAAACACGGCAAACTAACCACAACAAGCACCGGAAAAAACATATCCTAATGTTTAAAAATTTTTTATCATATAGTATTACTATTTTTATTTTTGTAATATCTTAATATGGGAAATGGGGGTAGTATGAGGAAGGGGAGCGGTAGGGTTTTAGGAGGTCTCTGTTTGTTTTTGTCGAATTATGTTTTTATTGCTGTTGCTTTGGGGGCGAGACCGCTTTGCACGGATGATGCAGGCGTGGTTGAAAAAGGAAAATACGAGTTAGAAACAGGATATGATATAACTTCCGATGAGCAAATTGGGAATATAAGTTTTAAACACGGGATAACAGACAGGATGGACATCGGCATTTCTTTGCCATTGCAGGTAAAACCTTTGGAAGAAGACATATTTTGTCCTTCGGGAATTGGTATGAAGTTTATGCTTGTAAAAGATATGGTATCGTTTAGTTTTACGAATGAACTTGGGACATCCGATTACATCATCAATGGTATTTTTTCAAAGGAACTGAGTTTCATAAGCGTACATTTTAATCTAGGGTATGAATACACGGGAATCTCAGGGGAAAAAGGTGAAATAAGTTATTCGGGCGCATTTGAATTTCCGGTTAAGAAAGTTGATATTGTGGGAGAAATATTGAACGAAGAAGGTATTTTATTTGGGGGCAGAATACATATAAAAGATTGTATAGCATTGGATACGGGTTACAATATAAAAAATAAGTTATTAACGGTAGGTTTACATTATGAATTTTAGGAGGATAAAATGCATATACCTGACGGATTTTTAGATGCAAAGACTGCCATAACGGCTGCGGCATTTTCCGGGACGGTTTTAGTGTTAGCCTTTGCAAAAGCTAAGAAAAAAATAGGAGATAAACATATTCCTTTATACGGAGTATTAGCTGCTTTTATTTTTGCGGCGCAGATGCTTAATTTCCCGGTTGCAGGTGGAACATCGGGACATTTTATCGGAGGAGCTTTAGCCGGCATATTGTTGGGTCCCCTGGGGGGTACAATTGTATTGACTGTAGTACTTGTCGTCCAGTGTTTAATTTTCCAGGATGGCGGACTAACTGCTTTAGGAGCGAATGTACTTAATATGGCTATAGTGTGCCCTTTTATAGGATACTACCTTTATATTGCTTTCGGTAAAAACAAAAAAAACTTATTGAGCCGGGTATTTATTGCAGGTTTGGTATCAACAGTAGCTGCAGCAATAGCCTGTTCTCTTGAGTTAGGCATTTCCGGGATTGTGCCGCTGAACATTGCGCTTCCTGCGATGACTATTGTCCATATCTTTATAGGTATCGGAGAAGGGGTAATCACATTTTTTGTTTTCAGTTTTTTATTAAAAGTAAGACCTGATTTACTGGAGCTTGATAAGTTGGTCTAAGGGGGTTCTATGAAAAAGATAATTTTCACCGGGTTAGTAGTTTCATGTTTTCTTGCGCTTTTTATTTCTCCTTTTGCATCTTCATCCCCGGATGGATTGGAAAGAGTAGCCATAAACAAAGAATTTATTGAAAAGGGCGAAGGGCATAACGTTATAAAAAGTCCATTACCTGATTACTTAATTCCGGGCATAAAACACGAAAAGATATCCACTTCCGTCGCAGGAATAGTAGGGACTTTGCTTGTTTTCGGGTTAGCTTTTGGAGTAACTGCATTGGTTTCCAAGAAGAAAGAGCAATAAATTATGACAAATTATTTAGATAACTTTACCTATCTGTCTAACAAGCAGGCAGGTAAAGTCGGTAACAGCGTTATTTACAGGTTAGACTCAAGGATAAAATTTCTATTTTCTTTATTCTTTATTTTTTTTGTAGTATTCACTCCGCCCTCTTATTTCATAAAATTTCTTTTTTACTTGATATTTATCCTTATAATAGCGATAACATCAGGCATCCCGCTATTATATATTCTTAAAAGGTCTTTAGTAATTATTCCGTTTGTTTTATTAATCGGGATATTTATTCCTTTTTTGAAAAACGGGGAAATAGCCGGTTCTTACAATTTCCGGTTATTTAAGGTAAACGTAACATATGAGGGTCTTCTCATTTTTTGGAATATATTTATTAAGGCATTTTTGTCTGCGTTAACATTAATTATCCTATCGGCTACCACACAATTCAACAGTTTATTGGAAGGACTGAAAAAGTTACGCATTCCTTTTATTTTTATAATGATTCTGTCTTTGATGTATCGTTATCTTTTTATTATACAGGAAAAGGTTATTCTTATTGATAGGGCAAGGAAGTTACGGTCTTTTAAAGGCAAAAAGAAAAGCATTTTTTTATCACAGGCAAGAATATTAGGGAATATCATTGCCACGCTTTTTATTAAATCGTATAACCAGGGGGAACAAATTTATACTTCTATGTGTTTAAGAGGTTTTACCGGGGACACAAAAACACTGGACAGATTAAAAATCAATGGATATGATGTCTTATTTCTGTCTTTATCTTTAGTTTGTATGGTCGTTATAAGGTTTCTAATAAAATGAAAGCAATTGAATGTCGTAATATAAGTTATCTTTATCCAAACGGATTGAAAGCAATCAACGGGATAGATTTCGTCGTAGAAGAGAATGAAACACTTGGAATAATCGGTCCAAACGGCGCGGGAAAAACAACGTTATTTCTTGCGTTATGCGGGATAATCCCTTTTGAAGGGGAAATAAAAATTTGTAATACGGAACTTACAAAAAGCAATGTACAAAGTATAAGAAAGGATTTAGGCTTTGTTTTTCAAAATCCGGATGACCAGTTATTTATGCCGACAGTGTATGAGGATATTGCTTTTGGCCCTATGAACCTTGGATTTTCAAAAGACGAAGTGGACTGTTGTGTAAAAAAGGCTCTTCTTAATGTTGGATTATCGGGATTTGAAGAGAGGATTACTCATCATTTAAGTTTTGGCGAGAAAAAAAGGGTTGCATTAGCCACTGTATTATCAATGTCTCCCAAAATCTTATTACTGGATGAGCCGACGAGTGAGCTTGACCCGTGGGCAAAAAATCGGTTTATTGAGTTGATTTCTAAAGTTGAAGGAACTAAAATAATTGCGAGCCATGACTTGCAGATGATTATAGACCTCTGCGATAAAATTATGTTATTAAATAAAGGTAAAATACTTGAAATAACGGAAAATGTAAAAGATATAAAAGAGCTATATAGTAAGTTTAATCTATAATATCATTAACAGACAACAGAAGGATTCACCGCAGAGAAAAAAATATCAAACCACAAGATTACACAGATTGACACAGGATTCATAAAAAGCAACACAGAAAACATAATACAGAAAAAATTAGACAGGATTTACAGGATTAGATAAAAAAGGCGGCATGGACAGCAGAAGAAAGACACTTAAGCAATGGATTCCCGCTTTCGCGGGAATGACAAAACGCTACTAAAAAAAAGAACACCCCCATAAATCACAAACCATAACCCCAGAAACACACACAGAAAGCGGGAAAATAACATTTTTCCTTGACAAATAAAAATAGTGTATTAGTGTGCTAATACACTATTAAATAATACAATGGAAATAAAGATTGATATAAACAGCGGGGCGATATACCTGCAGATAATGGATAGGATAAAGAGGGCTATAATCAGAGGGGATTGGAAAAGAGGTGAGCAGGTTATATCGGTGAGGGATATGGCAATAAAGATCGGGGTAAATCCGAATACGGTTGCGAGGGCTTATGCCGAATTGGAAAGGGAAGGGATGCTCATATCAAAACGTGGGATGGGGACTTTTGTGACGGAAGACGCAAAGAAAATAGAAGAAGAAAAAGAGAAGCTTGCCACGCAATACGCGGAAAGGTTTGGAAAAGAAATCAAAGAGATCGGTATTTCTGTAAACGTGATGACAAAGTTGTTAAATAAGATTGTAAAAGAAAATGAGTCAACAAAATAAAATGAAAGAAATAAAAAAACACAGAGAAAAATTCACCGCAGAGACGCAGAGATCGCAAAGGGAAGAAGCAAAAAAAAGATAAAAAAAAGATAAAAAAAAGAAAAATTAAAAGTTATGGAAACAATAAATAACAAAATGGAGATAAAAAAGAGAGGGCGCGGAGGGGAAAAAGTAATTTTGGGTTTTTGGCTGAAGCCCGGGAGAGTGTTTTTTTGAGAAACGCATACTCCCGCTCCGCCTACGGCGAGATCTTCGACAGGGCAGGGTAATTTTAAAAAGAACTTAAGTGGATTTAGTTTATAAAGTAAGGAGGAAATAATGGGATTAGTATTGGACTTAAAAAACGTTACCAAGAAGTATCCCGGTGTTGACGCGCTCAAGGATTTCAGTCTTTCGCTTGACCGCGGAAAAATTGTCGGGCTTCTGGGACCTAACGGCAGCGGAAAAACTACGCTGATGAAGCTTATTATGGGTTTTATAAAGCCTCAAAAAGGTGAGATAAAGGTTCTCGGTGGGGTTCCCAATCCTATGATTCGGGAAAAGATTGCTTATGTTTCGGAATTAGACGTTCTTTATCCGTGGATGACGGTTCGCGAGATTCTCGATTTTACTTCTCATTTTTACAGGGACTGGGAAAAGGGAAAAGAGTCGGAACTTCTTCAGCTTTTAGCGATTGAGCAGGACAAGAAGATAGGGACATTTTCTTACGGTATGAGGACAAGGGTGCGAGTAATGCTTGCGCTTTGCCGCAAACCGGAACTCGTTTTACTGGATGACCCGTTTTCCGGAATAGACCTTGTTTCGAGAGCAAAAGTACAGGATGCATTACTCAAGACTTACCATTATAAAGAGCAGAGCATTGTTTTAGCTACGCATATAATAGATGAAGCCGAGCCTCTTTTTGACGAGATAGTTTTCATAGAAAAAGGGCAGATTAATCTCCAGGGGAAGGCAGATGATTTAAGGGAAAAATACTCCAAAAACATAACGGATATTTACAAGGAGGTATTCAAATGAAATTCAAATCTCTGTTCCTAAAAGAGTTAAAGCAGGAGAAAGCGTGGTTTATTTATATTTTACCCGGGTTTGTAATTCTGGAGCTTTTGTTTTTGTTGTTTTATAAGCATTATTTATGGCAATGTTTTGCTTTGAGTACGATTTTTATCGTTGTAATATTCTTTGCAGTTATATTCAGCGCAAGTCATTCTCTTGTGAATGAGTGGAAGCTTCATACTTCGCAATTTTTATTTTCTCTTCCTGTTCGCGGATGGCATATTCTTCTGGCAAAATTTGCCGTACACAGCATTGTTTTTATTATATTTTCTTTTATTGCATTTTTTACGGTTTATCTTATTGCAAAAGGGCAGTGGGGAGAATCGGTATGGATTAAATCAACGGATGTTGTGAAATTATGGTTGATTTATTTATGTATTGGGATTCCGAGTATGTGTATAGAGATATTTCCACGAATAACATCCAATTGTTTTCTAAGGTTTAGGAAACTCGTCGCTTCTTTTACTGCAATAGTTTTGTTTATTGGATTTTTCCGTTATTTTCTTCCATTAGGATGGAAAGTGTTTAGTTTTTTACCGGAAGCGAGTTTTAACGTATCTATACCGGGGACGGAAATACAGTCTTCAGTCTCGGGAGATTTTTTTCCGGGGTTAGCGACGTGGATTTTGTTTGCGGTTTTAGTTTTTGTGGGGGATTGTTTATTGCTTGAGAAGTGTGAACAGGGCTAGGAATTTTGGATTTTGGATTTCAGATTGCGGAATTAACAGAA
Source organism: bacterium (assembly GCA_041649255.1). Lineage (NCBI taxonomy): Bacteria > bacterium. The sequence continues at coordinate 141,541 of JBAZNK010000002.1, forward strand.
AATAAAAGAAACTAAAAAAGAAGTGCGGATTTTGGAATGAAAAGAAACAAAAGGCAGAAAAATTAAGAGTGGAATCCCGCCAATGGGAATCAATTTCCGCAAAAGGCGGAGATGCTTTAAAGGAAAATTTTGGCAAATTTGGCAGAGGGGGGAAGATGGGAAGAGAGAGGATTTTGGGGTTTGTTTTAGCGGGAGTTTTGTTGGTTTCGCTTATGGGGAGCAGAGGATATTGTGAGTTGAGTACTCAAACTCAGGATTCAAGCTATGTGACAAAAGGGCAGGTCAGCGTAAAAGTAACGGAGGGAAAAATGGCAAATAAACTTTCGGTAGCAGGACCAAACTCAAAATACAAATTACCGGGAGCAAAACCTGCGGGTTTTTGGGCAGGGTTATGGCATGGGATAATCATTATTGTAACGTATATTATCAGTTTGTTTAATTCCAACGTCAGGATATACGAGGTTAACAACACCGGACGCGGGTATGATTTTGGGTTTATGATTGGAGTGAGCGGGTTGATTTGCGGTGGGGTAAGAGGTTTCGGGAGGAGATAAAACAGAGAAATGTTCACCGCAGAGTCGCCCCGCCTCCTGCGGGGTAAACTCCGATCGCAAAGGGAAAAAAGAAATAAATCAGGGTTAAAACAAAAAAACAAATGAACAAGAAACAGAGAGATTCTTCTCCCGATAAATCGGGATCAGAATGACAACTCCGCAGAGGAATAAGACAGGATTAACAGGATTATAAGAAAAACAGAAAAACAAGAATTGAAAGATAGGGAGGAGGGGAGATGGATAGACATAGTATTTGCAGTTTTACGTTGATAGGAATTTCGTTACTTTTGCTTATGGGAGCGAGAGAACAGTGTCAGATTATAGATGTGAAAGTTAAGAATAAAGATTTGAAATATGTTACGCTTTTAAAGGAATTTGAATTTCACAAGAACTATTCTTATTTACCAAAACAACAATCTTTCAAGGTAGAAGTCCCGGGAAGTTTCGAATTTACTATTCAAAATTGTAACGGAAATATTACAATAAAAGAGAGCACAGATAAAGAAATTAATATAAGAATTAAAGAAGTGTTACGAACAAATTCAAAAAAGAAAATAGAAATAAACAATTATCCTCAAGTTATAAGTTATGAAAAAAACGATAGCGCTTTGGATATTAAAGTCTTGCCTCAGGAAGAATTAGCAAAAACTTTTGAATTAGGGAAAGATGATTTTTACTTTGAAACAGAATTTACTATTATGGTTCCAAAAGGTCTAAAAAAGGTTTCGATAATTTCTACATCGGGGGAAGTAAATGCGAATTTAACCTCTAAACTTAATATTACAACTACAAATGGAGATATTCGTGCAAAAGTTGAAGACAATGATGCAGAATTTTCAAGTACAAACGGTGATATAGGTTTTACACATATACGAGGCAAAATTTCCTTATCCAATACAAACGGAGACATAGTTGGAGATATTGACAGCAGTTTAATTAATTTTTCCGGAACAAACGGTGATATAAAAGTTGCATTAAAGAACCTACAGGGTGGGGAAATAGCAGTATCCAATGGTGATATAGAAACATATATACGTAATACAAAAAATTTAAGTATTAGCGCTTGTAATTCCAGAGGAGACATTAAGATTGATTTAAAAAACGTAACGAAAAGCGATAACGGGAAAGAAATAAAAGCTGTTATAGGAAATCCCGATAAGGAATTAAAAATACAGAATAGTAATGGGGATATAAAGATAATAACTATTAAGAAGAAAAGTTGAAAATAACAGATAACAGAAATTTTGCACACAGAATTGCACAGATTAATACAGATTGACACAGATTAAGACATAAAACAGAGTTTTAACAGAGATTGAAAGAGACTGGCATGAGAACAGAATACAGAAAGATTAACCACAGAGAACACAGAGGATAAAAAAATTGAGGTTAAAAACAACAGATTAAAACTATAGATAGCACAGAGCCCAGCAAACCTGGATAAAGTTCCTTGCGGAACAAAGTCCAACTAAAAAAATGGAGTGCACAGAGTTTTAAGATACAAACAGAGGATTAAAATTTTATTATTTTCAGGGGATAGGTAGCATTGTCTGCTTTTAGTATTGCGAAGTATATGCCGGAGTGCTTAATTGTCGGAGTAAAAGTATAGCTGCCGGAAGACAAACTACCGTCATAAATTACATTTAATAACCGACCGGTAATATCATATAAACTCAATTTGACAAAAGCAGAATTTTGAAGTGAAAGATATATTTTATCTTTAATGCTTTTTGCAGTTACGGTTAATTTTTTATTGTTCACTGTTGACTGTTCTTCCACAGCAAATGGGCCACAACCAGTTGCATTCGCCATATCATCTAAGACCCATAACTTATTATCATGGTATGTTCCAACCACTAATTCCACACAATCATCACCGTCTATATCGGCAATCGTTATGTCATGAACATCACTTGCCAATGTCTTTGCCCATAAGAGTGAACCGTTTTCACCATTTAAGGAAATAAGCGAAGCAGTGTTATAGTTTGGGACAAGCACTTCAATTTTATTGTCACCATCAATATCTGCAATTGATGGGCTACGATGAACTTGACCGGGAGCAAAATAACTCCATTTAGGGATACCAGTTGAGCCATTAAGACAATAAACTTTATGGTCATTACTCCCGACAACCACCTCTACACTTCCATCACCATCTACATCAGCTATTGCTGGAGAAGACTCCACCGCACTTCCCGTCGTATAGTTCCATTTAGGAATACCTGTTGAGCCATTAAGACAATAAACTTTATAGTCATTACTCCCCACAACTACTTCTTCACTTCCATCTCCATCTAAATCTGCTATAGCTGGCGAAGAATTTATCTGTCCTCCTGTTGCATAACTCCATTCCGGGATACCTGTTAAGCCATTAAGAGAATAAACTTTATCATCACTCCCAATAACCACTTCTACACTCAAATCCCCATCTATATCTGCTACCGCTGGCGAAGAATACACCCCACCCCCCGTTGTGTAACTCCATTTCGGGGAACCTGTTGAGCCATTAAGACAATAAACTTTATGGTCATTACTCCCGACAACCACCTCGTAATTTCCATCCTTATCTACATCTGCTATTGCTGGCGAAGAGTTTCCCCCTCCTGCTGTACAACTCCATTTCAGAATGCCATTTGCACCATTAATACAATAAAGTTCAGAACCACCGCAAACAACTACTTCTATATTCCCATTTATATCTGCTACTGCTGTTGAAGAATAGATAGAAATCCCTGTTGCATAACTCCATTTTGGGATGCCAGTTGAGCCATTAATAGAATAAACTTTAGAGTCAAGACTTCCCACAATCACTTCTATACTCCCATCAGCGTCTATATCAGCAACTGTGGGGCCAAAACTTTCAACGCCACTTCCTGTCACATAAGACCACTTAACGTCAGGCGTGCCACTCATAGCGCCTTTCATCCACTGAAAATGTGTATTCTCAAGTGTTCCGCCGTATTTAGGCCAAACCCCATAGGTAGAGGTGACGTTTAAGATAAATAAGATTATAAACATATTAGCTTCTTTATATATTTGGAATGGGAAAAGTCAAGGGGAAAAAGTTTAGATGGTTTAGAGATTGTAGATAGTTTAGAGAGGAGCAAAAGAATATATAGAAAGTGAAATAGGACAGAGGATAAGATGGTAGGAGCAAACCCACTTTTTTTCATTTAGGACTGAAGCCAAAAAGAACCCTCAGCTTCCTCCAAACAGACCTGCCAAAAAGATCGGTAGGCAAGCTGGCGGGACAGGAAAGTCAGGTAGAAACAAAACGGGCGAATGCTCCACCGCCTGAGCGGGATCTTTGATATTCGCCCCTACGAACAGATAATGCAACAACATCGTTGTTGCACTCCAAATAAATAACAAAGGACAAGAAAGTCAGGTAGAAAAGAAATTAATCTTCGGTAAGGTATTTGATGAGGATTTTATAATAACCTTTTGTTTCGCCGGTGATATAATTTCCTTTAAGCTGGTCGTTTTCTGTTATTTTTCGTATATCATACCCGTCTTTTAAGATGGCAAAATTATATAATCTCCCGGCAATTGCTTTATTCGGGCAACCATATACACACCTATAACAGGCGATACAATTCCATTTGAACTTAATATGATTGTTCTTTATGTATATATTATTTCGAGGGCAGGATTGGATACATTTTTGGCAAAGGTTGCAGGATTTTAAAGTTTTGAAATCTTTTGCAAGAGCCCACCACCACCATTTCTCAGAAATCAATATCCACTTGAATAAATTTGGAATAAACCCATCTTTTCTTACGTTTTCTTTATTTAGTTTAATATCTTCTGCCATTTTTTCTGTCTTTGGGATAACCGCATTACAGAGTTGTTTATTGACTTCGTCTTCGTATTTAGTGCCAATATTCGGTGGCATATAAAACTGTCTTTCATAAAATACGTGATATCCTTTTCGGGTTAATTTTTGTTTCAACCTATAGGAGGCAACGTCATTTAAGTATGTGGGGCCTGCGCAGGTAGAAAAAAGAAAAACCTTCTTTTTGTCAGATACATTTAACGAATTAACAAAATCATATATAATCAAGGGAGCGTTGAACCCGTAAATGGGGTATCCGATTCCGATGATATCGTATTTGCCGGGTTCGTATTTTAGTTTTTGTTTGAGAATCTCTTCAACTTTGAAGACATCAACAGTATATGTCTTGCTTAAGTTTTGGGATAAGAGATTAGCAACAAATTCGGTATTACCTGTCCCTGAAAAATATATAATTGATATAGATGGCATTTTAATATATGTATGGTATAAATTGCCATTTATAGTAGGGTTGTCAAGAAAAAAACAGACAACAGAAAAAGTTTTTGCACGCAGATGATCGCAGATAAACAGGATTAACATAAAAACAGAAAATTTAGAGTTCCAACGAAAAGAAAAAAATAGATATAATTTAGTTGATTAACGCAGATAACAGAACAGAGAGTTGGGGCACAGAGAAAAATAGGAGAGTGATAGAAATCCAAATTTCAAAACTCAAATTTCAAATCAAGCCCCAAGTCCGAATTTCAAATAAACCCCAAAAATAGAACACAGGGCATGGGGAGGGAAAAATTATTATACAGAATACTTGACAGGGGAGGGGAATAGGTTTAAGTTAGCATTTAATAAAGGGGGGAAAATGAAAAAAGCATTAACTGTTGGTTCAATTTTCTTAATGGTTTTAACTATGTCCTGTGTTACTTTTCCAAAAAGAGAAAGGGTAACGTATCCACCTACTATTGACTTAAAACAATGTGAAATAGTTGGAATTATTGAATTCAAGAACGTCAATAAAGGGAATCTTGGTTCGTACACAACGAAAAGATTTATGCAAGATATCAGACGCGACCAAGGGATGGTCAGAATTATAGAGTTAGGAACTGAGAAAGACGTTTTAAAAGCAGTAGGACAGGACAAACTTGGTTCGGAAGCATTAAAGGCTATAGGAGAAAAATATAACGTAAAAACCATAATAAAAGGTAATTTAGTAGTATCCGATGTGCAACCGGACGTATCACTTTTCACGGGTGGGAGTTTTGCAAACGTATCGGCGAAAGTGATGGCGACATTGGCTTGTGAGATGGTTGAAAGCGCGTCTGGCGCGTCTATATGGAGCAAGTCGGTAAGCGCAGTAAGCAAGGTTGGAGAGGTGAGCGTATTCGGGGGAAAGGAATTTGGGTTTGACGCAAAAGACCCGGACAAGGCTTATGGGGAACTAATGAATGCGCTAGTCATACAGGCAACTCCTGAGTTTAAGGCAACATATGGATGGAAGGAAGTTAAGTAGGGTTAAGTAAGTTGAGTAAGTTGAGTAAGGTAAGTTAGTTAAGTAGGGGAAGAGAATAAAATTACGTGGAGGGGAGAGTAATTGAGAAAACGGTTCCTTCGTTTAGTTTACTTTTGAGTTCTATTTTCCCTTTGTGATTTTCTATTATCCTCGATACGATTGACAATCCAAGCCCTACACCTGCGGGTTTTGTCGTGTAAAAAGGAGTAAAGACTCTTTTTAACTGATCTTCGGGAAGACCTGTGCCATTATCCCTGACATTTATTACTATTTCTTTTGCAGGGACAACTTTTTGTTCCCCGAATAAAGAATAAAAATCTCCGCTTGAAAGGACTTCTATTCCTATCTGTTTAGTAGGATTGTTAGTTGCATTAATAGCGTCAATAGCATTAAGAATAAGGTTTGAGAATACGATTTTCATTTGTTCCGGGTCAATAGTAAGCCATATTTCTTTTTTCTGTTTGAGTTCAATAGAGGGAAAACCTATCAACCGGATTGTTTCTTTTATTAAATGTCCTATTTCGGATAGTTTGTAAGTTACGTTTATAGGTTTTGCGAATGCAAGAAAGTTAGTTACTATGTCATTAAGTCGTTGGGATTGTTCTGAAATGATAGTTACCAATTTTTGTTTTTCCTGTTCGTTAAGTTTATCTTCTTTTAGTAACTCACACGGACCTAATATTGCAGATATGGGGTTGCGAACTTCGTGAGCAAGATTTGCCGAAAATCTTCCAATAGTGGCTAATTCTTCCGTCAGCTTGGTTTCGGTAATATCCTGGATAATAAGCAATATACCTCTTTTGCGTCCTCCCGTGGTCTGCAGGGGATATATATTTATGCCAAGTATTCTGAAGTTCAATGTAATTTCCTGAAATCCCTGGTATATTTCGCCGGTTAATATTTTCTGACTCCACTCTTTAAGTTCGGTTATTTCTTTTATGTTCTTCTTTATGGTAAACCTGAGTATTTTATCTATTTTGCTATTTTTATAGAGTAAGTTCCCATCATAATCTATTGCTATAAGTCCGGAATAGATACTATGTAATATTGTATCGGTATCGAGTTTTACCTGTTCAAGAGCTTCACTTTTCTGTCTGAATCTTTCACCGAGATAACCTGAAGTAGCGGCCAAAAGGTAAAAAAATATGGTTTTTATATAGAAATCCAAATATAATGCGTCGGGGTCGTGTGTTAGGGATGAAAGCAAGACACTATTAAGCGCTCTGTTGAATTCCATTAAAAGTAATCCTCCATAAGCTGCAGAGCAAAGTGTGGCAATAACAGTCCCGCCTTTTAAGAAAAAGAACATACTTGCGGCGATAATAGGAATAGCGTATAAAAAAGTGAAACCGCTTTCTATGCCACCTGTGTAGTGAATCATTGCAGTAACTATAAAAACGTCCATAATTACACTGCTCCAGAGTATAAAGGGTGCAATTTTTTCTTTTTTAAGGAATATCCAATGAATAAAGGTAAGGAGATAAGAAAGCCCAATGATTATCCAGAGTGGTCCAACTGAGAAGTCAAGGGCTTTTTTACGAAAAAAAATAGCCAGACCGCCTATGACTGAAACGGTAATGAGTCTGAAAAAGACAACCCATTTGAATTGATTAGTAAAAGAGGTTTTCACTTTACAACCGAAGCAAGCTGGAACATTGGCATATACATAGCCAGAAGGAGCACGCCTACTATGCCTCCGAGAAAAATTATCGTAATCGGTTCTATCAAAGAAGTAAGCGTAGCGACTGCGGTATCTACTTCATCATCGTAAAAATCGGCAACTTTCTCCAACATTTCGGCAATATTTCCACTTTCTTCGCCAACTCTTATAAGGTCGGTAACGAGAGGAGGAAAAATCTTACTTTCTCTCAGTGGTTCATAAATAGTTTTACCTTCGGATATACTCTGTCTCGCTTTAAGAACAGCTCTTTCAATAACCATATTCCCTGCCGTAGTAGCCGTTATTTCGAGCCCGGCAAGAACGGGCACGCCTGAAGAAGTAAGTGTGGATAAAGTTCTTGAAAATCTAGCTATGGCTGCTTTAAGAATAAGCGGACCGAATAAAAACATATTCAGTATAAAAGCATCAATTCTATATCTTCCTTGTTTAGTTTTTGAATAAAGATTAATTGCAACTATAATGCCAACAACTACGAGTACTATAAGAATCCAATATTTTTTAAGAAAATTAGATAATCCGATAACCGCTCTTGTTATAGCCGGTAATTCAGCTCCGGAACCGGCAAATAACTGTGCAAAAGTTGGAATTATGCAAGTCAACATAAAAACGGAAGCTGCCATTGCGACCGTAAAGATAACGGCCGGGTATGTGCAAGCGCCTTTTATTTTACCTTTCAAAGATTCGGATTTTTCAAGATGGTCAGCAACTCTTAAAAGAGTCTTGTCAAGAACACCACCTGCTTCACCGGCTTTTACCATTGATATGAATAAAGTGTCAAAAGGAGGTCTGTGTTTACCCATTGCTTCTGATAAAGTGCTTCCACTTTCTACATCATGAGTTATAGTTTTAATTATTTGTTTGAATACTTTGCTTGGAGTCTGTTCAGAAAGAATTTCAAGGGATCTTACAATAGGCACACCTGCTTTAACCATAACCGCAAACTGTCTCGTAAAAACCATAAGGTTTTTCGAACCAACTTTTTGGGGTATTTTAAATTTGTATGCCATAGAGTTATTATTCTCCCTTATCTTTCATTCTTTGTAATTCTTCAGGGTGAGCAGAAATTAGAAGCGCAGTTGACCATGATATAAGCCCCCTTTTCACTAAAGCATAAAGAGACATATTCATTGTTTGCATTCCGAATTTCTGGGATGTTTGCATTGTCCCATAAATTTCATGAACCCTGTTATCCCTTATAATAGCCCTTATCGCTGGAGTTGTCATCATAACTTCAAGTGCCAAAACCAACCCTTTCCCCGAAGCGCGAGGCAATAACCTCTGGACTAATACTCCTTCTAAAGTAAGGGAAATCTGGGACCTTACCTGCTGCTGCTGGTGTGGAGGGAATACGTCTATAATTCTATTTATCGATTCTGTAGCGGAATCCGTATGTAAAGTAGAAAAAACAAGATGTCCCGTTTCGGCAGCCGTAAGCGCCGCAGATATAGTTTCCAAATCTCGCATTTCACCTACTAATATGACATCAGGATCTTGTCGGAGAGCATATTTCAATGCGTTGGCAAAGGAGAGGGTATCGTGCCCAACTTCTCGCTGCTGGATTAATGCCGTTTTATGTCGATGAATGTATTCAATCGGGTCTTCTATTGTAATGATGTGACAAGGTTTTTCCATATTTATTTTGTCGATCATTGCAGCAAGAGTTGTAGATTTACCTGAGCCTGTAGGGCCTGATACAAGAACAAGTCCACGATTTTTCTGAACCAAACCATCTATTGTTAAAGGCAATCCTAATTCTCTAAGAGTAGGTATCTCAATGGATATTCTTCTTAATGCACAACATATATTTCCTCTTTCGTAAAAAGCATTTCCTCTAAACCTGGCTAAACTTTCAAGGGAAAACGCAAAATCTACTTCAAGATTTTTTTCAAGCAACTCTTTCTGTTCAGTAGAAAGCATAGAGTATATAAGGTCTTTACATACATCAGGCAGCAAAGATTCACAATCTGCAGGAACAAGTCTTTGGTCTATACGAAAAGCAGGCGGAATACCGGCAGTCAAATGTAAATCCGTAGCACCTTTTTCTACTGCTTCTTTTAATAAATCTAAGACATTAATCATAATCTTTTAAACACTTGCCGTCACTCTTATAACTTCTTCAAGTGTTGTTACTCCTTTTTTGAATTTTAGTAGCGCTTCTTCTCTAAGTGAAAGCATCCCTTCTTTTATTGCAGCCTCGTTTAGTTCGCTTGTAGGTCTTCTTGCAAGCGTTAAATCTTTTAGCTTGTTTGTCATTGGCATAACTTCATAAATGCCGGCTCTCCCACGGTATCCCTGATTACATTCCGGACAACCCTTTCCATGATAAGCAATAATGTTTTTATATTCCTCAGGGGGAATCCCCATTTCCTGATAAGTAGTCTCGGGTATCTCAACGGGTTCCTTACATTTTGTACATATTTTTCGCATAAGTCTTTGAGCTATTATTATAACTACGGAAGAAGTTATTAAAAACGGTTCCATTCCCATATCTACTAATCTTGAGATAGCAGAAGGGGCATCATTAGTATGCAAAGTGGATAACACTAAATGTCCTGTTAATGCAGCTCGTATAGCTATTTCTGCAGTTTCGGTATCCCTGATTTCACCTACCATTATAATATCGGGGTCCTGACGAAGAAAACTTCTCAAAGAAGCCGCAAATGTAAGTCCGATACTTTCATGCATTTGAACCTGGTTAATGCCCACAAAGTTATATTCTACCGGGTCTTCTGCCGTCATAATATTGACATCTGTTGTATTTAAACGAGATAACGCAGAATAAAGAGTAGTAGTTTTTCCTGAACCTGTTGGACCGGTAACCAATATAAGTCCGTATGGCGCACTTATGGCACGTGAAAATTTTTCCAAGTCTTCTTTTTCAAAACCAAGATTTTCCATGTCCACACATAGGGCTGTTTTATCAAGGACCCTCATAACTACTTTTTCCCCATAAATCGTAGGCAATGTGGAAACCCTGAGGTCAACCTCTCTTTCCTGAAGACGCATTTTTATTCTGCCGTCTTGTGGAACTCTATGTTCAGCAATGTCTAATGTTGCCATAACTTTAATACGAGAAATAACGGCATTTTTCAACTTGAATGGGGGAGACGGTTCTTCATATAAAATACCATCTACTCTTGTCCTGACTCTAAATATTTTTTCATAAGGCTCTATATGAATATCACTCACTCCTTTACGGATAGCAGTTGTAATAAGGGAATCAACATATTTCACTACGGGGGTTTCCTGAATAGTTGCCTGAAGTTGAGCGAGATTTATTGCTTCTTCATCAACATCTTCTTTCAATACTTGTAATTCTTCCTGCTGAATATCTTCCATTAACTTGTCGAATTCAGCTGCTTTATAGTGTCTATTTATTACTTGTTGAATCTGATTTTTAGTTGCAAGATACGGTTCTATATCACAACCTGTAGTAAATTTAATATCATTGATTAATATCAGATCTGTGGGGTCAGTCATTGCCACTTCAATAAGCCTGCCTACCTTTTTGAAAACAACAACCATAGATTTCCGTGCAAACTCGTAAGGGATAAGCTGAACAACGGTAGAAGATAAATCAACTTCTGCGAGATTGATGAAAGAGACTTTAAGCTGTTTACTCAAAAATTTAATAAACTCGATTTCCGATAATATGCCCTGTTTAATAACGGCATCTTCAAGAGAATCGCCTACTCTAAGTTGCCTGTTGATTTTTTCTGAGGCTTCTTTTGTAATTATGTTGGCAGCTAAAGCTATATCAATAAACTTTTTATTATCTATCATAAGGCAGATTAACTATTAGAGCATACTATTATTTGTTTATTTACTTGTCAAATAAATTTTAAGTTTTGTTACTCAAAGATAAAATTACATAATTCTTGACACTTCTCAAAATTAATATATAAACTTTAGTCTTTAATTATGCCTGATACTAACTCTGTTAAATACCCCGTTGTAACCAGCGTTCTTATACAAGAAAGGGCATTGCTTTCTATGGTTCTTTCTTGCATTGAAGTCTATCATCATGAAGCTCTTGGGCTCTTGCTTGGCCATGTAGGAATAGACAAATACATAGTTGAATATGCAATTCCTTATCAAACTGCAATGAAAGGTTATTCCTGGGTGGCACCAAAATCAAATGCTGCCGATAGAATGAACAAAATCCTTAAATGTCTTCCTCTTAGTCTTATTGGAGACTATCATTCCCATACCCAGTGGAAAACATTAAGAGGCGAACCTACTCCTTCCGGCGACGATATTGCCGATATGGAATGTGGTAGAGTTTACATTATTATGGCTATAAACGATAAAGTTAAGCCGGAGCCGTGGAAAATCACTGAAAATGGCTTTATAACAGGAACATTAAATGAATATAAAATTGATATTGGGGCTTATACTTGTCCCGAAGATTATAAATCAAAACCAGTAAAAATCATTTGTCCAAGCGCATTAGGATTATTTTTACCATGAAATATAAAGATGCAGGTGTAGATATAAATCTCGCAGATAGCTTTAAGAATCATATTAAAAAATTAAACCCATCTATAGGCGGTTTTGCAGGAACAATTTCCATTCCCAAGGGCTATAAAGAACCACTAATCGTTAGTTCGGTAGACGGTGTCGGGACAAAACTAAAAATAGCTTTTGAACTTGGTATTCACAATACGGTAGGCGAAGATCTTGTCAATCATTGTATAGACGACATCCTGACCGTAGGCGCAAAACCCTTATATTTTATGGATTATATAGGAACCGGAAAATTAACCCTAGACATACAAAAAGAAATAATCAAAGGTTTTTTATCTGCCTGCAAAAAAAATAAAATAACGTTGCTCGGTGGGGAAACTGCCGAAATGCCAGGTTTTTACAATGATAAGGAATACGATCTTGCCGGTTTTATCACGGGAATTGTTGAAAAAAGAAAGTTCATAGACGGTAAAAAAATAGTTCCCGGAGACAAACTAATTGGGTTCTCATCTAACGGCCTACATACAAACGGTTATTCCCTGGTTCGTAAAATAATAAAAGAAAAAAAACTGTCATTGAACACCAAAATAAGGGAATTCGGATGTACTCTCGGTGAGGAGCTGTTAAAAATTCATAAACCTTACCAGAACTTGTTATTCCCGTTTTTAGATAAGATAAAAGGATTGGTTCATATAACCGGTGGTGGCTTTGAAGGAAACATCCCACGAATTTTACCTAAAAACATAGGAGTCCAAATAGACGCTTCCCAATGGGAAATACCACCTATATTCAAGTTTTTACAAAAAGAAGGTAAAGTGGATACCAAAGAGATGTTTAAAGTATTCAATATGGGAATAGGTATGATAGCTATTGTGGAAAACGAAAACATATTTGACAATTTAACTGAAAAACCCTTTGTTATTGGGAAAGTTATTAAAGGCAGCAAAGTAATTATAACCAATTAAAGCATAATAATACATAAATTATAAAAAATGAAGTTGACAAAATTAGTTTTTAAGTTATTTTAACAAATTATGTTGATTAAAGTCCATTCCATCCAGGGGAGTCAGGTAGGCGAAGAGAAGCTTCCCGACGAGTTATTCGGGATTACTCCGAACTATGAAGTAATTGCCGAAGCCGTTCGTATGTATATGGCGAATTTACGTAGGGGAACAGCATCAACCTTAAGACGCGGTGAAGTGAGTGGTGGCGGTAAAAAACCATGGCCTCAAAAACACACGGGATGGGCACGTTCAGGTTCAAACAGGTCACCTGTATGGAGAGGCGGCGGCACGGTATTTGGTCCACATCCAAGAAGTTATTATTATCGTTTGCCAAAGAAAAAACTAGCTCTTGCATTTCGTTCTGCATTATCTCATAAAGCCAAAGATAACAAAATATTGTTGGTTGATAAGTTTGAATTGCAGGAAGCAAAGACAAGATTATTCGTAGAAGCGTTAAAGAGTTTAAGTATGGACATTAAAAAATCCGCACTTTTTATAGTAACGGAAAAAGATACGAATTTCTGCAGAGCAGGACAGAATATTGAAAAGATTAAATTCAAAAATCTAAAATCTCTGAATACGCTGGATATTGTAAATTCAAATACGGTAGTATTTTCCTTAAATACCCTGCATTCTCTGCTTGAGAGTCATTCCCCTAAAGATGCTTAGTTAGGTTTTCTAAGCAATCTATTATTTAAACTCACTTGATTTATTAATTCACCTAAAAAGCTTGACTTTTTAATACAATAATGTAATTCCTACATATATGAAGATTAACATCCCCGAACTTACCCAGTTTATCCCAGTATTGATGTCAACTCTCTCCGAAACAACATCAAAAACCAATAGGGGAGAGGCTTCAACAAAAGACATCTCCAAGAAAGAAATATATCTGGTTGGAGGAGCAATACGAGACAGCATAGTCAATAGTGAACAATCAATAGTTAATAGCAAAAAAACAACAAATAAACAGACAATACCTACCATAAAAGACTTCGATTTCGCTCTAAACGGCTCAGCCATAAGCTTTGCAAAACGATTTGCTAAAAAAATTAACGGTAGTTTCGTTATTTTAGATAAAGACATTGACGAAGTAAGGGTAGTATACAAAAATGGCCATAATGAGCTTATTTTTGATTTCTGCGGTATAACCTCAATAAACACAGACCTTTTGAGGCGAGATTTCACTATAAATGCTATTTCGGCAAAATTACCAGATATGGAAGTACTCGATATTTTTAATAGTGTAAAAGACATCCATCAAAAAACCATAAGAATTATTTCCGAGCAAAATATAAAAGATGACCCCCTGAGAATATTGAGGGCATTTAGACTAAAATCAACCATGGACTTCAATATTTCCCCGAAAACCACTCCAATATTGATAAAACACAGAAAATTACTCAAAAATATCGCAGGCGAAAGAATAAAACAGGAACTTTTTAGCATCCTAAATTCCCAAAAAGCATACGAAACACTGCGCTTTATGGCAAAAAAAGAAATTTTACAGGTCATAATCCCGGAACTAAAGAAATTGACAACCACTCCCCAATACAAACCGACAGGAAATTTATTAGACCACTCACTTTTAACCATAAAAAAAATCGACATAGCAACCCACGATTTTCAAAAATATGCCTTTAACAAAATACATATACTTAAATTTGCTGGATTACTTCACGATATTGGTAAGCCATATTGTTATAGTAAGGATAAATTAAATAGGGTGCATTTTTATGGTCACGAGAGAAAAGGTGTGCGGTTACTTGAGGGTATCCGTGAAAGATTAAAGTTGAGCAACTCTGATTTTCGGAGTTTGTCTAATCTTATTGAGTTTCATATGAGGCCTCATTTGTTAGGGGAAGAGAAAATGCCGACAAACAAAGCCATATTAAGGTTTATAAGGGATGGGGGGGGGGATTCTATTTTGATATTGCTGTTGGCTTATGCGGATGCAATGGCATCCGGTAATAGGGGTAGGGCAGGGCTGTTAAGATTAATCGACAGGAGTATAGAGATATGGGAAAGAATGCAACAGCCTAAGTTCAAAAGATTATTAACCGGTAACGATTTAATCAGGATGGGGTATAAGCCGGGACCTTTATTCAAAAAGATTTTACAGACCATAGAAGAGGAACAAATAGGCAATGAATTATCTACACGTAAACAGGCAATAGATTTTGTTAGAAAAAACTGGAGGCAAAAATGACAGAAATTAAAACTACCTTTATAAAAGATATGGAGTTTGTTGCTATGACTAGTTCCGGGAATAAGGTAGTTATGGATACATTAAAAGAAAATGGGGCAGGGGCAACGCCAATGGAACTATTGCTTGCCGCCCTGACAGGATGTACCGGCATGGATATTGTTTCCATATTAAAGAAGATGCAGCTTGAATTCAGTAAATTTGAAATAGTAGTCCAGGGAGAAAAATCAGAAGAGCACCCCAAGATATACAAAAAGATAAGACTCATATACAAGCTGTATGGAGATTTGCCCCCGGACAAAGTAAAGAATGCAATAGACTTATCGATTGATAAGTACTGCTCGGTTTCGAACATGTTAAAATCGGTAGCGGAGATAACTTATGAATACCAAATATTGGATAGTGAGCAGTAGATAGCAAAAGAACACCTCCTTGCATACCTAAAACTTCCTATCTACAGGAGAAAATTGCCCCTTTTTTGAACCAGCAAAACACAATCAATATTCAAATCTCCTTATTTCAAAATAATAATTATATAAAAATAGTAAACAAAAACTGTCGAATAGAAAGAGAAAAGAAATTTAAAAGAATACCTACGGATAAATTTAAAACATTTTAAGCAAGTTTGTCACAAAACTTGCTTTTCTTTTAAATCAAAAATGAAAAACTTTCTAAGAGAAAAATATCGAAGTTTTCCAACTCTTTCAATTCTTTCAAAAAAGGAGGTTTTTTATACACCTAAATACACACAAATTATACCTATTTTTTTTAAAATGGGGGAGGATTAAGACAAAACCTACTCCACGTTGTCTCAATCCACACACCTAATAAACATTAGTATTTTCAGTTGGTTTACATAAGGTTTATTATCAGAAGGTGGTTTTATAAGGTGTATTGTGAATTTGGGAAGTTTTTGTTAAGGGTTGTGGTTAGTGTGTTTATGCGTTCTGTGTTGCCAAGAAGCTTGTAGCATTTGATGGCGTTGGATATGGCCTTTGGAGTTAGTAATGATTTCGGGTATTTAGAGTTGAATTCTTCGTATTTTTGTGCAGCTTTCAAATTATCACCAGTTTGGAGATAGGAATCCGCGATTCCGAGTTGAGAAGATTGGATAAGTAATTCATCTTTTCCTTTTTTAATGTAAGTTTCGTAAGCTTCCTGTGATTCTTTATATTTTCCTTCAAGGTAATAGATGTTTGCCAACCAGTAACCGGCATTTATTCCATATTGTGTTTTGCCATATAACTTAGATATGTCTTCAAAATTTGTTAATGCGCCTTCGATATTTCCTTTGTTATATTCAATAAGAGCAGTAGTATATGCTTCTTTTGCCCTGTTGTTTTTGGTTTGTCCCGTCCAGTAGAAATAGACTCCTACTGCTACAACAATTACTGCCCCAATTATTATATACTGTGCAGCGTTTTTGTGTTTATACATCCATTTTGCAAACATCATTCCTTCTTCTACAAACTTGTCCTTTTTTAAGTCCTTCTTTGTTATTTTTCTATGATCTTTTGCCATTTTTGTCTATGTCCTTTGCATAAAGCATTATCTTGGAGTTTGCACCCCGGTTTTCTCTTTTTAATTCATAAACCAAATCTATGTACTCCCCGGTTCCCATTAACATTTCCTTCAATCCAAAACCTATCACCTCCCCCATTTTATTATCGCCTCTAACCTTAAATTTTATATGGTTATTACCAACAATTCTCGGATATCCTATCACCTGAAGTCCAGTACTTACAAACATCGGTTTCGAATTTCCACATCCAAAAGGTTCTATCTTTTCTAATTCATTAACCAATTTTTCACTTATAGATTGGATACTTAACTTCTTATCTATTATAATCTTAGGTATCAAATCTTTTACTAAAACTTTAATGTTAGTTCTTTCTATTATTCTATCTTTAAGAAGGGGAATATTTTCTTTTTTTATGGTAAATCCTGCAGCAGCTTTATGTCCCCCAAAAGCGGAGAAAAGTTCTTTACATTTAGACAGGGCTTCATAAATATTAAATTCTGGTATTGATCTTGCCGATCCTCTGCCTATATCTCCATTTAATGCGATAAGCATTGTCGGTCTATAGAATTTATCCGCAAGTTTGGAGGCGGCGATACCTATTACTCCGGGGTGCCATCCTTCTTTTGCAATTATGATAACTTCGGAAACGTCCTTAATTTCCTGTTCTGCTTCCTGGATGATTTGTTTTTGTATTTTTTGCCTTTCGTTGTTTTCATTTTCTAATGCCTGTCCAATTTTAGATGCCTCTTCCCCATCTTGAGTCGTAAACAAATTTACGGTTTCTTTGGCATCTCCCAATCTTCCTTTTGCATTTATCCGGGGACCTAAAATAAATCCTAATTGATATGGACTCAACTTCTGACCACTGAGTCTTGTTTTTTCCATTAACTTTTGCAACCCTATATTTTTTGTCTTTGATAAAACCTTTAACCCTTCTTTTACGAATATCCTATTTTCATCTATTAAGGGAGTTACATCGCATACTGTTGCAAGGGCAACTAAGTCTAAATAATTCCACAACTCCTCTTTGTCCATTTTTGTTCTCTCGAAGATTGCCTGTCCGAGTTTAAATACTATACCGCAAGCCGACAGTTCTCTGAAAGGGTAGTTTTCAATTTTGGAATTAATCACCGCAACCGCCGGTAATATTTCTCCGGTTCCTTCATGGTGGTCAATAATGATTACGTCTTTTCCATTTTTCTGTAACAACTTAACTCTTTCCCCTGCGCCCATACCACAATCTACTGTTATTATTAAGCTTGCAGAAGATGTCATACAGTATTCAACTCCTGCTTCCGTTAATCCATATCCTTCACTTACGCGATTCGGGATATAGAAATCAGAAACAGTACCCATCTTTTTTAATATATGGTATAAAAATGCAGTTCCTGTTGTTCCGTCCACATCATAATCACCATATATAAGAATCTTCTCTTTTGCTTTAACCGCTCTTACTATTCTTTCAACTGCTCTTTCCATTTGAGTAAATAAAAATGGGTCATGAAGATTACTAAGTTCCGGATTAAGAAAACTATAAATCTCGTCGGGAGTCCTGTAATTTTTACTCATCGCCAACTCCGCAGTCGTTTTTTCTATATTCAACCTATTAGCTATATTCGTTACCTCACCAAAATCCAAATTTTCTTTCAACAACCAATTCGTTTTCATATTGATTTTCCAAATTCACAACCACAGTATGACTGCCTATAAATATCATACTGTTTTGATAAGGTAACACTTTTTTGAAATCCATTATCTTTTTTGAAGTCATACTTTAGAAAATTTATACTATACCTCTCCCCTATTTCTTGTCCGATATAGTTGATTAATTTTTCATTTTTGTGAGGAGACAGGGTAAGTGTAGTTGTAAAATTTGGCATACTTTTCTCTTTGGCTTTTTTAGCGGTAGCTTCCAGTCTGAACCTAAAGCATTCCGCGCATCTTTGCCCGCCTTCCTTTTCTTTTTCCATTCCTTTGACTGTTTTTTTCCACTCTTCCGGCTTGTATTCTTCTGTAATCAAGCCAATATCAAGTATCTTTGATAGTTTTTGAGCAGATAGCAGTCTTTTTTGGTATTCTTCTTTAGGATAAATATTTGGGTTAAAAAAGTAACCTTCTATTTCACACTGTTCTTTTTTTAATGTTTCTATTCCAACGGTAGCACAAGGGGCACAACATATATGTAATAATACTTTTTTATCCACCATATTTAGTGATTATTGGTAAAGATTAATATATCAACGAAGAATGTCAAGATATCTTTGATTTTTTGTTTTGACAAAATCTTATTTAATTGTAAGTATATTGAATCCTTTTAATAAAAATGTTATCAAATAAGTAAGGAGTCGTTTAACTTAATATGGGTACAAAAAGAGACTATTACGAAATTCTTGAGATTTCCCGTGATGCTACATCGGAACAGATAAAAGAAGCATACAAGAAATTAGCCCGCAAGTATCATCCGGATATGAACACCGAGAAGGATAAGAAAACTGCGGAAGAGAAGTTCAAAGAAGTTTCCGAAGCGTATGAAGTCCTTATCGACCCAAACAAAAAGCAAATCTATGATATGCGTGGACATGAGGGTGTAGATTCCCAATTTGGTCCCGGTGGATTTACATGGGATAATTTTACACATCAGGAAGACCTGAATGATATAGTTGGCAATCTATTCAAGGGATTTTTTGGCGGCGGGTTCGAGACTAATTCCGGAGGAGAAGACATTTTTGGCAGGCGAATGGGTAGAGGCAGAGGCGGTGTTAGAGGGCAGGATGTTCAACTAAGAGTTACATTGACCTTACAGGAAATATACAAGGGAGTAACAAAAGAAATCCGAATCAGAAGATATGAAGCATGCCCCGTATGTAAAGGATTTGGCGGAACCGGAGATAAAGTCTGCAATACGTGCAAAGGGACGGGACAAATAAGAAGAACCGTTTCTTCTATATTTGGTCAAATGGTAAACATAACGACCTGCAATGCCTGTCGTGGAAGAGGGAAAACGGTAGAAAAGATTTGTGCAGAATGTAAAGGCAAAGGGAAAACGGAAAAAATTTCAAACGTATCGGTTAAAATCCCCGCAGGTGTAAAAGAAGGAAATTACATAGTTTTGAAAGGGCAGGGAAATGCAGGAAGTGACGGTGGTCCCGCCGGTGATTTAATTGTCGTAATAGAAGAGACTGAAGACCCCGTATTAAAAAGAGACAACAATAATTTGATAATACGGGTACCAATATCTTTTCCGGTAGCTACTCTTGGTGGAAGCATTGAAGTCCCAATCATAGATGGCAAGGTTTTGTTGACTATCCCCAGAGGAACACCTACGGGAAAAGTTTTCAGACTGCACGGCAAAGGAATGCCGGTCTTAAATGGTTATGGAAGAGGCGATGAACTGGTAGAAGTCTATATAGATACCCCGAAAAGCCTATCAAGAGAAGCAGAACAAAAGATTAAAGAGTTAAATAATTTGATTTAAGCCGGGCTATAAAAAAATAATTACCCTTGCCCCTTACACAATAATCCATAAAACCTTTCAATAAAGGTTTCTTCACAAAACAGATTGTAAAAAATTTGATTTAAGCTCTTTTTTCTGTAATTCGATATATTTCTATCATCTCTTTTTATTTAAATTGAATTTTTGGCATTTTTTTAATTTTCATCCTCAAAAAGCTTGATTAATGAGCAATTCAAAAACCACTTTTTTTTAACAAATATTTGCTTTTTCCTATATATAGTGGTTTTGGGGTATTATGTCAATATATTGTAAATATAGTAACCAATGGTAATTATTGTAACGAATAAAAAACAAAAAGGTTGAACACCAGAGATTTGCCACGAAAGCACGAAAACACTAAAAATAAGAAATATAAACTATAGAATACACAGAGAAAAGTTTTCACTATAAATCTTTGTATCAAAAAGATTGACAGGGGTTAACTTAAAATTTTCAATTTTTTACTTGCCAAAAAAGAAAAATATGTTCATATAATTACAATTAAGAATAAAGTATATTAAAGACAAAATAGAAAAAGGAGGTAGGATGAAAAGATTTGTTTTGATAGGATACATGATGATTATGGCATCATCGTGTTTTGCATACCCAACTGCAGGACAAACAGCTCCAGCATTCACACTTCCAGACACTAACAGTGTTAGCCATTCGCTTTCCGAGTTTTATGGTAAAACAGTTTGGCTTAATTTCTGGCGTTCCACATGAGGAACATGCACAACAGAACTGCCAAGGTTGGCAGTTATACAAGACCAATACGGAACATCCAAGTTAAGGGTACTTGCAATTAATATAGCAGAAAATATGGACATAGCAAAACAGTATGCAAGAGGCAACAGTGCTCTTTTTCTGGAGGATGCCTCAAGTTCTGTATTTGATCAATATAATATATGTGGGACTCTCCCTGTAAATTATGTTGTTAAACCAAACGGGAAGGTATATCACGGGTTATACGGATATTGTGAATCACAAATCAAAGACTGGATAGATTCATGCGTAATTGCAGTAGAAGAAAATAATGCAGTTTCAACAATACAAAACCCTACATTAGTATTATCTCCTAATCCATTTAAGGTTGTTATGATGATTAGTGTTAAAGGAGTGAAAACTGTCGGAGACTTACAGATTCAAGACTTAACCGGAAGAGTAGTAAGGTCTTTTTCTTTAGCTCCTAATGCTACTATAAAATGGGACAGGAAAGATAACAACGGCAGAGAAGTTCCTGTAGGAATGTATTTTTGCAGATTTAATAATGGTACTGTGAATTTAACGGGAAAAGTAGTAATGTTTAAGTAACTGATATTTATTTCAAACAAAGGAAGGGCGATGGAAACATCGCCCTTTTCTTTTATAGAATATTAGCAAAATAGAGATTCTCCCCTACCTTGTCAGGATATGTTCTTTTGTATCGTATTCTATGATTTCGATGATGATGGAGATGCCATGTTCGCCGTCTATCGTATCTTTAGTTTCGCCGGGCAGGAAGGTTTCCATTCTTCTGCAAAGTGAAGGACTATATTCGGGTTTCTTTGTCACGGGCGAAATTCTCTTGTAGTAATTGTAAATATAAAACCGCAAATGTTCTCTTCGCATCCACCTGCTTAAATTGGCACAAATAGACATTCCTGAGTTTGGCAAGATTATTGGTTTGTGTCTGGACTTATCCGGCGGCGGTTCCGGCGGGATTTTAGTCCATCTTATTTTTCTTTTTTTAGGGCCTTCTGATTTATCATCCGGCTGATTTCTCGGCATCTTTTTTTCTTCAAGTGGTCTTATATTCTTCAACTCCCATTGGAATCTCAACGGTTCTATAACGGAATTTTTCGGAAGCCTTCTTAAATGTTCCGTTGTAAGTCCGGAAGCTTTGAGTTTTTGTTCTATTTCCTGATTCAGCCATTCCGGTGATATATGAAGGAAGTCTTCAGTTATCCTGTCAAATATTCCGATACCCATTTGGTTGATTGTTATTGGTATACGTCCGACAGTTCGCGGAATGGATATGTGTATCTCTTTTTTTTCAACATCGTATCTATTAGCGCATATACATTTAGGAAGGCTTACAGGACCGGCGGATATTTGAAGTTTTTTCCAGTTAAGAGAAGTTCCGACATTTATATTATTTACGCTTGCAAAGTAGCGGCATCCGTCCCAGGGGAACTTGTTTCTATTTTTGACAAGAGGGTCCCAGATAGGGTAAATTATATCACGCAGATGGTTGGAAAGTATTTTACCAATTACCCTCATTCGCTCCTGTCTACATTTCACTCCTTTTGTTGGAATTCCGCTAAAAGACATCAGGCTTGTGGCAAAAATTCCTGATTTGACTTTTCCGTTTTTATCAACGTATCTGCGTCTTGACAGCAAGACTCCTTTTGCTCCTTCTTTTGGCGTAAAGCCCATTGCTTTTTGTGCCTTATCCCCGGTCATACCTATCTTTCCCCAAACAGTTCCAAAGGCAGAGAGGGTACCATCAATAGAACCTTTTGCGGTAATCAACCTGCCGGGGGTACGGGCATGAATTCCCATTGCACTCAGTTTCTTTTGGGTTTTTTCATCCAGTCTTGCCCAGCCGGTTTTTATTGCTTTGTAGTCAGGAATGTTAGGTTTCTTTTTATTTTTCATAGTTTTTCAAATTATTAGATGCAGGAATAGAGAAAAGGATTCTAAAAAAAATAGAAAAATACTTCACCGCAGAAAACAAAAAATCAACCACCCTGCTCACCGCTACGGCGGGATCTACGACCACCGCCTAAGCGGGGTCTTTGACTTTCGCCGTGTCTCCAATAGGCAGACGGGAATAACAAACAACAGTAATGGCTTCAACCTACCCAACTTGCAAAGGAAAAGGGTGAATGTCCATTCGCCCCTACAACAAAGAGATTCTCAGAATGCCCAGCATAGCTGGAAAGGGCTTCCTATAACTTATTGTAACGAAAAACAAACAATAGAAAATAGCGAAAAAATAAAGAAGTAGAAAAAAAGCACAAATTGAATTTGTGCCTACAAACTAATTATTCAGAGACGGAAAAACAGAAAGGAGGGCAACAAAGTGTGGGAGAAAAAGAAAGAGCAAGCTACTATTTAAAAGTTGACATTTACTCAAAAAGTAGTAATTTTTCCACCTAAATGCAGACTGGACTAATAGAAAAACTAAAAGAAGCGGAAAAACGACTGAACGAAATCCACGAGTACCTTTCCTCTCCCGATGCCATAAAAGACAGAAACAAATTCGTTTCTCTTTCCCAGGAAGCTAACGGTCTTACCGAAGCCGTCAGGATTTGGGAAAGGTATCAAGTTGTAGAAACAAAGATTTCCGAAGACAATAAGGTTTTATCTTCTAATGATGATGAATTGAAAGCCCTCGCTAAAGAAGAAATTGCCGAACTTGAAACGGAAAAAGCGGGCATTCTGAAAGAAATAATTGACTTTTTTACCCCTAATGACCCGAACGATTCCCGCAACGCAATAATGGAAATAAGACAGGGCGCCGGCGGCGACGAAGCTTCTATTTTTGCAGGAGATTTGTTCAGAATGTATCTTAAATACGCTGAAAGCAAACGATGGCAGGTTGACATTATGTCAAACCACTCAACTGAAATCGGCGGCATTAAAGAAGTTATATTTAATGTAAAAGGTAAAAACGTATATAAATTTTTGAAATATGAAAGCGGAACACACAGGGTGCAAAGAGTCCCGAAAACTGAATCCAGCGGGAGAATACATACTTCTACCGTTACCGTAGCCGTTTTACCTGAAGCCTCCGAAATAGATGCAAAAATTAATCCCGAAGACATACGAATTGAGACTTATAGAGCCGGCGGACACGGCGGGCAGAACGTAAATAAAGTTGAATCCGCGGTGAGACTTATATATATTCCGACTAACCTGATTGTAACTTGTCAGGATGAGCGTTCACAATTACAAAACCGCGAACGCGCAATGAAAATATTATATGCAAAAATTTATGCCGAAGCGGCGGAAAAACATCATTCCGAAATCCAGGCTACGAGAACCCAACAAATAGGGTCAGGCGACAGGTCCGAAAAGATAAGAACTTATAATTTTACACAACAAAGAGTTACCGACCACAGAATAAACCTTTCCCTGCACAAACTTGATATGATACTTAACGGAGATTTAGATGAGTTTATAACCGCACTACAAGATGAAAATAGAAGAAGTATTGAAACAGGTAACACAAACCCTAAAGAATAAAGGCTTTGAAAGTCCCCAAACAGAAGCAGAAATAATAACCGGCTATGCCCTGAAGATAGATAAAGTAACTCTTTGTCTACAACACAACAGAATCATTACCGACAATGAAGCGCAAACCATAACCAATCTTTTAGATAGACGGCTTAAACACGAGCCAATCCAATATATAACTTCCAGAGCATTCTTTTATGGACTGGAGTTTATTATAGAGCCTCCAATACTCATCCCCCGTCCCGAAACGGAAACTTTAATTGAAACTGTCTTAAAGTTGGCAAAAGACAACCCCAATCCTAAAATCGTTGAAATAGGCACAGGAAGCGGGATAATTGCGATTACGCTTTCAAAATATTTACCTTCAGCAATAGTATATGCGACAGACATAATTAAACCAACATTAGCACAAAGGAATGCAAAAGTACATAGTGTAAATAATAGGGTACATTTTATAGAGGCTGATTTATTAGGCGCAATAAATATAGAAGCAGATTTCATAGTATCAAATCCCCCTTATATACCAACATCGGTTATACCGACATTACAGGAAGAAGTAAGGACGTTTGAGTCAAAGTTAGCGTTGGACGGCGGAAAAGACGGGTTGTCTGTTATTCGGCGGATTATAAATGATGTTTCTATGTGTTTCTGTAAAAATGGCGTTCTTGTATTAGAATTTTCTCCTGAACAAAAGGACGCATTGGAACAAGAAGCAAAAAAACGATTTAAGAAGATAGAGTTTGTAAATGACTTGTCAGGCAATCCAAGAGTAGTTATTTGCAGAAATAGTTTACCCCCAACCCCAACAGAACGAATAGATAAAAACACTCCGTCAAGGTCTAGTAATCCGCCTACGGCGAACCGGAAAACAGAGTAGAGAAACGATTTCATCCACGAATTAACACGAATAAAAAACAAAACAATTGATAGTAAAAAACAACAAAATACAGAGACCATAAGGAAGATATAGGACACAGAGAATACATACTCCACAATTAGTTATTTACCTTAAAAAAAAGTTGACATTAGCATTAAAATACTATAGGTATTCAACCTGAAATGGATAAGAAAATGCGATTAAAAAATATAATAGCAATTTTTGTCGCGGTTGCTTGTTTTTCAAGTATTTTAAGGGCTCAACCTGAGGAAACGGAAGATATTATTTATCTTAAAAATGGTTCAATTATACATGGCATGATAATTGAGCAAATTTTAAATGTATCTACAGCAATTGAAACAGAAGATAAAAAAGTTTTTGTCTTCAAGACAGATGAAATCAGTGAAATTATCAGAAGACAGATCAAAACAGACAAAATAATTTCTCAAAATAAAATAGGTGATGCAATAAGGGATGCGCGTGTTCTTGCTCGTAAAGATGCCAGTGGGAAGCAATGGGGTTGGTATTTGGGGTCTTGTATTTTCCCGCCGAATATTATCCTCGCATGTTGTCTTCCTCCTTCTAATCCCCCAAAGGAAAAATTAATTTATACGTCTTCGGATTTTGTGAACAGTTATACAGAATGTTATAGAGATAGAATTAAAAAAGAACGAATTAGGGATGCTATAGATGGTGGACTTCTTGGTAGCATTGTCATTATTACGGTCTGCATAATAACATCTACCAATTAAGTACAACAAAAAAAGCAAACGCAGAGACACAGAGAAAAAAAGTTATTCCCCCCAAGCTTAACTGCTACGGGAAGGCATGATTTTTCAAGATTGGGGGAGGATTAACTCAATCTGACGGCTTGACGGTAGTTATGGAAGCTTGCGTTAGATTATCCTTTTTCACAATCAACCTTTCATTTTTACTTGACAAATTCAATGAATGTCAATAAATTACAACACTAATGCAATTTATAAAAGCTTATTCTGGGGAGAATGACTTCATTATCATTGATGCTCGTAAAGAAAAATTGCCGGAGAATTTAGGCAAACTTATCCCCCGTATTGCAAACAGACACAAAGGTATTGGCGCTGATGGCGTCATTATTATTGAAAAAAGTAAAACCACAGATTTCAAACTCAGATACTTTAACCCTGATGCGACAGAATACAGTGTTTGCGGAAATGGTTCCCTATGTGTTATGCTTTACGAAAACAAACCTAAATTAAAGTTTACTACTGGTGCAGGAGTATTTAAGGGAGGCAACAAGGACAACAAAGCTTTTATCCAGATTCCAAAGCCCAAAGATATTATATTGGATTTCTATCTAACTGTAGGAGATAAAAAAGAAGAACTAAACTTTGTAAATATCGGTGTCCCCCATACTATATGCTTTGTTGAAGATGTTGAAGATATAGACATTAATAAGTTAGCTAAACCGATAAGATTTCATACGTATTTCAGGGAATCAGGAACCAACGTAAATTTCGTTCAGATAGTAAAAAGAAATGAAATTATAGTAAGAACTTATGAAAGAGGCATAGAAGGAGAAACTGATTGCGGATCCGGGAGTTGCTCTGCTTCTATTGTAGGCTGGATGAAAAAGAAATTAGACTCTAATGTCAAGGTTACTACAAGAGGCGGTGTTTTAGAGGTAGAAATAAAGAAAATAAATGATGTTACATTATACGGAAATCCAAAAATCGTTTATAAAGGAAATTTCACAGAATCTTAGGGGGATAAATGAAGAAAGTAGATTCATCTGATATAAGAAATATCGTATTGCTGGGGCACGCAGGTTCAGGCAAGACAACTTTTGCTGAAGCGATGATGTTTAACGCAGGTGTAACTTCAAGAATCGGGAAAGTGGAGAACGGCACTTCTATGTTTGACTATACAACAGATTCTATTGACAGAAAAAGTTCTATAAACTTAAGTTTGGGATGGTTTGAATGGAAAAATAAATATTTGATAAATATAATTGATACTCCGGGATATGACGATTTTTACGGTGACGTTATTACAGGAGCAAGAGCCGCAGATATAGCTATTCTTATTGTAAATAGCTGTTCGGAACGACTAGAACTCGGAGCAATGAAGGCTAAAAAACTTGCAGACTCTCTTAATATCCCAATTGTAATATTCGTTAACCAACTTGTGAAAGAAAACGCAAACTTTGACAGAACACTAAATCTTTTAACTTCATTATTTGGGAAAAGCGTTGCTCCTATTACTGCCTACGAATCAGGAAAAGTAGTAAATACTCTTGAAACAGACAGTCTTTACAAATCAACAGCTATTGAAGCGATTGCAGAAGTAGATGATGCTCTTACTGAAAAATATTTGGGCGAACAGGCTTTTTCTCCTGAAGAGATAAATAACGGTATACAAATGGGTATCAGAAACAGAAAACTTGTTCCTCTGTATGCCGGGGATGCATATAATAATATTGGAGTTAAGGAATTGCTCGAAGCAGTTGCATTTTTACCATCGCCTCTGGAAAGACAGGAATCAAAAGAACCGGGATTAAGCGCATTAGTATTTAAGACGGTAGTTGATCCGCATTTAGGTGATTTAAGATACATAAGAGTTTTTTCGGGGAGTATTGAACCCGGCGCAACAGTATATAATTCCAATAAGAAAGCAGACGAGAAATTAAACCAACTTTATGCCGTAAAAGGCAAAGACAGGGAAGAAGTCCCGACAGGTTTAGTTGCCGGAATGATTGGAGCAATTGTAAAATTAAAAAATACCCAAACAGGAGATACTTTAGCCCAGAAAGATAAACAAATAGTTTTCCCGGCTTTTGAGTTTCCACCTTATCAAACCAAAACAGCTATTGTCCCGAAAACTAAAAAAGACGAGGAAAAAATATCCAACGGCCTTAGTAAATTACGTGATGAAGATCCTTCTTTTAATTCCACATTTGACCCGGAAACGAAACAAACCATCCTTACCGGTATGGGTGAAGTTCATATTAACGTCCTGCTTGGCAGACTAAAAAACAGATTTGGAGTGGACGTATTACAGGAAAAACCCAAAATCCATTACAGGGAAACAATATCAAGAGCAGTTGAACAACAGGGAAAATACAAACGTCAAACGGGCGGACACGGACAATACGGAGATTGCTGGGTCAAATTTGAGCCGCTCGAAAGAGGCAAGGGATTTGAATTTGTTGATGGTATCACTGAAGGCAGAATTCCAAGAAGATTCATTCCTTCCGTAGAAAAAGGATTGCGTGAAGCAATAGAAAAAGGAATTTTAGCCGGATTTCCCACTACGGACCTCAGAGCAACTCTTTATGATGGTTCTTATCATGATGTAGATTCTTCGGATATTGCTTTTAAAATTGCCGCAAACATAGCATTCAAGGAAGGACTGACTAAAGCAGGTATTACATTGATTGAACCTATAATGAGGGTAGAAATTCTTGTTCCTTCCGAATATATGGGTGATGTTATGGGAGATATTTCTTCCCGCCGTGGCAAAATAGAACAAACGGAATCCGTAGATACATATCAAAAACTTTTTGCTCTTGTTCCGGAATCCGAATTATACCAATTCTCCACGGTTCTTCGTTCCCTGTCACAAGGAGCAGGGACTTTTACTCAAACGTTCTCGCATTACGAAGAAGTGCCGAGAGAAACTCAATCGAGGGTTGTGGAAGAGTATAAAAAGGAACCAACAGAGGCAGAATAAAGAAGAACCGCCGCAAAAGGTTGTGGAAGAGTACCTACCAAGAAGATTGGCAGGCAGGTAAAAAGGAACCAACAGAGGCAGAATAAAGAAGAAACGCCGCAAAAGGTTGTGGAAGAGTACCTACCAAGAAGATTGGCAGGCAGGTAAAAAGGAACCGGCCGAGACAGAATAAGCCTTTGGAGCTATTCGTATTTCAACAAAACTGAGAGAATAGTATATTTAATTCGTAACTCAAATATGAAAATAGAGACTAAACATAGTTTAACAAACGAAGAAACTTACAAAAGGATAAATGGGCTATTTTCAGGGTTACAAAAGAGATATCCCGACAATATAAGTAATCCAGAGATAAAATGGGATGCAGGTCATACTCAAATGGATTTCACTATGGAGATTATGACGCTTACAACGAGCGGGACAGTTTATTTGAAAAAGAGTCAAGTTGCTCTGGATGTGGAAGTTCCTGCTATAGCAAGAGTGTTTAGCGGACAAATTGAAAGTATGATTCGAGAAGAATTAGAAAAGATACTTTCGTGATTTTTGAGAGAAACAATAGGGAACGAGCCCTATTCTGCCAGAGGTAGACAAGCAAACAAAACGACAAACAGGGGCGTAAGATAAAAACAGAAAATTTGGACGCAGATTAACGGAATTCTTTATTTTGTATTATTTCGTATTACCCCTGCCTTTTAACAATATTGACAAAGTTTGGAATAGGATTTTCAAATCAAATATAAAAGAGTATTTTTTGATATATTCCATATCTAAAACCAGTTTTTGAGGAAGTATATTATGAAGATAATCCTCATGTAAGTTTTCTTCTTTTAGTATGCTTTCTTCTGCAGGAAATTTTAACTGGGCTAACCCCGTTATGCCTGGTTTAACATCCAAAACTTTTAACTGTTCTTTATTGTATTTTTCGACATAAAAAGGAGATTCCGGTCTTGGCCCTACAAAACTTATCTCTCCTTTTAATACATTTAAAAGTTGTGGCAATTCATCTATTTTTGTGTTGCGTAATAACTTTCCTATTTTTGTTATACGGGGGTCATCACTGTAAGTAATCGCCGGGCCTTTTTTGCTTGCATCCGGGTTCATTGTCCTGAATTTGCAAAGTTTGAATTTTTTCCCCTTTTTGCCAACTCTGGTCCCGCCGTAGAAAATAGGCCCCTTTGAATCGGACTTTATTAAAATAGAAACGATAATAAAAATTGGGATACAAAGGACTAATCCAATTAATGAGGCTAAAATATCAAATACTCGTTTTAACATAAAGACGAAGCATTTCGTTGATTTACAGGTTTATAATCTTTCTCGTTAAAGATGGTTTATTTTCCCTGTCAAATCTTAAAAAATAGATACCTTTTTTTATTGTTTTTCCGCTAAAATCAATTTCTTGATATCCTGTTTTTAACTCGTTACTAATAATTGTTTTTACGCATCTCCCGGTTAAATCATATAATTTCAAGCTTATTTTTTCTGTTATTGGTAACATAAATTTAATGGAAAGATTTGTTCTAAAAACTGTCGGGGAAACGCTAATATAAAAATTACGGGCTTCTCCCCCATCTTCTACAGCACCACTGTTTTTATAAAGTTTTACATCCAGGGTAACGACTTCCCCATTTTCAACAAGGTCTTTTGTAGAAAACACAACATACCATTTTTTATCAGAACATATAAAACTTACATTTCCTGAATCCACATTATGTCCAATTTCAAAAGCTTCTAAAGCTGTTCCATTTTCATAAGCATTAAAATTTCCAGAATCACAAATAAAAAACTCAATATTTTTGGCCACATCTATATAATATCCATATTTTTGGAAAGGTGTATACGAACCTAAATTCACCGGGAACATAGCGAATCCATGAACTATTTCCTGGTTAACTTTAAAATTCGCCTCAATTTTGTAAAGCTGCACCGTATCAGATAAAGTATCCTGAGATATTGTCATAGAAGGCTGGTGCCCCGGAAGATTACAAGACCAGTTATAATGCTCTCCCGCAACAGCATAAGATATGATTTTAGTTGTCTTATTTGGAGCCGGATAAATCCCTCTTAATATGCCATTTACGTTTACATAAAAATTCACCGTATCCGCGAGCAAGAATTCGGCTTTCCCTTCTGAATCCGTGTATCTCCTATCGGATTCAGCAATTTCTTTTGAGACGTCATAATCATAATATTCACTATATATCGATACTTTTGCTCCATCCACAGGTAATCCCGAGATATCATTTACGATAACGCTTAAAGTGCAGTATGGTGTATATCTTGGAGTAACATCCCAGATATACCCATCGCCTCTCCAGTTAAATACGGATCTAAACTCCCAGGTCGGGTTGTTTAATTCGTAATGTACTGTAGAGTTAAGGAAACCGCCGCCCGGTTCCCATCCTCTCCATTCAGTATCCCACCATTCGTTCCATGTATGGTCTCTTGTAACGTCATAAGGAGCGTTTGTCGGAATTAATGCCGCTCTCGCTGCAGCTTCGGTTAAAACAGAATGCTCTCCACACCTCCCCCTATGCAGATGATAGATTCTTACAGGCTGGCCTGAACGTTCGCCATTCCACATATCTCCCGGGAAAAAATTAAAAACCATAACGTCTCTAATCCATTGTGAAACTTTACCAATAGCGCCGTTATTCGGAATGGTATCTATTATATTATTATAAAGAATTTTTTCACCTGCAAGTTGGTCTCGCAATATAGGAGAAACATATCCTGCATATATGGTATCGGTATCATATCCACCCCAGACGGTTTTTTCGGCAGTATCGGAGTAATTAAATAAATAGTCTCTCCAAAAATAAGCAGGAACACCGCTTCCATTTTTGGGGTCTACATAAGAAGGAGCTTCCATTTGGAGAAGGGGATGAACGATATCCCAGTAATACCTTTCTTTTGGAATCTCTATTTCCGTAGTATCGTTATTATGGTCTGCTATTCTATATTTTGCCGTAGTATAATCCGAATATTCCACAAGTCTGACATAGTCAAGCATACTATCATTTTTATAAATAAGTTTAATGTTATCTATAAATATTTTAGGATCACTTTGGTAATGCTTTAATACTACGGGATCTATTCTTGCAACCTCAAATGCAAGTTCATCCGTATAAGGATAAGGAGTGGAAAGGATAAGCGATGCATAAGCAGCTTGACAAGCAGCTTCCATACGGGCAAAATTATCCCACAGCGGTATTCTAATCCATTCGGGAGACGCTTCAACTGCCTGAGTTGCAAGAGTATTAAGAGTGTCGGACAACACAGGATAAAGTTTTTCGCTGTCAATTTGTACATAATAGCGCCCTTTTGCCTGAATTCTGCCATAAAAAGAGCAACTATCTATAAGAGCCCACTTTATTACTGATTTATCTTTTCTTGAAATTATTGTATTCCCCTTAGGGGCAGAAAAATTACCTATCTTTACTTTATTGGTCTCATCTCCTGCTATTTCCATTTTTTCAGGGGATTTATACCCCCAGTATTGTCTTGGTTGTATATCAGAAGTCGTTGTAATTATAAGCAATAATAGTAATACCATATACTGTGATTATGTACGCATATTAAGCTCTCTGTCAAGTAAAAATCCCTTGATGTCAAAAAGCTTGACTTCTTTTAAAATATCTGTTTAATTTACTCTTATGTTACCCGATAAAATAATCATTAAGGGCGCAAGAGTTCATAACCTGAAAAACATAAGTCTGGAAATTCCCAAAAATAAACTCGTAATCATTACGGGACTTTCTGGATCAGGCAAATCATCACTTGCTTTTGATACAATATACGCTGAAGGACAACGCAGATACGTAGAATCCCTTTCTTCTTATGCAAGACAGTTTCTCGGGATAATGAAGAAACCCGACGTTGACTACATAGAAGGGTTATCTCCCGCGATTTCAATAGACCAGCGCGCATTATCCAAAAATCCACGTTCAACTGTCGCCACCGTCACTGAAATTTACGATTATCTGAGAGTTCTTTTTGCAAGGATCGGAATCCCTTTTTGTCATAAATGTGGAAGACAGGTTACTTCACAGACAGTCGACCAGATTGTTAACCGTATTCTTGAATTCCCTAAAGACACTCAAATTAAGATTCTTGCACCGGTAATAAGAGGTAAAAAAGGTGAATACCACGAGTTGTTTACTAAAATAAAAAGAAAAGGATTCATAAGTATCCGAGTTAACGGCAAAATATGCGATATCGATACACCACCACCTCTTGACCGTTATAAAATACATAATATCGAAATTGTCGTTGATAGATTGACGGTTAATCCTGACATTAGATCTCGTTTGGCTGATTCTTGTGAAATAGCGCTCCATGAAGGAGAAGGAATAATTTTTATTCTTGAAGGCAAGCCTGCCTGCCGAAGTCTTGACGTAGGAAGGGATGAAAAACTTCACATATTCAGCACTAAATTATCCTGTCCTATATGTGATGTCTCTTATGAAGAATTATCGCCAAGATTGTTCTCTTTTAACTCTCCTTATGGCGCATGTCAGGAATGTGGAGGGTTAGGAGTAAAACTGGATATCGACCCGGAATTACTAATCGTAAACCCAACTTTAACAATAAATGAGGGCGTGATAGAACCGTGGGGGGAACCAAGAAAGAAATTGCACTGGGAATTAATGGGGCTTTTCTCAAGGCATTCTATTGATAAAAAAATTCTTGATATACCTTATGAGAAAATAAAGGAAGAAGTTAAAAAGTTGCTTATTTATGGGGATGAAGATTTTGATGGAGTAGTTCCTTTCTTATTGAGAAAATACAGGGAAACAGAATCTGAATGGGTAAGATGGGAAATAGGAAGATATATGGTAACTACTCCCTGCCCAAAATGTAAAGGCACAAGACTAAAGCCAGAATCCCTTTCAATTAAAATAAGAGATAAAAATATAAGTGATATTACCAGGCTTACAATAAAAGAAGCTTATAAAGTCTTTGAGGAACTAAAACTAACCCCTTCGGAAGAGAAAATCGCTCCCGAAATAATAAAAGAAATAAAACGAAGGCTCAAATTTCTGCTTGATGTCGGACTGGATTATCTTACACTTTCAAGAAACGCAGATACCTTATCCGGCGGGGAAGACGAAAGAGTTAGACTTGCTACGCAAATTGGAGCAGGGTTGACCGGAATACTTTACATACTGGATGAACCCACAATAGGACTGCATCAAAGAGACACGGAAAGACTGGTAAATACCTTAAAACATTTAAGAGACGTGGGAAATACGCTCATAGTCGTTGAACATGACCAGTCCACGATTCTTCAGGCTGACTGGATAGTTGATATGGGACCCGGAGGTGGCGAAACAGGCGGAAAAATAGTCGCCCAGGGAACACCGGAAGACATAATGAGAAGTAGAAATTCCTTGACCGGAAAATATTTATCAGGCAGATGTGAAATCGAAAAACCCGAGGTTCGCAGAAAACCCAAAGAATACCTTGAAATAAAAGGGGCAAAACATAATAACTTGAAATCTATTGATGCTAAAATTCCGTTACATTCATTTACTGCAGTAACCGGAGTATCGGGTTCGGGGAAATCAAGTCTCATAAACGATACCCTGTACCCTGCTCTTGCAAGACATTTCTGGCACTCAAGAGTCGTACCCGGAGAGCATACG
The DNA here is from genome assembly GCA_041649255.1 of bacterium. NCBI lineage: Bacteria > bacterium. The sequence continues at coordinate 176,222 of JBAZNK010000002.1, forward strand.
TCAATACAAAATATTACTGCAATTGATAAAATCGTAAACATAGACCAATCCCCAATAGGCAGGACACCCCGCTCTAACCCGGCTACTTATGCAGGAGTTTTTACCCATATAAGAGAATTATTCGCGCAACTAAAAGAATCTCAAGTAAGGGGATATGATATGGGAAGGTTTTCTTTTAATGTGCGGGGCGGAAGATGTGAAGCCTGTGAAGGGGATGGCCTTATAAGAGTGGAAATGCACTTCTTAGCGGATATTTATGTTGAATGTGAAGCCTGTAAAGGAAAAAGATTTAATCGTGAAACATTGGAAATCAAATATAAATCCAAAAACATATCCGAAATTCTTGAAATGACCATCACTGAAGCGTTGGAACACTTTAGCGAGATACCCAAAATCGTAAATAAATTACAACTTCTTTGCGATGTAGGGCTTGGATATGTCAAACTAGGACAATCCGCGCCTAAATTATCGGGCGGGGAAGCGCAAAGAGTTAAACTGGCAAAAGAATTATCTAAAATGGCAACGGGAAATACTTTGTATTTACTGGATGAACCTACTACGGGACTGCATTTTGAAGACGTAAAGCTGTTACTTTCCGTATTAAACAGACTTGTAAATAAAGGAAATACGGTTGTAGTTATTGAGCATAATCCTGAAGTCATAAAATGCGCTGATTGGATAATTGACCTTGGACCGGAAGGTGGCGACGCAGGCGGGGAAATAGTCGCTCAGGGAACACCTGAAGACATTGCGAAATGTAAATCCTCATATACAGGACAGTTTTTAAAGAAAATTCTAAAAAAATAACTGCCGAATATTATGAAAGTCAATAAACTGAAAAGAAAAACGATTGTGAAAGCAATTGTAGAAACTTTGCAACCATTGGGTTTTGTTCAAGCAGTATGGGAAGGTGGCGCAGCAGCATTCAATCGAATAGATGAATGGAGTGATATTGATATTATGGTTGCCGCAAACGATGACGCCGTTGATAAAGTTTTTCAATATACGGAAAAAATATTAAAAAAATTATCCGGCATAGAAATTGTATGCGAAATGCCTTTAGCCTCTTCAGGAGGTTTCTATCAGAAATTTTATAAGCTAAAAAATACCGATAAGTTTCTTTTGATTGATTTTGCCATAGCAAAAATCAGCAAACCCGATAAGTTTCTCCAGAAAGAGATTCATGGTAAGGCACTGGTTCACTTTGACAAAAATAATATAGTTCAATGTAAACCTATAAAACCTGAGGATTTCAATAGGCAATTAAAAACTTATCTAGACACTTTGAAAATAAAATTTGAGTTATTCCACAATGTTTTTTTTCTAAAAGAAATTAACAGGAAAAATTACATTGAGGCGCTTGATTTTTATATGAATTTTATGCTAAGTTACCTGCTTATAGCATTAAGGATTAAATATGCTCCTTTCCATTACAATTTCAGGGTAAAATACATATATTACGATTTACCGAAAGATATCGTAAAAAAGCTGGAAAAACTCCATTTCGTCAAAGATGTTAATGACTTAAAAGCAAAGCATAAAGTTGTAAAAAAGTGGTTTTATTCCACAGTAAAAGACTTGAATTTATAATTTTTCATCTACCAGTTTCTCTTTTACCGCATTCAAAAAGTCTTCTATCCCTTTCTCTTTTAACGCGGAAATTAGTATTGCTTCTTCTATCGGGGAACGAAACTTCTTCTTGCCTTCTAATAAATCTGTTTTATTGAGTAAAACGATTGACGGCTTTTTTAGAAGATCGGGATTATACTCTTTTAATTCATTTTGTAAATTCATATACTGGTTTAATATATCCTGATTTGCGTCAATTATAAAAACAATCATACCCGTTCTATCTATGTGTCGTAAAAAGTCCAATCCTAATCCTTTCCCGTTATGCGCTCCTTCTATTATTCCCGGTATATCGGCAAAGGTTACTTTTCTATCATTTATCTTTCTTACGCCTACATTTGGAATTAAAGTTGTAAACGGGTAATCTGCAATTTTGGGATGTGCATTTGATATTTTAGATAGTAAGGTGGATTTCCCGGCATTCGGGTACCCGACAAAACCAACGTCTGCGATTAGTTTTAGTTCAAGAAACAGCGCAAAAGCTTCTCCTTCTTTTCCTAATGTTGCCTTACGAGGAGTTCTATTTGTGGAGCTTTTGAATGTTGTATTTCCTTTACCGCCTTTTCCTCCCTTAGCAATTATAAATCTGTCTCCCTGATGAAGAAGGTCTACTATTAAGTTCTTTTTATCATCAAAAACAACTGTCCCTGGGGATACTTTTATTATTTTATCTTCACCTGCTTTACCATAACAATTGTTCCCCTTTCCGTGTCCACCGGACATTGCTTTTATGTGAGGAGTATAAAAAAGATCGGATAAACTGTGCTGTGCTTCGTTAACTTCCAAAATTACGTCCCCGCCTCTACCACCATCTCCACCATCCGGTCCGCCTTTAGGGACATATTTCTCTCTACGAAAACTTACACAACCGTTTCCGCCGTTTCCGGCTTTTACCGTGATTCTTACATGGTCAATAAACATAGATATCCTTTTATATGGGAACAATAAATCCAGTCAATTAACAACTATTGACTTTAAGTAATATTCGCTTTCAAAAACTACTTTTTACTAAATATCCTAAGCTTATGCTGTGAATTTATTTACTTCCTCAGCAATAAAGCGTACCTGCTCTTCCGTTAATTCAGGAAACATTGGTATAGATAACGCATTATCGCAAAATTCTTCGGATATAGGGAAACTACCTTTTTTATGCCCTAATCTGTTATAAGCAGGTTGTAAATGCAAAGGTATAGGATAATGGACACCGGTTAAAATACCCTTAGATTTAAGATATTCTGCAAGTTTATCTCTATTTTTAACCTTCATTACATATAAATGATAGACATGCTTCGCATAACTTTCTTCTGTTGGCTTAATTACATTCTTTAATAACGAATTATATAAGGCAGCATTTCTTCTTCTGTTTTCATTCCATTTTTCCAGGTGTTTTAATTTTACTCTTAAAACGGCAGTTTGTATTGAATCTGCTCTATAATTAAACCCTTCTTCCTGATGTTCATATTTATCTTCCCTGCCGTGATTTGCAAGTAATCTAACTCTATCGGCAGTTTTCTTGTTATCAGAGATTACAATTCCGGCATGCCCATAAGCGCCAAGATTTTTTCCGGGATAAAACGAAAAACAGGCGGCAGCGCCAAATTGACCAACTCTTTTGCCTTTATACTCTGCTCCGTGCGCCTGTGCGGCATCTTCTATTACAATCAAATTATGTTTTTTGGCAATATCAAGTATAGCTTCCATATTGCAGGAATGCCCAAATAAGTGTACAGGAAGTAAAGCTTTAGTCTTAGACGTGATTTTCTTCTCTATTTCTTTTGGGTCAATATTGTATGTTCCCGGCTCTACATCTGCAAAAACTACTTTCGCGCCTACATGAGTTATAGCTTCTGTAGTAGCAATAAACGTACAAGGTGTAGTAATAACTTCGTCGCCTGCGCCTATGCCAAGTGCCAGCAAAGTTAAATCCAATGCGGTAGACCCCGAAGATACTGAAATGCCATATTTTACACCACAAAATTTTGCAAAATCATCCTCAAACCCTGTCATCGGTTCCCCGCCTACAAATGAAACCGTATCAATAACATTTTTAATTGCACTGTTGATTTCATTCTCTATTGTCTTGTGCTGTGCAACTAAATCAATAAGTGGTATTGCCATCCTTCCTCCTTTTTTTATTCTTAAATATTAATTTTTATACCTGCTTCTACAGATGTCCCATAACCATCTAAACCTTTAATTATCTCATATTTCGTATTTGTCAAATTACTTATTTCCCCCCATATTGTAATATTATTAAATTCTTTTGCAATAACCATATTATGAATCCAGTATTCAGGTAAAGTATCCCCCACCAGATAGGCATAATACATACCCCTTTTTCCCATATATTTGCTTTCCATACCTAACTCTATACCATATGGGATAGAAATTGCAAGGAAATTTTTTCCACTGAATTCAGGAATAGAATACATTGCAAAAATTCTTTCCCTTCCAAAATCAGGGAAAGGCAAATAATAATCAGGCTTTGTGGGCATGTATTCAAGAGATACTTTCTCTTTAAACTTTGACACTATAAAACTTAAATCCCAATTCCACTTGTTTAATTTATAAAAACCTATATTCACAGGTTCTAAGGAATCATTTATTTGGCGGAAATAAATTCCATTTTCTACTTGCTTATATTCAAACTCAGTATTTACATTATTGGCAAATAAAAACTTAATTTTAATCGCAGACATGTAATTTTCATTTCTTAAGCCAGGATTTACTTTCGAATAAGGCTGTAAAATATAAATATCTTCGTTCGTATTTGTTGCTTTTTTACTGTTGTAACTGCTGTTTATTACCAAATTACAATTTACATTCCAGTTAATTTGAATAGCCGGTAAAATATAAGGGGCACTTATCCCTACTCCTATAAATATCTTTTCCTTGATATTTCTTCCAAAGAGTATTATTGCATCCCATAAAGCTTCATTTTCATATAACAATGAGCCTGAAGTTTTAAGGATATTATTCCCCATAAAAATCTTTTCATTTAGGTCAAATATACAATTTTTATACCATTCATTATTAAGACTATACGCAAAAGCTTTTGTATTAAATTCGGTTAAATTATTACTACCAATATGGTTTAGCCTAATGTTTCCACCAATTAGGCTTTTATCTTCAACCTTTTCGGCTTTCAAATCAAAGGATTTATTAATCTTTTTACTGCCTAAATTAAGACCATATTCTTTACCCCATTCAGTGTTCCCATATTTGAAATTAATATACGTTTCAAACAAGTGTTTCGGAATAATTATCTTTGTAGTATCGAGTTCTTTTTGCTTGATTTCAGGGGATACCAGTTCTAGTTGAGCTTCAGGTTCATTCCCTTCAATGGCATATAAGCATACAGGTAATAAGAATATAATCATGAAACACCAGTTAAAATTATTTAATACCAACTTGCTAATCCGCCTCTCCTGTTTGTCATTCAGGTGAAAGTCACAGACCCCGCCCTGGCGGTGGTAGGAATCCATTGCTTTATCTGTTTTTCTTTTCATCCCTGTCTGCCTGTTTGGCATAAACTCACTCAACTTATAAGAAGCTCTTTCCGCCTCTGGCGGATTAGAGATTCCTATCCAGCTCCGCTGGACTCAACTCCTTGTTAACGGTTTGTTGCAAATGGTGGTTTTTGTATTCCATTTTCTGTTATAAATGCAGTTATATATTCTGCAGGAGTCACATCAAAAGCAGGGTTAAGCGCTTTTATCTCTTTAGGCGCAATTTCAACTCCTTTTATCTTTTTTATTTCTTCTTCTCCTCTTAATTCAATATCTATTTTATCTCCGGATTCAATAGAAGTATCAATAGTTCCATATGGCGCTGCAACATAAAAAGGAACATTATTTGTCTTTGCCAATACTGCAAGCGCATAAGTCCCGATTTTATTTGCAGTATCACCATTTCTTGTGATTCTGTCTGCCCCTACTATACATAAATCTACCATTCCCTTTGACAACACATACCCCCTGGCGCTATCGCATATTAATGTTGCAGGTATATTATTACGAGTCAATTCCCACGCCGTAAGTCTCGCTCCCTGTAGAACGGGTCTGGTTTCAGGAACAAAAACATTGGATATTTCGTCTCTTGCAAGATAAATCGGTGCAAGCGCAGTTCCAATACCTGCGGTAGCAAGAGCGCCTGCATTACAATGAGTCATACATCTGGCATTTTTCGGGATTAGACTAACTCCATATTCTCCTATTTTAAAACAAGTCTCTTCATCCTCATTTTTTAACTTATCCGCTTCTTCAATAAAAGCTTGTAAATCGGTTGTCTTAGATAACACTTTTTTAACTCTGTTTAGACTATAAAATAGATTATAAGCTGTAGGACGAGTACTTTCCAGTAATTTAATTGCAGATTCTATTTCTTCTTTCTTGTTAGTGTTTTTTACCGCAAGAGCAACTCCATAAGCAGCAGCAATGCCTATTAAAGGAGCGCCCCTGACTCTAAGACTTTTAATAGCTTCTGCCATTTCAGAAGGCGTTTGGATAATTTTGTATGTCTCCTCATTGGGCAATAAAGTCTGGTCGAGGATCTTTACTATTCCATTTTCCCACGAGATTGTGGAAAAATTTAATTTCATATGGCTTTCTTGATCAAATCAGGAATTTCTGATAAGGTTTCCGAAATTATAGCGCCGGCTTCTTTTAATGCAGTTATTTTGCTTTCTACCGTTCCCATATTACCTTCAATTATAGCGCCTGCGTGTCCAAGTCGTTTACCTTTTGGAGCTGCTTTTCCTGCTATGAACGCAATTACGGGTTTATGCATATTCTTAATAAATTTAGCTGCTGTTTCCTCGCAAACACCACCAAGTTCACCTGCCATAACGACTGCATCAGTATCTTTGTCTTCATCAAACAGTTTCAATATGCCGTCAAAATTAGTTCCAAGAACAGGGTCGCCACCTAATCCCACGGAAGTTGATTCTCCCATTCCTGCAAGAGTCAATGAGTTCGCTATGTAATACGTTATCGCTCCACTCCTTGCAACAGTTCCTATTCTTCCTTTTGAAAAAGTTATTCCCGGCAGCATACCGACAAGGGATTCCCCGGGTGAAATAATACCCGGCGTATTTCCTCCGATTACTAGAGTCCCTTTTTCTTCGGCTATTTTTCTTACATATAACATATCGTGAATTGGGATTCGTTCGGTTATCACAATTACAGTTTTTACGCCCGCATCTATAGCTTCAAGGATCGCATCTTTTGCAAATCTCGCGGGCACCCATATAGAGGACACTTCAATATCTGGATGTTTCCGCATACATTCGCTTACAGTATCATAAACAGGAACATTATGAACTTTTTCTCCACCTTTTCCGGGAGTAACACCGCCGACAACTTTTGTCCCGTATTCGAGCATAAATTTAGTATGAAGTTGCGCATTAGCTCCCGTAATTCCTTGAATAATAGTTTCTGTACCTTTTTTTATGATTACCGCCATTTTATTTAAAAATAAGGAGCAGACTTTCCAACACCTGCTCCTAAGTTAATTTCTATTTTATTCCTTATAAATTTACCATTTAATAGCATACGTAACGCCAGCTATTAGTCTTACATTCCATTGAGTGTTTGTTCCTTCTGTTGTATATTCATATGTAGTTGAACCTTCTGTTTCTTCATCAATAAAATTTGATATAGACTTTGTAAAATAATCAAACCTTATCCCGACATCTGCGCTAAGCTTAGGAACTTGAGGAATCCATATTCTTGCTCCGACTTCTCCGGTTATTCCCATATTAACAGTAGCATTTTCCTTATACATAGATTCGTTATTCGATGTATATTTTATACTATGGGTATTAAACCCAACAAACGGTCCCGCACCTATCCACGGGTAAACAGAAGGTATGTTTCTTATAAAAATTCTTCCCAATGCGCCTAATCTTGTAGAACCAATAAGGTATTTATAATCTACTACAGTGTCCATTCCAAAACCCAAATCTATGGTATCATTACCCGAAAACTTGGAATTATAACTTCCTGCGTTTACCTCTATACCTATTGGCAACCCAGGAACTGCTAAAACAAACTCCCCCATAACCTCAAACCCCATTCCCATAAGAGTTTTTGCTTCTGCGAGACTTCCCGTAGGAGCAATTGTAGTATCAACTCCCTTATCTGTACAAGTAATATGAACTTCTTTCAATTGAAGATTTTCATACTGATATCCAAACTTCGCTCCTACGTTAACGCAAGTAATGTCTTCATAAGGAGCAGTAATACATAAAAGTATATTTAATATAATTGTATTCATAATATGATTTAATTAGTTATAATCTTGTATATTGTCAAGTTTTTTTGTGATTTCGTTTTATATTTTATATAATAAAGAATTATTAATTAACTGGCTTTTAAGATTGGATGTCTTATCTCTATAATTTTATAGGTTTTATACATATTCCATATGTTTTAGGTGTAATGAATGCCCTATAAAAAAAAAGTGTTGACAAAAGTCCAAAAATGATACATGTATATACCCTAATTAAAAGTTTGCTTTAAGGAGGTGAGGACTGAATGGTAACTGAACACGTAAAGGATGACGAGTCCTTTGAATCTGCCTACAAAAGATTTAAGAGACGTTGTGAAAAAGAGCAAATTTTTTGGGAATTTAAAAGGCACGAGCATTACGAAAAGCCGTCACAAAAAAAGAGAGAAGCTTTTAAAAACAGAGATAAGTGAAAATTTCCCAGGAAATAATAACCCAAATTAAAGAAGCTAATCCAATTGAAGTAGTATTAGGTTCATATCTGTCCCTGAAGAAGGCAGGGAAAAATTATAAAGCGTTGTGTCCTTTTCATAACGAGAAGACGCCTTCTTTTCTTATATCTCCTGAAAAAGGCATATACCATTGTTTCGGGTGTGGAAAATCCGGCAATGTATTCACCTTTATAATGGAACATAACAACCTTAACTTTAATGATGCCGTAAAAACCCTTGCGGAAAAAGCAGGGATAAAGTTACAAACCACCGCTTCAAATAATGAAAACGACGAATTATACAGGGCAAATGAATTTGCTGCGGAATTCTTTCATTCTATACTTCTAAAAAACAAACAGGGACCTGCGTGGAGTTGGATTAAAAGTCGGGGAATGAATGAATCTACCATAGAAACATTTATGCTTGGGTATGCGCCCGTAGAACCTATACTTTTAGAAAAAGCTAAAACTAATAAAATAAATACTAGAGATTTAGAAAAACTTGGGCTTATTAATAATGGAAGACCATCCTTTAGACATAAAATCATATTTCCTATTAGAAACAGATGGAACAAAGTATTGGGCTTCGGGACAAGGGTTCTTGATGACTCTGAACCCAAGTATATAAACTCTATGGAATCCCCCTTATTCAAAAAGGGAAATATATTATACGGATTATACGAGACGGGCAAATTCCTTAAAGAAGAAGCTATTCTTGTAGAAGGATATATGGATTTAATTACTCTGCAACAAGCCGGAATAAACAATGTAGTAGCAAGTATGGGAACTTCTCTTACTGAGACGCAAGCAAAAGCATTAAAACTCTATACAGACAAGGTAATAATTCTTTACGATGGTGACCAGAGTGGGATTAAAGCTGCAGAAAGAGCTATAGATATTTTATTAAGCGCTTCACTTGAGGTAAAAGTATTAATCCTCCCTGATAATGAAGACCCGGATTCATTTATTAGAAAATTTGGCAAAATAGATTTTTCCAAAGCACAAAGTTTTGAGGAATTTAAATTTAAAAACTGCGCAACTGTTGAAGAAAAATCTGCCTTAATAAAAAATTTCCAGCAAACTTTATCTAAAATACCTGATGAAATAAGGCGAGAACTATGGGCTACGGAAATTGCTCAGAAACTAAATATAAATAAAAAATTTTTATTAGAATCTTCTCAGCAAAATCTGCATCTAATAAAAAGAACAGTATATCATAAAAACATGGAAACTTTAGAAGCTGAATTACTTGGACTTGCATCATCATCGTCTAAAGTATCTGAGATACTCATGAAAGAGTCGTTTGATGCTACAACAGTCGAATTGAAACCCTTTTTTGATATGGTTTACAAAGGAATAAAATGTTCGGAATTACTCAATGAAATATCGGACGAAACCCTTAAAAACACTGTTACAACTGCTAGCTTTTTACTTGAGAACCCGGAAGTAGATTTAGAGAAAATGACCAGAGACTATGTTAACCGTATAATCAAGATGAAAAAAAACATACGGAAAGATGAAATTCGTAAGATAATAGAAAAAGGAACAGTTTCTGAAGAAACTTTAAGAGAATATCAACAACTTATAAATTCTTAATTCTCGTTTATAGAAAGGAAAAATATGATACAATATATAGAAAAAATACTCAAACTTGTGGATGAGAACAATGAAGTAACTTTTAAACAACTAAATGACCTGCTTCCAAGTGATGTAATATCTCCCCAGGCATTTGAGAAAATCATTGCCGAACTGGAAACGGTTGGTATTAAAGTCGTAGAAGAATTGCATATAAAAAACATCCCAAAGAAAGTAGTTGTTGAAACAGAAAAGTTTGAAAACCCTACAAAAACTTATTTCAAGGAAATAGGAAGCGTTTTACTACTATCGCGCGATGAAGAAGTAAGACTTGCAAAATCCATAGAAGAAAAATACAGAACTTTAGCGATGGCAGTGTTTTCAACCACGTTTACTATAAATGAGTTGTTGAAATACCAGAAGAAAGTCGAACAACGAAAGATTCCGCCTGAAGAATTCATCAGGATAACTATACCTGCCCCATCTGCAGAATTCATAGAAAAGGAAAGAAGGCGCATACTGGATACTATGAATCTTGTCAGAAAAAAAAGAAACGAAATTGCTCCATTATTAAATAGAAAGAACGCAAATCCTCTTATTATCAAGCAAAAAAAGCGTGGTATAAAAGAAGCCCTTCTAAAACTTGATTTGCAATACGGATATATAGATGAAATCCTTTCAAGACTTAAAATATTTTCCGAAAAAATAGGACTCAAAGAAGAAAAAGTTAAATGTACAGGTAAAAAGTTACTGCTCAAAAAAGTAATTAAACAATGTGAAGAAGAAATCGGTATGAAAAGACCGAACTTTGATAAACTCCTAAAAGAAATAGAAAATTATGAACTTATATTAACGGGAGCTAAACAACAGCTTGCTTACGCTAACGTCAGATTGGTGATTTCAATAGCAAAACGCTATATGAACAGAGGTCTTGAATTTACCGATTTAATACAGGAAGGTAACGAAGGGCTGATGAAAGCCGTTACCAAATTTGATTATAGAAAAGGTTACAAGTTTTCCACCTATGCAAGTTGGTGGATTAGACAGGCTATTACGAGAGCAATTGCTGACCAGGCAAGAACAATAAGAGTCCCAATTCATATAACGGAAATAATTCACCGCGTATTAAGGGAAACACGTCTTTTATTACAGGAGTACGGTAAAGAACCTACACCGGAAGAGATAGCATCAAGACTTGATATTCCGGTCACTAAAGTAAAATCCGTCTTCCTTATAGCACAGGATATTATTTCTCTTGATCGACCAATCGGTGACGACGGGGATTCTTTCCTCGGAGATTTTATTGCAGACGGAAGCGAAGCATCTCCTACTTATTCCATATCAAGAGTTTTATTAAAAGAAAGATTGGAAGAAGTATTAAAAGACCTTAGCAAAAAAGAACAAAAAGTAATAGAATTGCGATTCGGTCTACACGGGCATCAACCTAAAACTCTTGAAGAAATAGGCTTAATTTTTGACGTAACAAGAGAAAGAATAAGACAGATAGAACAAAAGGCACTCAAAAAGCTAAAATACAAAGAAAGAAGAAAGAAGTTAGAGCCTTTATTGGAATTACTCCAGGATACTCCTTTACCGAGACAGTAATTTTTCTTGCCGGAGTAGTTTATTAAATGCGGTTTTAATTGTGTGGTTTTTTATATCTCTACAAATTCTCTTTTTCTTCCGGTAAATTTGACACTTTTAGTATATCCTACTTCTCTAACCAATTTTGCGGCATAATCAAAATCTGCGCCAACTCTTTCCGGCAAATGAGAATCCGAACCAAAAGTAATAGGCACTCCTTTGTTATGGCACATCTCTAATAATCGCTTCCCCGGGTAAATCTCTTTACAGGGTTTTATTAATCCGCTTGTATTGATATCTATACACACGTTACCCTCTTTGAGCGCTTTGGCGGTTTCTTCCAATATACTATCAATGTTTTTCGTAGGTCTATGCCCAAATTTTTTTATGACATCGGGATGTGCTATAATGTCAAATAATCCTGTCCTGGCAGCTTTTCTGACTAAATCAAAATACAAAACGTATAATTCATATATGTCCCATTTATCGTATCCTTTGACTTGTTTGGGACTGTCGAAACACCAATCATCTATATGGTGAACTGACCCGATTACATAATCAAAGGGGTATTTTTCTATAAATTCTTTTATTTCGTTTTCACGTCCGGGCAAAAAATCCATTTCAATGCCAAGTTTAATTGGGATTCCCGATTCTTCGTTCATATTTTGAATTTTTTCAATCACAATAGGCATATCCGAAGTTTTCATAGTCCATTCGACTTCTTTGAAACATATATGGTCTGAAAATCCGATTTCTGTTACCCCGTTCTTTATAGCCGCTTTTAGATATTCTTCATGCGTACCGCTCCCATCCGAAAAAATCGTATGTATGTGATAATCTATCATATTATTTCGCAATATTTTGATGTGTTATTTTTGCTTTTTAATATTTGATATTTAATTTTCTTCTAACAGCTCACCACTCCAAGCGCTATGGAATTCAGTTTAGTATCTTTCGAATCCGAACGTGACAACATTACGCACGGCAATTTCGCCCCCATAACTGCTCCGGCAATAGATGCTCCGCCAAGATAAATCATAGATTTTGCGGATATATTTCCTGCCGCTATGTTAGGCATAATTAAAATGTCCGCATCTCCGCATACGGAATGCTTTATTCCCTTTAATTCACAAGCCTTTGATGATACCGCAAGGTCAAGCGCAAAAGGTCCTGCCACCTCGCAAACGCCAAATTTCTTGTCCCCTGCCATTTTCACAAGTTCAACAGCATCCATAGTTTCGGGCATATCCGGATTCGGGACTTCTATTGCGCAGACTATCGCTACTTTAGGGCATTCTATACCCAATTTGTGCGCAAAATCAACCGCATTCATTAAAATATCTGATTTCACTTCAAGATTCGGATAAATGTTCATCCCGCCGTCGGTTATGAAAAGCAACTTATCATAAAACTTCGTTGACATAACTGCAATATGAGACATTGTCCTGCCAATTCTGAGCCCTGTAGACTTGTCCAGAACTCCCTTAAGAAATGCCGAAGTTGATACTTTGCCTTTCATAATAATATCCGCCTCTCCCCTACCCGCGATTTGTGCCGCAATTAAAGGAGTTTCTTCGGCGCTTGCAGAAACAACTTCAAAAGAAGTCTGGAATTTTCCTATCTTTTCTTTATCTCCGACGAGAAAAACTTTATTAATAAGTCCGATTCCTTTTGCAACTTGAAGTTCTTCTATCGCAACAGCATCGTCTCCGCCACTTACTACAATATTTTTCGGTCCTTTTGCTTTTGCTTCCTTTAATAAAGCTTCAAAATTCCTTATCATCTTTCCTCCTTTTGAATTTCCCCGCACAATACCAACCGCCAAAGACAACTCTGCCTTTGGCGGATAAGTTTCTAATTTCCCTATCTTCTATATGTTATTTTCGTTTCTCTCTACTCGGAACTCTTTACTCCCAACTCTTTTACCCTTTATTCGTAGGAATTTTCTCTAAAAACGGTCTCACAAGTTCCAACGGTAATGGGAATATAATCGTAGAGTTCTTTTCAGTTGCAATCTCGGTCAATGTCTGCAAATATCTTAACTGCAATGCTGCTCCGGATTTGGCCAAAACGTCCGCTGCTTCTCTTAATTTTTCCGATGCTTCAAATTCACCAAGCGCGTGTATGACTTTGGCTCTTCTTTCTCTTTCGGCTTCTGCCTGTTTCGCCATTGCACGTTTCATCTCGTCAGATAAATCAACGTGTTTTATTTCCACAAGCGATATCTTTATACCCCACGGATCTGTCTGTTCATCTATTATTACCTGTATTTCTTTGTTGATTTTATCTCTATTTGCAAGTAATTCGTCCAAATCTACCTGTCCTAAAATACTTCTTAATGTAGTCTGGGAAATCTGCGATGTTGCATAAAGATAATCCTGAACCGCTATAAGCGCTTTACCGGGGTCAACTACTCTATAAAAAACAACCGCGCTTACTTTTATTGAAACGTTATCGTGAGTTATTACGTCCTGTGGCGGCATATCAAAAGTTACGACTCTTAACGGAATTCTCGTAAGTCTGTCAATACCGGGAAATATAAGTACAAATCCGGGGCCTCTTACTCCAACAAACCTACCGAGTCTGAATACTACGCCTCTTTCATATTCGGGCAGTATTCTTATTGCGTTCGCAAGTATTATAATTGCGAAAATCACAACAAACATTATTGCAGGTGTTAAACCAAACATTTTCCCCTCCCTTGCCAAATTTGCCAAAATTTCTCATTGAAATTTTGCTCCAAATTTGAGCTTCCCGCCTTGGCGGGATTGTCTATCTCTTTTTTATTTTGTTTTATCTTATAACTGTAATCTTTTTCGTTGTCTTAAATGTCCCCGTAGTTAATTGCACAAAATATACCCCTGTTTTAAGTTCTTTCGCGGTCAAATTAATACTATAACTTCCTGCCCCTTTCTCAGCGTTAACTAATGTCTTCACACAACTTCCCGAAATATCATAAATCGCCAATGAAACTTTACTTGTAATCGGAATTTGATAGGTGAGAACCGTTGACTTCACAAACGGATTTTGACTTGCCATAAGCGTAATCGAAGGGGTTTCGATGTTTAATTTTTCTTCCACTCCTACCCCTGAAAGCCTTATTAACCATAAATCATATGAACCGGCTCCGGAAGAAGCTGTCCACCCTGTCATTATGTAACCCTTATCTTTGGTCTCTTGAACTGAATATCCCCTATCCTGAGCGCTTCCGCCAAAAGTCTTTGTCCATAACGTGTCACCGGATGCATCCGTTTTTATAAGCCATGCATCATAATTACCTGCGCCGTAAGATTTTGTATATCCTATTAGTACGTACCCGCTATCAGAAGTTTGTTGAACTGAATAACTTATATCCGAAGAATTCCCGCCAAAAGTCCTTGTCCACAAAGTGTCTCCGTTTGAATCTGTTTTTATAAGACAAATATCTTCGGTATCGGCAATAGTATACCCTATTACAATATACCCGCTATCAAAAGTTTGTTGCACTGCCCGACCCTTGCCCCAGGGAGTTTTGTTCAGGGTTTTAGTCCATACGGTATCGCCCGATGCGTCTGTTTTAAGTAACCAGATAACACCTTCATTATTAATAGTTGTACGTCCTGCTATGATATACCCATTATCAAAAGTCTGTTGAACGGATTCTCCCCAGTTTTGTGCAGTATCGCCAAAAGTCTTTGTCCATAATGTATCTCCTGAAACATCCGTTTTTACAAGATATAAATCATAGTCTGAAGCTCCATGCCAACATCCCGTTACGATATACCCACTATCCGAAGTTTGTTGCCCTGAAAAACCATAATCGCAGTAACCCGGTGTTCCCCAACTCCTTGTCCAAAGAGTATCACCTAAGGAATCTGTTTTTACAAGCCAAAAATCACTTGTGTCGGTATCATAAATATCCGTATATCCTGTTATAATATATCCTCTGTCAAAAGTCTGTTGAACTGTATACCCCATATCGTTACCACTATCACCAAAAGTCTTTGTCCATAAAGTATTTCCGGATGCATCCGTTTTTACAAGCCAAACATCACTGCCACCGGCACCGTAAGAATTTGTACTGCCTGTCATAACGTATCCGCCATCAATAGTCTGTTTAACGGAATAACCCATATCAGTAGATGCCCCGCCAAAAGTTTTTTCCCATAATGTAGTTGGCGCATCGGCAAAACTATAGGATAAAGCTATGCATATACCAATTCCTACAAATAAACCTCTCATCTTTCCCCCTATGCTAAATTTACAAAAATTTCCCATTAAATCTTGCTTATTAAACCATATCTTTTCCCTTTTGTCAACACTTCTCTCTCTAATCTGATCTTCCGATATACTATTTTTTTATGCCTTTTTCTTTTTTATATTTCTTTTCCATCTGTAACCAAAAATTTAATCCGAAAAAGTATCCTCCGATAAGCCCTAATACCAGCATAATTCCTAAGTCTTCTAAAAAATCGTGACTTGTAAAAGATAAAAAAGAAAAACCCTTGCCCTTTATTATAATATAACAAATAGGCATTCCTATTATTGCCATCAAAAGTCCCCATCCCAACCCAATTTTTAATATACATCTATTTTTCCCCTGTGCCCTAAGTTTTTCCCATTTTTTCCCAATATTTCTGTTTTTCCTCTTCTGAATAAGCCATTTTTCTATACTTATTCATCACAAACTTCAAAATAACCATCATTATAAGAAAGAAAATTAGTGTAGCCGTAAGATTAAACATTTTCTCTCCCTGTTTTCTTTTTCCTTTCTACTATTTCTTATCCTGCCTACCTACCATTTTTCTTGTAGTTTCTATTTTTCTATATTCTGCAGCTTTTAGTTCTATGTTAATCTCTTATAGTCTCTTCAAGTCCCTGTTAAAACTCTTTTTGTTATCTGCTTTTCGTTCGTTAATCTTTTAATCCTTCTGTTCTCGTGTGTTAATCATGCCTGTCCGCCATTCTTTTTGGAGGATGCAATCGTGTGGTTTCAATTTTCATTTCTTTTCTATTTTGGTTTTCTTTTCCACCCATCCCCAAAGCTGCATTGCAGAAAAGTATCCCCCGGCAAAAGATACTATCGTAAAAATAATTATTAATCTTATAAAAAAATAGTCCGGGAGAGAGGAATTCTTTTTCAGAACCATCGCAAATATAATAAAACCTATCATTCCACTAACCCCGGATGATAAAGTGTGCTTCAATAGATATCTTTTTTTCCCCTGCGAGCTAAATTTGTCCCACCATTTCTGTTTTTCCTCATCCGAAATGTTTATTTTTTTATTATTTGTCCTCTTTATCACAAATAAACAAAGTACCATAATTATGCCAAAAAAAATTAGCATACCTGTGCGACTAAACATTCCCCCTCCTATTACCTAATCCACTCTACTTTCTCAGGTTTTCATTAATCTTTTTTATCCTGTTAATCCTGTCTAAATTCTCTGTATTCTGTATATCTGCTTTTCTTCTCTCTTGTATTCTCTTTCAATCCCTGTAACCCCTTTTTTATCTTATAACTGTCAGTTTCTTCGTCGTTTTGTAATTCCCCGCATTAAGTGTCACAAAATACACTCCCGTTCTCAATTCTTTCGCGTTTAAATTAATACTATAACTTCCTGCCGCTTTCTCCCCATTTACTAATGTCTTAACACAACTGCCCATTATGTCATAAATCGTTAATCGTGTATTAGTATAATCGTTATTCGGAGGAATAGTATAACTAATAACGGTTGACTTTACAAACGGATTTTGACTTGCCCTGAGCGTAGTCGAAGGGTTTTTGATTTTTGATTTTTCTTCTATTCCTACCGTATTATATACTGCAAGCCCACCATAAGTGCCAACCCAAATATTATTCCCTTCTATCGCAAGTGCAAGTACCCCGTTATGAGGCAACCCGGAATTTGATTCATTGAACACAGTCCAGTTAGTACCGTCAAACCTCACAAGCCCGCCTCCCTGAGTTCCAATCCAGATATCGCCAGTCGTCCCTTCTATTGCAAGAGAATTGACATAGTTAGAAGACAAACCGGAATTTGAAGCGTTGAATACAGTCCAGTTTGTGCCATCAAATTTTACAAGACCGCCACCATAAATTCCAATCCATATATTAGTTCCTTCTACCCCCAGAGCATAGACCATATTATAAGGCAAACTGGAATTTGAGGTGTTGAACACAGTCCAGTTCGTGCCGTCAAACTTCGCAAGCCCGCCATTCAAAGTACCAACCCATATATTGCTTCCTTCTATTGCAAGCGCAAAGACATAGTCATCGGGCAAACCTGAATTTGAGGTATTGAACACAGTCCAATCCGTGCCATCAAATTTTATAAGACCAGCATATGTACCAATCCATTTATTACTTCCATCTATTGCAATTTCAAGGACACCAAGGACATTATCAGGCATCCCGGAATTTGAAGTATCATATAAAGTCCAATTTGTATCGTCAAACTTCGCAAGCCCGCCACCATCATAAATTCCAACCCATTTATCGCCAGTCGTTTCTTCTATTCCAAGAGCATCAATAATGTTACCTGATAACCCGGAATTTGAAGTGTCATAAACAATCCAATTTGTATCGTCAAACTTTGCAAGTCCACCCTTCCAGGTGCCAATCCACTTTGCGCCGCTAGGCATCCCTTCTATTGCAATAGCAACGACACGGTTATTCGGTAACTCAGAATTTGAAGTGTCATATACAGTCCAGCCTGCCCCCTGAGAAAATCCATTACACGCAATTATATTAAAAACAATATAAAATAATAAATTATATTTTTTCCCACCTGAGGCGGATTTCACTTTGTTCAACATTTTTTCCCTCTCCGTTTTTCTTTTCTTTATTTTTTTACTCTATAACCTCAATTGTCTTTCTGCTCTCCGCGTAAGGATTTCAGTTGTCTGCGTTAATCCAAGTCTGTTAATCCCAATCATATCCATTTTTCTTTTCTCTTCGCTACTCCCTGTCCACCAGTCTGTTTGGCGGAACCCATCGCTACTGTATTTTCTTTCCGTTCCTCGTTCCTCGCTACTCACCCCTTGCTACTGTAGTTTCTCCACTTTCAACACCAGTCCTTCCACATCCAAAATCTTCACCCTTTCCCCCGCTTCTATCGTCTCATCTGCTGTTGCATTCCACCATTCCCCGACAATAAAAACTTTTCCTTCTTTTCCCGGGACAATTTTCTCCTTTACCTTTCCTATTTGTCCTATAAGCCCACGTTTCCCGGTTACAGGTTTCTTTTTCATCGCCCGAACTGCCGCACTCAACACAAAAACAAAAAATGCAGTAATTGAGCCTATCACCACAAGAATCGAAACCCACGATATACTCCAGAAACTTGTCTTCACTTTTATAAGCATCATTGAACCAAGTAGCATAGAAATCACCCCTCCTATTGTTAATGGCCCGCTTGTCGGGATAAAAAGCTCAAGTATGAGCAACGCAAACCCCAGCAAAATAAGCCCTAACCCCGCATAATTTATCGGTATTATTTGAAATGCATAAAACGCCATTATTAAAGAAATTCCCCCAAGCACTCCCGGCAATACGGCTCCGGGATGCGAAAACTCCAGTATCAATCCCCAGATTCCCAGCATCATAAGAATATACGCAAAGTTCGGATGCGCAATATGGGATAAAAAACTCTCGCTGAATCCCCATTTTATTTCTTTTATAGGTTTGTTTTTCGTATTCAAAACCACTTTCCCCGATTCCAAATTTACTGTTTTCCCGTTAATGCTGTCCAGAAGCTCAGTTACATTTGCCACAACATAATCAATAACCGTATCTTTCAATGCCTCTTCAGCCGTAATGCTTACCGACTTGCGAACTGCATTTTCAGCCCATCCCTCGTTTTTCCCTCTTTTGTTGGCGATAGATTTTATGTATGCAACGGCATCGTTTTCTGCTTTAGTTCTTGAATCGTCAGCCATAGTTCCGCCAACTCCGACAGGATGCGCCGCGCCAATATTTGTTCCGGGAGTCATTGCAGTTATTGGAGCCGAAAGCAGGATAAAAACGCCTGCGGAAGCGCATCTTGCTCCGGAAGGATGAACGTATACGACTACCGGAATCTTTGCATTCAGAATCGCTTTAGTTATGTTCCGCATAGACTCATCCAGCCCGCCCGGTGTGTCCATTTCAATAATCAGACACTCCGCTTTTTCGGATTCCGCCTGTTGAATCGCCCGCACAAGGTAACCCGCAGAAGCAGGATGTATCACGCCGTCAACTTTTGCTATGTTAATCGCGCCCGTTTGTACCGAACTCAACCGCAAAACTAAACTCAATAAAAATATCATCATTTTCTCCTCCTAAGGTTTAAGATACCATTTGTTGGTATTATCTTTTTTTATTATAAAATATCCGTCTGTGCCTCCATAACAAATAAAATATTCTCCATTCGGAGACCATCTCAACCCAGCACCACTACTAACTTGTAAAGTATCTTGTTTATTAGAAGTAAGGTAAAAGATAATTCCTTGAAACCAAATGTCATTCGCAGAAATAGCGTTTGAATCAGAAGGTCCCCAATCTGGATAGGCTACCTCAATAGTAGAATCTCTTTGCAATAAATTACCAGTAGAGTCAAATATGGATAGGAAACCAAATTCTCCCGATGTATGTTTAATTGCAGCAATTCTTCCACTATTGCTTGACCATGATGGAAAAGTAATGGTTATATCTGTTATTATTTGCTTATCTCCGGTTCCATCTTTATTCATAATCCACAATCCTTGCCCGGTTTTTTCATAAACAAAATTAGATGTATCCGGCGAAAAATCAGGATTTCGTCCGGAGCCAACTTCTCTTAGTTCCGAACCATCCCGTTTAATTACATACATCACAGGATAATGCTCACCACGGTCCCAATCTTCTATACTTAGTGCTATCCAATCTCCAATACTTGATGAACTAATTCCTCCTAAACAAGGTCCATAGTTAAATTCATTTTCTTTTACTATGGCAAGTTTTTTAAGCCCTGTTCCGTCATTGCTAATCTCGCATACTGTTATTTTTTCACTTCCGCCTACCTGAGCATCTCCTGTTGCTGTCTGTTTCCATTTTTGCACATAATAATGTTCTAAAAACACAACTTTTCCATCTGATGTCCAATTTGGCGCTTCCCAGACTGTAATCTTCTCTTCCCACCTTTTCTCACGATTACAACCAAACAATATAGAAAGTAAAAGTACGCCTAAAATAATCTTTTTCATACAGTTCTCTTTATACCTTACAATCTATTTGATTTTTAATTTTTGATATTCCCTCTTACACCATTCTTTCAAACCGTTCGCAAGTATTATTAAATTCTTTTAACGTATGATGTATTTTACACGTTCTTTTTAATCCAACTTTACTGTGCTTACAATAAAGACAAATCTTATACTCATACGGTTCCTTATCCAGAACATCCAAATACTTTGCACTAAATTGTTCGGACAGCGAAATCCCTTTACGGGTAGATTCCCATTTCCGCCATCGCCACATCGTCTCCGGGCTTTTCTTTTCCTCTAATTTATACGTAACAAAAACACCTATTAACGCGATTACCCAAATTAACATCCCGATATTTTCACATTTAGGTAGATGAGATATGCCAAAAGATAACATTCCTATTCCCCAAAGTGCTCTTTTTATAGCAGTATAAAACATATTTGTTCTCTTCCATAACTGTATTGCTTCCACAAAATATCCTATTCCGGCTACCCAAAAGAAAATTATCAAAATTATATGTCCCCACGGTTTCCATAGAGTAAAAAGTAAAACTGTCCCACCTACTACGAGAATAATAGTTAATATTACTATTAGCCAACTCTTACCATCAATACTATCTTCCCCTATTCTTTTATCAAAAAGTCCCATAGTCTCCTCCGGTTTTTTTAAACATTCAAACTCTCTGTTCTTTTTTTAATCTTCTAATCTGCGATAACTTGGAGTTTGTTCCATCAGGAACATTACTCCAAGTTATCCAGCTTTGCTGGGCTATCCATGTAAGAATCTTCTTTTATTTGTTTTTTCGATACTCTAGTATTCTTTCTGCTTTCTTTTTTTTGTTTTAATCCTGTTTTTATCTGCGAAAATCTGCGTCCAAAAACTTTCTGTTCTTTTTTTGTTTCTCTGTTACTATAAGTTACTATGAATTACTATATGTTACCGTTCTTACTATCTCTTCTTTTGTTTTGTGCAATGTTTTGTCTTCTCTTAACTCTCTATCTCTCTCCTCAAATAAATCGGTTCCAGACTATTCACATCATCCTTTTCCCCATCCATCAGTTTCATTCCCCCGACACTCGCTACCCAACTCCCACAGGGGAAACTTGCTACTTTATCAAGAAAATGAGCTTTCGTACCCATACGAGACACAATTAAATCGCGATGTACAAAAACGCCATTCCCAGTAAATATCGTGTTTTTAGAATAATTCTCTTCCAATAATTTGTCAATACTTATTATCCTGTAATCCTCTACCTTCTTTATTCTATTTTCCATTTCTTGTATTCTATTCTTATCTGTATTTTTGATATTTGATTTTTGATATTTAATTTTACTTTTCACTATCTCATAGCTTGCCGTATATACATTTCTGTAACGTGCATCAAGGATAGGAACAATTTTATACCCATCTATATCAGTTTTATGACACACGCTCATCTTCTCTATATTTGCTCTATCTGATACGGATTTACTTTTTAATTTTTGATTTGTATTTTTGATATTTGATATTTGATTTTTAATATTATGCTGGCATATCTTTTCATCTATGGAATCTATCATTACTCCATACGCAAGCGATTCCAACGTACACACCCCGATAATTGGTTTATTCAATCCGAAAGCAAGTCCTTTGGCAACGGATAATCCGACTCTTAGCCCCGTAAACGAACCCGGTCCTATACTCACGGCAATCCCATCAAGGGTTTTAGGCGATTTCACATTCGAACTCATTAACTCAACCAAATCATCACTCTTGCTTTCTGTCTTCCCTGTGGACAGGATTGGTGCATCCACTACCACATCCAACTCCACTGTTATATTTTTATCTTCTGTTTTCTGTTTTTCATATTTTTGATTTTTGATTTTTGATTTTTGATTTCTTTCCAATCCGCAATCCGCAGCCCAAAATCCAAAATTAACAACTCCCAATCCCACTCCCATCGTAGAAGTATCTATCCCTATAATTCTCATTTTCCTATTCTAATGTATACAACTTTATTTGTCAATTATTTCCCAACTTTTGGATTATTCTTCTATGTCCGTTTGGTATACATCATCTATTTCTTTAACCTACAACTTTCTTTATTTTTGGATTCTGCGTTAATCTGCGGTTACTAATTTTTCTTCTCTATTCGTTTCTTCTCTGCATTCTCCACAATTTAATTGACAACCTTATATTTTCCTGTTAACTGTGAACTACTATGTCTCGTATTCTTGTAATAGATGACGATAAAGGAGTATGCGATTTTTTTGACCTATTCCTTAATAAAGAAGGTCATGAAGTCAAAACCATCCAACTCCCCTCCCTCGCAATGTCTGTTCTGCAAAGCTGGACACCCGAAATAATCTTTCTTGACCAGCGGATGCCGGAAATGGACGGTTTAACATTACTCCCCGAGATAAAAAAAGCCTCTCCTTCAACCATTGTCATTTTTATTACCGCCTTTGCTTCCGTTGAATCAGCAGTAGATGCCATACGAAAAGGCGCTTTTGACTACATTACCAAACCCTTCAAAATTGACGAAATAAGACTCGTCTTGAAAAGAGCCCTGGAAACTTATACACTGCGGGAAGAAAATATTACTCTTAAAAAAACTCTGGAACAAGTAACTTCCTATTCCCTAATCGGGGAATCAAAAATCTTTATGGATATCCTTGAACTTGTCCATAAAGTCGCAAACACGGATTCAACTATCCTCCTTTACGGCGAATCCGGTACAGGCAAAGAACTTATCGCAAGAGAAATTCATAATGTCTCTTTAAGGAAAAATAATCCCTTTATTCCCATAAATTGCGGAGCTTTATCGGAAAGCCTCCTGGAATCAGAACTTTTTGGGTATGTAAAAGGCGCTTTCACAGGTGCAGTAAAAGATAAAATCGGTCTATTCCAGGCAAGCGATAAAGGAACGTTATTTTTGGATGAAATCACATCCGCAACTCCTAAAATCCAGGTTGAACTGCTCAGAGTTATAGAATCGAAAGAAGTTACACGCGTAGGCGCTACCGGAACTATCCCGGTAAACGTAAGATTGATTCTTGCCACAAACCAGAAATTAGAACAGCTTGTCAAAGAAGGAAAATTCCGTGAAGATTTGTATTACAGGATAAACGTAATACCTGTGACACTCCCCTCTTTAAGAGAACGCAAAGACGATATCCCCCTACTGGTAGAGTATTTCTTAAATAAGTATTCTACCAAACATAAACTCGGCATCAAAAAGATGCACCCCGATACAATGAAATTGTTGAATAACTATAACTGGCCCGGTAATATAAGAGAACTCGAAAACGTAATAGAAAGAGCGGTAATTTTGGAAAAATCATGCATTATACTGCCAGACAGCTTACCTGATAAAATAAAACAAACGACTGTAATAGCACAAACGCTGTCTTCTGATTATCGCAGGTTTTCCGAAAAGTATGCTCAGGAAGATTTACATAAAACAGAAAGCTTTATCTCCAAAGAACAACAAATACTTGATTATCTGAAAGAGAATTCAAAGATTACCAGTAACACCTGTAGTGAAATGCTTGAAGTATCCCCGCGTATGGCAAGAAACTATCTGCAGGGACTTCTTGATAAGAAACTTATACTCCAACAAGGCACTGCAAAGAAAAACACCTTCTATACCCTCGCAAATTAGATTTGAATCTTTTAAGAAAGACTCTTCTACCCTTGACATATTCTCTCCTATTCCAATTTTTTTGTAGGCACGAATTCAATTCGTGCTTTTTCTCTCTGTAAACGCAAATTCAAATTCTACTTGCTTTATTTTTAATTCGTATTATTTATTTGAAAATAATGATAAATTATAAAATTCGGAAAATTAAACTTAAACGTTTTTACCTGCCGGGAGAGATGTATTTCATTACATGTGTGACTGAAAATAGAGAAAAAATATTCAAGGAAGATAAAAACGTACGAATACTTTTGAGTGTCATAAAATATTATAAAGAAAAATATGAATTCAATATTGCAGCTTATTGTATATTGCCCGACCATTTTCATTGTCTTGTTGTCCCTTCTAAAAAGGCAAACATTTCTATGATAATGAAAGGAATTAAGGGATATTCAACAAGACTTATTAATAAAACAAATAATGCAAATGGTAGTTTGTGGCAACATCAATTTCTCGACCATATAATTAGAGCAGATGAAGATTACCATTCACATATTGATTATATACACGAAAATCCTAAAAAACATCGTATTGTGGATGAAACAAAGAAATATAAATGGTCAAGTTACCATGTTTATTACGAAGAAGAGCACGAATTGAATTCGTGTCTACAAGTAGACAAAATATAATTGAAATAAAAAATATATAAAATCTTTTATACGCCAAACCTTGATGGGGCGTTACTATCCTCAAAGAAAAATCTCTGTAGGCACGAATTCAATTCGTGCTTTTTATTCCATGTGCTTTTCCTCTTTGTAAACACTCAGCCTTGGCAGTGGCTGAGTTCAGCGGGGTCAAAAATCTCTATTTTCTAATGAAAAAAAAATCATTGACAGTAAAATCTTTGTAGGCACAAATTCAATTTGTGCTTTTTTGTGCTAAAATTTTCTAATAAAAAACAAAAAATCATTGACAGTATTGATATATTAAGGATAATTAACTCATTATGAATATTAAAAAGAACATTTTCGCAGGATTAATGGCTTTATTCCCCATAGGCCTTACTGCTTTTGTTATATGGTTTGTAGTTAATAACTTTGGTGGAATATTTAAGATAATATTTCAGAAAATTCCGATATTCTCGACCTTGCCACCTTTTGTCCATTCATTGCTTGGATTTATAACTTTAGTAATTCTCGTTTATATCATAGGCGTTATAACACGGAACTTTATAGGGAAAAAACTTCTCCAAACTGCAGAAAAAGTTATTAGAAAAATTCCCATTATTCAGTCAATTTACAACGCAGGACGTAAGTTAACTGATGGGGTATTTGTAGATAAATCTGCTTTTAAAAGCGTAGTTTTTGTTGAATTTCCACGTAAAGGTATGTACGCTATTGGCTTTAAGACAAGTAAAGAGGACTTCCAAATTGGCGATAGCCCTGACAACGTCAGCGTTTATGTCCCTATCCCGAATGGGTTCTACCTCGCAGCCAATAAATCCGACCTGATTGAGACTTCATTGTCCGTAGACACAGCCTTACAAATAATCATTTCAGGAGGAATAATATCCCCTACAGGCCAAACCGCTAAAGAAACCCCTCCCGAAACCCCTTAAACTTTCTGTATTTTTAATCTGCAGCTATCTATATAAAAATCTTCTTTTACCGAAAATCCTTTCCTTATCTGTAGGCACGAATTCAATTCGTGCTTTGTTTTTTTTATCCGTGTAAATCCGTTTACAAACTCTTGGTAATACCCCTTAGAGTTTGTTATCCCGCTCAGCTGGAGTCTGTCATCCGTGGCTAAAACCTGTATTCTGTTTCCCCGATAAACTATCTCTGTTTTTCTCTTTTGATTTTTGAACTTTGCGTTTTCTGCGATAAGAAGCTCTTGTACGAAGTCATTAGAGATTCCTATCCTGCTTTGCTGGACTCTGCGGTGAACTTTTCTGTTATCTGTTCCCCTATCAAAACCCGTAAAACGTCACCGATACAAACGGCTCCGACAATTTATTGTTCTTAAAAAGAAGCCCTGCCCCGGCATTAAAGAAACTTGTATCCAGATGTAAACCTACAACCGAGCTTTTTTTCGAGAATGTATGTTCATTAAGCGAAAAACCTTTCCACCCCTCCAACACATAATAAGACGTTTCAAAATGAACTTTTGCCTCAACTCCCAACAAGGATATATTCAAAAAAGTAAACCGCGCTAAACCGCCTGTCATAAACATTATTCTTTCCGTAAGCTCATTTCTGCTGTATCCCGGAAAATATTCGGAATCAAACAACTTCAACTGATGACTCCCCGCAATGTTTAGTCCCCCAAAATTATACCGTTCATAATCAGGCGTGTGTTCGGAATATTCCGTTCCTATAATCTGCCCCAAAAAAGTAAATTTTTTCAAAGGCCGCCACGGACAAACTCCAATCATATTCGCCCTTGCATGCAAAAAAGATTTACCATCTGATAAAAAATCTTTCCACTTCTTTAAATCCCCGTAACCCTTAAAATCAACACTACCCTTACACCCGTATTCAGGGAAAATAATCCTGTCAAGGTTATCCCACTCAAATTCAACAGTCCCTTTTGTTTTCCAGTCAAAAACCCCATCCTCATACTTCCCGGCTTCTTCTATACCGGGAGTAAGAATAAAATGTTTTCTGGAATGAATAGGCATTTCTATTTGCGCCCCTAACGTATGAAAACTGTTTTCATACGAAGAATCAAATATCTCACCCCAGTATAAGTTCGCCTGAGGAAGGAATGACCGACACGCCTGGACACCAAAATTAAACTGTTTCCCCATAAGAAGTTCTTCCGCCTGTTTCAAGGGATAATTAGAAGTCCAATTCAGATACGGAGACCATTCTCCATACCCAAAAAACTTGCTCCTTTTAGTTACTATTTCCGCAAAAAAAGTAGCTCCTTCATCATACCAAAAAGTAAGAACGGGAATCCGCACCGTAGAAGTACTCCTTCTCTCTGCCGTTACAAATAAAGAATCTCCCCTGACTCCTTCAACCGCAATTGTCTTGAGAGCAAGAGTTTTATAAGCAGATGAAATCACACCTAAAACATTTGACGGGTTTATCACTTTCAGCGAGTCAAACTCCTTTTTCAAAGCATCCTTTGCTTCGGGATTCCTGCAGGATATTATTATCCCTTTAAGATGAACCCCTTTCCCTATATAAACAAATACCGTATCCTTTTCCGTCGAGCGTACGAAATTAACGCTGTCAACCCTCAAACCAATAGTCCCATTATTTACGGAACTTTTCTCCACTAAATCCTTTATTTCATAAAAATTAATGGCTTTCCTTTTGCTGCAAATTTTATCCGTAAGTATCTCCTCTATTACCGAATTGTGAGGAAATTCAGGCAATAACTTAACGGCAACTCTATTCACGTCGGGCAAACAACTTCTCTTCCCTTCAAAATAAAAAGCTACTTTACAATACCGAATCGAATCATTGACTGTATTTTCAACCGAATCGTATTCCATTTTTGCGGTAATTTTCCCAAAATCTCCAAGCTTATATAGCCTTGCCATCGCGTCACAAATATCGTTCTTCTCTATATAACTTCCTTCTTTTAATCTAATCGCTTTGAGATGCTTCTTTTTCTTTCCCTCTACCCCATTTAATTCAATAGACGAAATACAATAAATGTCGTTCTTGGACAACCCTTCTTTTATGCATATATCCTCTTTTATTTGTCTAATTTGTTTTCCTGCCGTGCTATATCCTGCCTCTACCATTTTATTTATTTTTTCCGAAGAAAAGTCAAAACCTCCTTCCACGTCTAAATCAATTTTGGCATCGGCGTTATTCCAGCTGCTCTGTAAATAGTAATCCCGTGAAATATAAAAAACCTTAAACGCTATGTCTACCATAGAAAAACCTGAAACTTCCCTGTTTATTTCTTTTTTCCCTATTTTATAAGGATACACTGCTATAATGTAATCAAAAAGTTTGTCCCCATTTTTTATGGTGTTTTGGGGTGCTCTGATAGAATCAAAAGGTATAAACGCATCCACAGGAAGGTCATCCAAAACTCCGCCGTCTATATAAAGCTTATCCCCGATTTTCATCGGTTCAAATACCATCGGGTATGAGCCACTGGCACGTGCCGCCGTGGAAACCGTTCCCTTCCGCATTAACTCTATGTTGCCGCCTTTTACATTCATTAACAATGCCCCAAAAGGAATATCAAGATTATCAAAATCAAACCCCGCTTTATAATCGGCATCCAGAGATAACCCTACAAATTTGTCCGTTAATTTTTGAGCCGTTCTGAACCCTGATATCTGGTTAAACCATTTATCGGGACGCGACCACCTTATGTCTAAATTTACTCTTGGTTCTTTAGGTTCCTCTTTTAACCTTTCCCACAACGGAAAACTTTCTCTTGGAAGCTGGTCTGAAAATAAATCGTCCCAGTTTATGGTTCTTGTAACCTTTTCAATGGAATCAGGTGAATACCCACAGGAATAAAGCCCTCCGATAATCGCTCCTATGCTTGTGCCGGTAATTCCGTTTATGGGGATGTTATTCTCTTCCAGCACCTTCAACACCCCGATATGCGCCATTCCTCTAATCAATCCCCCACCCAAAACCAACCCTACTTTGATGTTTTTATGTAAGTCGGGAATGTCTTGCCATTTGGCACTTGTCTTTGTAGATTCTTCCGCCCATACGGGATTTTCGGTAGGAATTTGTTGTTCCCATATACAATTAGAAGAATCCGATGATTTCTTATCAAATTTCAACCTGAAATAACAAGGAAACTCTTCTTTTATGTTGCCGTTCGTAGGACAATGCTTAAGCCTTGCGTCTGTTATTTGTTTTTTTTCTTTTATCTGATTTCCTGATCCCCTGATATTCTCCCCACTGATCTTCTGATAACCTGATATACTCCCTCCACCCTTTACGTCTGCCCTCAACGGCATTCCTAATAATATAATCCATCCTACATGAAAATATGTTTTATAATTCATTGGTCAGTAACTATATCTATAACTTATATCTTTGCAACTTAATTCTTAATTTTGTTCTTTAGAATGGGTATGTTTTTAATTGGGTAGTTAGGAGCCCCTGTCTTATATGTCCTGTCCTCCGTTTTTTTAGTGCCCCCTGTAGGCACAAATTCAATTTGTGCTTTGGTTTGATTTTTTCTTTTCTATGGAAATCCCTGCCCGCCGTTCTGTTTGGAGGGTGCGTCCAAGAAATTCTTTGTCTTCTAATCTTTTCTTAGCGCCTTTGCGTGAGAAATTCTCTCTGCGCCCTCTGTTCTTGTCCTCTGTGACCTCTTCTATGATCTGTTTTTCGTGTTTTAGTTTTTTTGTGGCAAGATTGTAGGTTTATTTGTTCTCTGTGGTCGGAGTTTACCCCGCAATTTGCGGGGTGTTTCGATTTTTCTTTATTCTGTTATCTGGGACCTTTCACTTCTTTCAATATTCCCCCAATCTGTTCAGCCAACTCAATAAGATTCTTTCCCACAAACCACTGCCCGTGCGCTTTAACCGAAACACCAAAAGTCTTATGTTCCTTCAACATCCCGGCGATTTCTTTCCCGATTTCCTCTGTCGAATACGAAAACTTAGTTATAACGGGAATATACACGGATTTCAACTTTATATTCGAGTGCTCCGAAATCTTTGTCATCCGGTCATTATGAATATGTATAATACTCCAACATAACGGATTTTTATCTTTATGCAGCGTAGAATGTATTACCCAGTGCGGAGCTGATTCGGCAGAAGGTTTTATCAAATAATCCCCATAATAATAATACTTCTTATCCTTCGTTACAATGGGCGTTTCCGAAAACATACTTATCTTGTCTTTTGAAGTGTTTGTCGCCGTGATTATCATAAAGTTTCTGTCTTTGCATTTATAGAATGAACTAATCACGATATGTGTCAACGAAGTCGTAGCTTCTGCCTCGACTAACATCTTTGCGGATTTCTTTATTTCTGCCATTCTTTCAAACAGGGAATAAAGTTCTTCTTTGCTCAAAGACTCCGGCAAAACGCCTTTATATTCTATCTCCGGAACTTTAATTTTCCCCGGCATCAAAGCGACTTTAGTTTCTATGAGCCCCTTTTTTCCAAGACAACTCTTATTCTCAATCATAAGTTCATTTTGATGCCCTTCAAATATATCCCTGACGGAAAGAAGAGTGATTTTTGGGTTCTTGAATTTATTATATATATTCTGAACGGCAAAAAACAACTGTTTGGGAGGATTTGATATACAAGCATCAATGTACTCATATACCGTCATAGGTTTGGTTATAAAATGCCCGTACAAAATCCTGAATTTTCTGTTTCCCCACCCCTTCTTTTCCAATTCTTTCAAACAAGTATGTATTTTCTTCCCCCATTCCTTATCCTTTTGTTGAATCATTTCTAAGTTTTTAAGTATTTCCTTCTTCATTTTTTCTCCCCAAGGTCCAAACTATCTTTTCATGACTTTTCATTTGTCATTCCCGCGAAAGCGGGAATCCATTTTGTCTGTTTCTGCAATTGGAGTAGCCAACATCCCGCTTTGGCGGGACTGATATTCTGATTTCCTGATTCTCTGCCTATACGAAGCCCTTGAACGATAGTGATTAGGGATTCGTATCCAGCTCAGCTGGACTGATTCCCTGATATTCTGATACCCCATTTTCCAATCTGTAATTAAGCAGTTCTGCCCTCTGCGGTGAAAAACCTATAATCCTCTCCCCCACTCAGGTTTTAAAGACTCTCCCCCTTCTTTAATCACCGAATCAATATCTCGTAAAAACTTCTCCTTATCATTCGGAAACCTTCCTGACAACGGTAAATAATTTGACGCATGATTGGTACGAAAAATACAACCCGAAGAAACGTTTACGTTCTCTATAATAAGTCTCATTTCCTTAATCATATCAATAGGTTCAGGCAAAACAAACTTCTTTTCTTTCCATTCTGTATAAAGCTCGGTTCCTTTTACTATCATTACCGTTAAAAGTGAAAAATAAAGTGGCTGCATAGCGGTTATTGCTTTGCCGGTATCTATGGAATGCTCTTTCCATAAATCCGTACCCCCTAATCCCAGCAACCCTATAACCGAAACCTTAAACCCTGCTTTCTGCGCCTTCTGCACTGCCTCTATCATTGATTCTACCGTTGTTCCTTTGTGTATTCTTTCTAAAACCTTATTATTCCCACTTTCAAGCCCGATATATATCATAGAAAGCTTCTTTTGTACCAAATCCTCAAGTTCTTTATTTGTTTTTCGCAATATATCATCCGCATTTGCGTAAGTTCCTATTCTTTGAAGCGTAGGAAATCCGGAATTTAAAGCATCCAGAATGGGAACAAGTTTTTCATTACTTAATACCATTGCATTTCCATCTGCCAGAAAAACC
Organism: bacterium; assembly: GCA_041649255.1. Lineage (NCBI taxonomy): Bacteria > bacterium. The sequence goes on from JBAZNK010000002.1 coordinate 207,951, forward strand.
CGCCTCGTATAAGATATATCCTTTTCTGCTTCTTTTATGTCCTTTAGTATACCATCCATTTCCCTAACCTGAAAAGGTTTATCCAAATAAGTGGGGCAAAAACTGCATTTATTATGTGAGCACCCGTAGGTAACCTGTAAGATAAAACTATCCGCTTCACTCGGCGGTCTTATAACCATCCCTTTATATTTCATTTCTGTCTGGTTATCTATTTTCCATTTGTAGGGCAAACTTTTAAGTTTGCATCCGTTATTTGTTTTCTTTGCCTCTTATCTGCGTTCCCCTACCTATTTCTTACTCTCCCACAATCTTCTTGAAATCTTTATCTCCCCATAATTTTTCAAAATCTTTGTCCTTTTTAGCATCTTCTCTAAACTTTGCATCTAATTCTATTGCTCTGGATAAGTTTTTAAGCACATTCGCTTTATCACCTTTTAACGAATACATACAAGCTTTATTATACCATGCGTTTGCATAATCGGGTTTTATTTCTGTCGCTTTATCAAGAAGTTTAACTGCTTCATCATATCGATTTAGTTTGCCCAACATATATCCCTTATTATCCAATGCTTTTACGTCATTAGGGTTAATTTTAATAACTTCGTCTAAATCCTGTATTGCCTTGTCTAGCTCTCCTTTTTTGTAATAAGCATTTCCACGACTGTAAAAAGCATTTGCATAATTAGGATTAATACTAATGGCCTTGTTAAAATCTTGTATTGCTTTACTGAACTCACCTTTCTTATGATAAACATTCCCACGACTGTAAAAAGTGTACGCATCGTTAGGATTAATACCAATGGCTTTGTTTAAATCCTCTATCGCCTTGTCGAACTCTCCTTTGTCGGCATAATCAAGTCCACGAGTACAAAAAATTTCTGCTTCATTGGGCTGATTAACCTTTGCTGGTTCTGTTTTTTTTATGGAGTCTGCTTTTAGGGAGTTTTCTTCAGCCTGACTATTACCTGCAGAAACAAATAATAAAACAAACCCTAATAAAATCCACACTCTTCTCATATATTCACTTCCACTACCTTTCAATATTTCATTTCGAAGATAGTTTTAACAAATACTTTGTCAATTCCTATTTATTTTATCAGCTTTATTACCTTAAAACAACTTCTTTTCCCTGCCGTTTTTACAACAAGAAAATAAACTCCCTGTTTTATCTTGGAAACATTTATATCTAATTTCCCTTTTATTAAACTCTCTCCCCTCGTTAAAAGAACTCTCCCGCAAACGTCATAAATCGCATATTGTATCTTCTGTTCAACAGGCAATAAAAGAGTTATTTTATTAACAAATATTGAACTCCCAATAGACACGATTTGTCTGTTTGTTATTTGTTCTTCTACTGCCGGAGGTGCTTCCAAAGCTAAACTATGAAAATCTCCCGCAGAAATTCCCCATGCAATTACTCCTATCTGAACGGGAACCTTTACACTGTTATCTTCCCCATTACCTATTTGCCCCAAATCTCCTCGACCCCAAGCTTGAACAGTTGAGTTTGATAACAACGCAAGACTGAACATTGAACCCGCAGATACTATTACTGCATTACTTATTCCCGGGATTACAACAGGCGTATCCGTATCAATAAATGTCCCGTTTCCAAGTTGTCCGCAACCATTATATCCCCACGCTTTTACTGCCCCATCCGATAATACGGCAAGGTTATGAGAAGTTCCCGCCGAAACTCCCTTCGCATTATTTATTCCCGAAACTATGACAGGCGTATCGCTATCAACGGTTGTCCCATTTCCAAGTTGCCCGTATTTATTAAGTCCCCATGCTCTTATCGTGCTGTCCGATAATAACGCTAACCCGTGAAGTACTCCCGCAGAAATCTCTATCGCATTATTTATCCCATAAACTACAATAGGCGTATCGCTGTCAATCTTCGTCCCGTTGCCTAATTGCCCGGAATTATTATATCCCCAGGCTTTTATTCTTCCATCCGACAAAAGAGCCGTACCATATTCCCATCCGGCAGAAATCTTTACAGCATTATTTATTCCTAAAACCGTAACAGGCGTATCCCTGTCAATAGTCGTCCCATCCCCGAGCTGCCCATACTCATTATTTCCCCAGGATTTTATCGTCCCGTCCGACAAAAGAGCTAAACTGTGCTCACCTTTTGCAGAAATTGCTACGGCGTTTTTTATCCCGTATACGACAATAGGCGTATCGCTATCAACGGTTGTTCCATTTCCAAGTTGCCCGTCCGCGTTATACCCCCATCCCATTAAAGTGCTATCAGATAATAACGCCAAACTATGTTCTCCGCCCGCAGAAACAGAAACGGCATTCCATATTTGCACAATCCGCTCAGGTGTATAACCATTAGCTTTTGTTCCATTGCCAAGTTGCCCGTAAGTATTATATCCCCAGGATTCAATCGGCGCCGCATTAATACTCCCGGCTAATAATAAAACTACAGAAATAAAAAACATTTTTCTCACTTCTTCCCCTCTTACTTTCTATCCTGTTAATCCTGTCTAATGCTCTGTTTAATAGGACACTATCTAAACTATCTTCTCTTTTTCCCGGTATCAGGATGCGTTGCAATAAAATTCCGCACACTATCAAGAGCAGGTCTATGCGAAAAATCTTCTTTCATCATTCCCCAATAATCAGTTGAAGTACGTAAAGAATCTGCATACTTATATGCCCCAAAATCCTGTAACGTAAAAATAAATATTTTATTAAGCCATACTCTTTGTTCTTTTGCTTCGCATATTTTAAGCAAATACTCTGCCTGTTGTGCCTCGGTTATAGTATCTGAATATGCATCAATAATTGTTGAATCCGGCAAGCTTATTACAGGATGTGTCCGGTTGCATCCTATTTCTGTTATCCATAAAGGTTTCCCCGGCACATATTTATCAAGTACAGGCTTTATTTTTGTATCAAGATAGGAAAAATCCCCATAAGTATAAATGTGTAAACTTATTACATCAAAATAATTTCCACACCTCTCAAGAACCATTCTTAACAATGCGGAATCCTCTCCCGATATTGTATAAATTGCATTAACCCTCCATCCCGCGTCTCCTCCGGTTGCTCCCATAACCGGACCAATAACCTGGGCAGACAGGTCTGCAGATTTTATTGCCTGGTACGATATTCTGGCATACCTGGCAAAATCATCAATACTCCCGTATCCCCCATATTCAGGTTCGTTACAGATTTCCCAACTTTTAATCGGTTTGGTAAGCCCCGGCAGATCATTGTTCCCATCACCATCATACCTTTCAATGGTGTTCTGCCAATATTTTTTACATTTTAACGTGTCGTCACGCCACGGAGCCCAGTTCGGTGGACCGGTACATATCAATAAATTTAGATTCCGCTCCTGCATAAAAACTACAAGCGAATCCATCATATCCGTCCTAAAATGTGTAGTCCCAGGTAAAACATTATACGGCGCACAATTAGGTCTGTTCCACGTAAAACCATAACTCTTTGCTGAATCAAGCCCACGGGCATATAAATCACGCAATCTGTCGGGACGCCACTGGTCAGGCCGATTATACGGCGAAGCCCCATATGGCCATACATCTATAACTCCCCACGGAGAATCCGCATCCTTTGATTTAACAGGCTTAGCATATAAAAAATTACCCGATATTATTATGCACACAATAACACTAAAAAATTTCAACATAATACCCCCAAAAATCAAATCTATTATTTTTATTATATTTTCATTACTTTAGCTTTGCAAGTTTTTTAATAAAAAATTTAAACTTTACAAAAACACTTAATATACTAATATAAGAAACTATGCCTCACGCACACTTTGTTCACTTACACGTTCATACGGATTACAGCCTTCTTGACGGCGCCTGTAAGATAGAAAAACTGGCAAAACTTGCTCAGGAATACAGACTGCCTGCCCTCGCAATAACAGACCACGGAAATATGTTCGGAGCTATTGAATTCTACAAAGCAATGGAAAATGCAGGAGTCAAACCAATTATCGGGCAGGAAGCCTATATGGCTCCGGGACCAAGAACGGACAGACAACCCGTCGATGGCGTTTCCTACTTTCACCTTACCTTACTTGCAAAGAATGAAAAAGGATATCGAAACTTAATGAAATTATCCAGTGCAGGCTGGCTTGAAGGTCATTACTATAGACCCCGTATTGATAAAGAAATATTAAAAGAATATTCCGAAGGTCTGATTGGACTCTCAGGTTGCCTGAAAGGTGAAGTCCCTTACTGGATTATAAAAGGAAAATTAGACATAGCTAAACAAATTGCCTCGGAATACTTATCCATCTTTGGAGAAGGAAATTTCTATCTCGAACTAATGCGGCTTGGACTAGAAGAAAATGATATTGCTAATGGCGAACTAATAAAAATAGGTTCCGAATTAAATATTCCCTTAGTAGCAACGAATGACTGCCATTATTTAAATCAGGATGACGTTGAAGCACATGATGTCCTTTTATGCTTACAAACTCACAGTGAAAAAGATGACGTAAAAAGATTAAAATTCGGCTCCGATAAACTTTACTTTAAATCTCCCGAAGAAATGACAGCTCTCTTTTCTGACCATCCTGAAGCTATATCAAACACATTAAAAATAACAGAGCAATGTAACTTAAGACTGGATTTGGATTCGAAAAATATCCGTTTGCCTGGCTATAAATTACCAGAAGGCTACGCTTCAATAGAAGATTACCTTACATTCATTGCTAAAGAGGGATTTGACGCCAGATACCCAACCCCGGCAAAAGTAATACAGGAAAGGTTTGAATACGAACTTAATACCATAAAAAAGATGGGATATCCCGGATACTTTTTAATGATTAGGGATATCGTAGATGAAGCGAAAAAAAGAAACGTCCCGGTAGGTCCCGGAAGAGGTTCCGCAGTCGGAAGTCTCATTTGCTATTGCCTGGGTATAACAGAAATTGATCCGATAAAATATGGCCTACTATTTGAAAGATTTCTAAACCCTGAAAGAATAGCTATGCCTGATATTGATATTGATATTGGTGACGAAAGAAGAGATGAAATCGTTACCTATATTACTGAAAGATACGGCAAAGATTCGGTATCCCAGATTATAACGTTCGGAACTATGGGCGCAAGAGGAGTCGTCAGAGATGTTGCAAGGGTTTTAAAAATCCCATACCCGGTAGCCGATAAACTTGCAAAACTAATTCATCCAACTTCATCCATTGCGGAAGCAATGGGAACTCCCGAAGTTAAATCTTTTGTTGAAAAAATGGAAGGCATTCCACATCTTATTCAAATAGCATCCAAACTCGAAGGACTTGCTCGCCACGCATCAATGCACGCATCCGGCATACTCGTAGCCCCCGATAAACTCATAGACGTCGTTCCATTATTCAAATCGGAAGGGGATACAATATCTACTCAATACTCTATGGAATCAGTAGAAAAAATCGGATTGGCAAAAATAGATATACTTGGGTTACGAACATTGAGCGTTATATATCATACCTTAGAGAAAATAAACAAAAAAGACCCTAAAGAGATTCCACTCGGAGATACGAAAACATTCAATATGTTAAAAAAAGGACACTCAATCGGTGTATTCCAGCTTGAATCCGAAGGTATGAAAGACATATTACGAAAACTCAAACCCGAAAACTTCACTGATATAATGGCGCTAATTGCTCTTTACAGACCGGGTCCCCTTGGAGGCGCAACAAAAGATAGCATTATAAAATGCAAGCACGGCGAAGAAACCCCCAAATATCTGCATCCCTTACTTGAACCAATATTAAAAGATACCTACGGTACCATACTCTACCAGGAACAGGTAATGCAAATAGCTTCCAGAGTGGGAGGTTTCAGTCTCGGAAAGGCAGACATTCTTAGACGCGCAATGAGTAAAAAAACTCCCGAAGTAATGGAAGAACAGAAAAAATCATTTATTGAAGGCAGTATAAAAAATAATGTCCCCGAAAAAATAGCAAATCAAATATTTGAACTAATCGTTCCATTTGCCGGTTACGGATTTAATAAATCACACTCCGCAGGCTACGCATTACTCGCATACCAGACTGCATACCTTAAAGCTAACCATCCAAACGAATTTATGGCATCTCTTCTTACTTCCGAATACCAAACTACCGACAGGATAAAATTCTTGATAGATGAATGCAAGAGAATGAAAATTGAGATATTGCCCCCCGATATAAACACTTCCGAAGTAGATTTCAAAGTAGAAGGCAACAAGATAAGGTTTGGGTTTGCTACTTTAAAAAATATAGGCAAAAATGCCGCAATAGAAGTTATGAACAAGCGTCCCTTTAACTCATTTGCCGATTTTGTTGCCCGCGTAACACCAAACAGAAAAACCGGTGAATCTTTAATAAAATCAGGAGCTTTCGATTCTCTGGATAAAGACCGTAAAGGTTTAATGGATATCCTTAATAATAAAACAACTTCTCAATTAGGGTTATTCTTTGAGTCCGAAGAAAAAGAGGTGGATGAGGAATGGAATAAAGCAGAACTCCTGTCGTGGGAAAAAGAAGCTTTTGGATTTTATTTCTCGGGACATCCCCTTGAAAGATACATAGATGAAATTGCCGCTATGCGTATTTCTACAATAACCGACCTTGCAACAAAATCTCTTGGCGAAGAAATAACCATAGGAGGTGTCGTAACAAGGAGAAAAGTATTAAAAGATAAAGAATTCAACTTTATTACCGTAGAAGATTTTTCAGGAATAATAGAAGTTATGGTTTATAATAATGTTTTTGACATATCTGCTATAAACGCAGATGAACCATTAATAATAAAAGGAAGACTATCCGAACGAAATGAAATTCATTCCGTAAAAGCTTCAAAAATAATAGCGCTTGAAAAAATAAGAAAAGAAGCTATAAACAAAATAGATATTTATATAGATATCTCAGGGTTAGAAGAAAAAGCCTTAATTGATTTAAATAAAATATTGGAAGCTTCACCGGGCGAATGTGAAGTGTATATACACCTTACGAATGAATATGATGATGAAGCTTTATTAAAAAGTAACCTACGAATTAAACCCATTCGTAACGTTCTATTGAAAATTAAAACCTTATTAGGAGAAGAATCCGTTAAACTTGGACTTGACCACAGTATGATGACTTAATACAACTTAATGGAAACAAATAATACATCCCCTAACCCACCCCGCATTACTGCAAAACAACTAAAATCAGGAATGCGAATATTCTTCATAATCACAACCCTAACCGTTACCGTTATATTCATATTCACCGCAAGTAAAGAAACTTTATCCGCTCTAAAACAAGTAAATTATTTGTTTTTAGGATTAACGACTCTGGTTTGCATACTCAGACTATATTTTGAATGCCTGCGATTACAAGTTTTAGGCTCGGTGCTCGGGAAAAAAATCAGTCTGAAAAGAACTGCCGAATTTACTTTTGGAGGATATTTCTTATCCATTTTGCCTTTTGGAGTTGGAGGTCTGCCCCTGCAATTCTATATTCTGATGAAAGAAAAGTTTTCTTTCGGGGAATCCGGTACCGTTATCGTAATGCGCGGAATTACATATTTGCTTGCATTCGTATTCGCAATTCCGGTTATTATATATTATAGAAACATTTTTGAAAGCTCCGGTCTAAAAATGCTTTCGGGGTATATTCTGGTCGTTTATAGCATATTCTTAATACTTTTCACCCTTGCTATGTGGAAAACGGAATGGATTAAAACTCAAATCAACAAACTTTCTATTTTTTTTATTCTTAAACATAAAGATAAACTCGCAAGCTGGATAAACAAACTTGCAGATGAAATAGAAAACTTCAAACTCGGATTCAAAAAATGCTGCACTCACGGGATATATAAATTTTTGCTCGTAATACTTTTGTCCGGTGTTTCCTTGTTGTGCTTTGTTCTTATGGTGCCTTTGTTATTCAGGAGTCTTGGAGTGTCCGTTCCGATTGTGGAGACCTCAATAATCCAATTTATTCTTACATTCTTGCTGATGTTTTCTCCTTCCCCTGGTGGCTCGGGAATTGCAGAAGGTGCCGGGTTTCTCCTGTTTAACTCTTACTGCCCAAAATGCTTAATGGGTGTTTTTATTGTTCTTTGGAGGTTTTTTACCTACTATACAGGCGTGATAATCGGAGGAATATTTATATTAAAATTATTAACCGAAACTAATAAAAAATGAAAATACTCGGAATTATCGGTAGCCCACACAAAAAAGGCAATACGGATATACTTGTGTCTAAAATATTGCAAGGGATAAAATCAAAAAATGCCGTTGTCGAAAAAGTTCACCTGAATGACTTGAATTTATTTCCCTGTAAAGCTTGTTTTAAGTGTTCCAGAAATGGAAAGTGCATATTAAAAGATAATTTTAATTCTCTATTAAATAAAATAAGACAGGTTGATATAATAATATTGGGTTCACCTGTTTATTGTGAGACGGTAACTGCCCAGACTAAAATTTTGATTGATCGAATAGACTCCAGTCAGGTTATTGTTACTAAACTTAAAGGAAAAACTATCTTAAAAAGAAGAGCAGAATGGAATACATATACCAAAAAAGGAGTAATCGTATGTATCGGCGACTTATCCCCTATGAAAGAAATAAAACAAGCTTCAAGCGTTATGAAACGATTATTCGGAGACCTAAATATCAAATTAGTAGATGAACTTTTGGCCCGCGGATTAACAAAATCAGCTGATGTCTTGAAAAGACCGACTCTCCTAAAAAAAGCAATCGGAATAGGAACAAAACTTACCTAAAATGATTATATTATTGAATCTTTTAATTTGTAGCACTTCAGAAACGGCATTGAGAATGCCTGCACTCGATATGACTACCCCAGCAAACATAGTTACATTATCAACCTCTATTGATAATTATGAAGATTTTTTCTTCTCTTATCCTTTTATAACCGATAATTTCTTAATACTATGCGATGGAATTCCAATTTCCCGGGATAAAATTCCTATTTTCCCCTCCATAGAAAAAATAGAAGTCATAAACGAAAATGTAAGTTCTACCTACGGAAATTATGCCTGTCTGCCGGAAGGCACGAAAGGAGTAATAAATATAATAACAAAACGCTTAAAAACAGAAAGAGCTTATTCAAATATTAAATTAGCTATAAATCCGAATTACTTTCAGTTTGAATTTGGTAGGCAGATTTTCATACCTAATATCAATATGTATCTGACAGGAGACCTTGATACAACCCTAAAAGCGACTTCAAACTTATGTTACAACTCATCTCTTATAAACTTACAGGCTTTTTATAGAGATAATAATACTTTGGGAATATCCACTTCCATCGGAAAAGCCAACCGTTCTAAACTCATACTGACAAGAGATTTTTACTCTATTACACAAGGATTCAATATATCCAATCATAAAATACTTCTCGGCATAGAAGACGAAAATGGATATTTTCTTCAGGATTATTGGGAACCATTCAGATTATTATATTTACTCCCCAGCATAAGATACGGATACGATGCTAAACTATACCCAAAACTGGGACTCGGGTATGTTCCTATGTTTAATGTCACTTTGTTCGGAAGTGTTACTGAAAAAGAACAAAATGCAGGAATACGAATACTTGAATCATCAATAAATTATTCTACAATAAATGGGATGACAACAAGACTCGTAAGCCCAAGTTTATATAACTTAAGAATAGGCGCATTCTTTTGCAGAGACTCAACCGAAGGATTTACAAGGTGGACTCTCTGGGGAGAGTACAATAAGTATTTTCCGTCTAAAGAAATAGGAATCCATATAACGGGAGACATTCTAACCCAAATGCTAAGAATGGAATTCCAAATAATAGACGTTAAAGTAGCCTATACCTATAAAATAACACCCTATGATTATTATTATTCTTATAGCATATTTTGGGAATTCTGGGATTAATACCAAAATGAATATTATATTTGTAGGGGCAGGTCGGTGACCTGCCCGTGATATGAAAAAACAAATAGAAAAAAAATGAAGTTAATAAAGATATTTCTTCTTGGTAGTCTAATTTTTTCTTCCTTATATACTGAACAACTTATAGGCAGAACGATAAGGATAGGCAAACAGGAATGGAGGGCAGAAAATCTGGACGTAAATCATTACCGCAATGGCGACTCCATTCCTCAAGTGCAAGATGCCGAAGAATGGCAAAACTTAACTACAGGCGCCTGGTGCTATTATGAAAATAATGCCAAAAACGGTAAAACTTACGGCAAACTCTATAACTGGTATGCCGTGAATGACCCGCGCGGTTTGGCCCCCAAAGGATGGCATATACCAACTGATGAAGAGTGGACAACACTTGTTAACTATTTAGGCAATGAAGACGTTGCAGGTGGGAAAATGAAAGAAACAGACACAACACATTGGTTAAGTTCTAACACCGAGTCAACCAACAAAAGCGGTTTTTCGGCGCGCCCGGGGGGATACCGTTATTCCGATGGTATATTTAGCTATATAGGATACTACGGATACTGGTGGTCGGCTACCGGATACAATAATACAAAAGCAGGCATACGTTATATAGGCTACGGCAGGATTAGCTGCAATCATGACGACTATAATAAAAAAATTGGGCTTAGCGTTAGATGTGTAAGATAATTATATACTTTTAAGGAGGAGAAAATGAAATTTTTTTCTTTTTTGCTACTAATATTGCTTTTGGCACAAAACGTAGAGGGAATAGAATTAAAAGGTAAATGGGATATCGGAGCAAATTTATCAGGCTTCGCTTGGAGCGGAGGAGAAGGAGAGTTAGCCTATGGGATAACTCCACGCATCTTATTTGTGGGAGGCCCTTATTTTTCATTTGTTAAAAAAGAAATAGAAAATTATGGTTTCGACGTAGGATTTCGCTGTTTTATAAGGTCTCCTCAAAAAATAGCTCCTTACCTTGAACCGAATTTTAATTTTTATCATTCAAAAACATATAATTATTCAACTGCAAACATAAACTTAAACGGTGGAGTGGAATACTTTATTAATGATTACCTTGGATTGGCAGTTTATGCGCCTGTAATTCATATTCATAAATACTCTAATGGGACTTATTCTGGTTCTTTTTGCCCGGAGTTGACAATTTTCCTCAGGTTTTATTTTAAAATTTAAGTTTACTATTATATATATGAAAAGCAAAATAAAATTGTTAATGAGGTTATCTTTGAAATTTGGATTTTGACATTGGGATTTTAATAAATATATGTCTATAATACTTTTTATATTTGGATCTTGTTTGGGTAGCTTTTTTAATGTCTGCATATACAGGATACCTCGTGGGAAATCTATTGTTATGCCACCCTCAGCCTGTCCTAAATGCAAGCACAGGATTATGTGGTATGACAATATCCCGATACTCTCATACCTCCTGCTTAAAGCGAAATGCAGGTTTTGCGGAGAAAAGATTTCTATAATTTATCCCGTGGTAGAACTCCTTACTGCAATAGTTTTTCTTGTCACTTACCTGAAATTTGGTCTCTCTGCAAAACTCGTCATATATTTAATCCTGTTTTCGTTATTTATTATAATAGGTTTTATTGATGCCGATACGGAAACGATTCCCGATGTCTTATCAATCCCGGGAATTATAATCGGACTCGGAACGAGTTTCTTTACTATCGGAATTAAAAGCTCCTTATTAGGAATGTTAGTTGGAGCAGGAGTAATCGGTTTTTTTATAGGATTCTGGTTGCTGGTGTTCAAGAAAGAAGGAATGGGAATGGGAGACTTAATGTTAATGGCTATGATAGGCAGTTTTACAGGATGGGTAAGTGCGCTTTATACTATTTTTTACGGTTCAATTATAGGTTTGGTTTTTGCAGCTTCCTTACACAAGAAGAGCCTTCAGGATAAACTCTACTTCGGTCCCGCTCTGGTTATCGCAAGTTTTTTGATTATTATGTTCGGCAAAAATATATTGATACTATAATCAGTCTTTAATTATCTCCCCCACTGGCGTCCACCCTTTTAAACCGGTTATTTTTACTTTTACTATCTCTCCGGGCAGAGTTTTTCCCTCAACCACCACGATTTTATTTTGTTTTGTTTTTCCACGCCAACCATTATGTTTCCTGCCTTTATACTCAACCAACACCTCTTGAGTCGTCCCGATAAGCTGCTCGTTTTTAATGCGAATTATCTTATGCTGTATCTCTATCAATTCTGAAAGCCTTTTTGTCTTTACCAATTCAGGAATTTTAGGTTTTAAGTTATATGCCGTCGTTCGTTCCCTGTCCGAATACTTAAACATATACGCAAAATCAAACTGTATTTTTTTCATTACCTCCATAGTCTCTTGAAAGTCTTTATCCGTTTCCCCAGGGAAACCAACTATAATATCCGTAGTCAATGAAATATTTGGTATCTTTTCCCTTGTTTTATAAATTAACTCCATATACTTTTCTTTTGTATACTTGCGGTTCATCTTCTTTAGAATCTTATTGCTCCCCGATTGGAGTGGTAAATGTATCCATTTGTATATGTTTTCAGCTCCCGCTATTACGTCAATTAATTTTTGAGTAGTATAATAAGGATGCGAAGTGAAAAAACCAAGTCTTGATACAGAAGTCTCGGATACCATTTTTAATATCTCCGGAAAATCAACCTTACTGCTATCATATTGGTTTACGGATTGCCCTAATAATATAATCTCTTTTATGCCCTTTTTTAACAAACCTTTTACCTCATTAAGAATATCTTTTGAGGAACGCATCTGAAGTCCAACTCTCACATAAGGAACAATACAATAGGTACAGAAATTTTCACATCCCCGCATAACAGGCACAAATGCGCTAACGCTATTATCCTGTCTCCCATATACCCCCTCATAAAGAATGGTTTTTTCTTTTTTTATCACCCTGGCTAAACTATCTAAACCATCTATAATTCTTGGAATTTCTTCATAGTTGTCTGGTCCAACCATAAAATCCACACCCTTTATTTTTTCTCCTTTATCAATAAGATTTTGCGCCATACATCCAACAAGTCCTATAATCAAATCGGGTTTATCTTCGCGTAATCGTTGTAAGTCACCTGTCCTTCCTACTACTCTTTGTTCGGCATGTTTCCTAACGCTACAGGTATTCATAATAATAATATCCGCCTTGCTTTCATCTTTTACTTCTTTATATCCATCCTTGGATAAAATCTCGGCAATTAACCTTGAGTCATACTCATTCATCTGACAACCATACGTCAAGAGACAAAAACTCTTTTTCCTCATATTTTAATATCTACCTTCAATCCCTCATCTTGACAAGTTATTTTTTTGCCCCTTTCTAAGACACCATAATTATCAATGTTTTTCTACCAGACCCCATTCAATTCCCGCTTTTAAAAGCTCAATCCAACCCAACAAAATCTTGTTGACAAGATTTATATTTTTGGTATCCTACATATAATTAATTTTGGGTTGTTGTGTTATCTGAACTCTGCCTTGGGACGAAATTATTACATTCGTTTCAAGGCAGATGCTTTAAATACCTTCTTAAAAAGAAAAATCTCTCACGTGTTCCCACAAAAATACCAATTTTTTACCCTGAAAATACCCCTTTATAAAATATTATTGACAAGACTTGCAATTTGAGTATTCTCGAAGACATATTACTATTTAGACAGGAGGAAAAATGAAATATGAAAGCATTAAAGAATTAAAAGACTCTCTTAAAGGCATAGTTGAATTCGGTGCCAATATTAAAACAAACGTATTGGACATCAAAAAATTACAAGAAAAAATCATAGATAGATTGGTTTTCAATGCTTCCCTTAATGAAGACAACACCATAAAAGAAGCATCCAGATACCTGATTGCCGAAATTGCCGCTTCTCTTGGAATCAAACCTGCATCAATTCAACGCATATACGAACTTATGGGCGAAGGAAAACTTAACGGAATTACTGTCCCGGCTACCAATATCAGAGGACTTACCTATGACGTCGCAAGAGCTATGATACGGTCTGCCATAAAACTTAATGCAGGCGCTTTTATCTTTGAAATAGCCCGAACTGAAATTGAATACACAAAACAAAGACCTGCCGAATATACGACAGTAATATTAGGTGCCGCAATAAAAGAAAATTACCTCGCGCCGGTATTCATTCAAGGCGACCATTTCCAGGTAGGATTAAAAAAATATCAACTTGACCCTGCGCAAGAAGTCAATGCCGTAAAATCCCTTTCCAAGGAAGCAATAGAAGCAGGATTTTACAATATCGATATTGATACTTCAACCCTTGTTGATTTATCCAAAAAAGACATAGACGAACAACAACGACTTAATTCCGAAACCGCAGCATCGCTTACTACTTACATCAGAACTCTTGAACCCAAAGGCGTTACAATATCCGTTGGCGGTGAAATCGGGGAAGTCGGCGGGAAAAACAGCACGGTAGAAGAATTTCGTTCCTATATGAATGTTTATAAAAAAGCGCTCAATGGAAATCTCAAAGGAATTAGTAAAATAAGCGTCCAGACCGGAACTACACACGGCGGCATTCCTATGCCGGATGGATCTATCGCTAAAGTAAAATTAGATTTTCAGGTATTGGAAGATATTGCAAAAGTATCAAGAAAAGAATACGGTTTGTCAGGAACGGTTCAACACGGTGCTTCTACTCTTCCCGATGATGCTTTTGACAGGTTTCCTCCTACCGGAACATCAGAAATACACCTTGCAACAGGTTTCCAGAATATGATATTTGATAGCGAATATTTTCCTTCTCAATTAAGAGATAAAATCTATAACCACCTTGAAGAAACCAATCCAAACGAGAAAAAACCTGACCAGACAAGAGAACAGTTTATCTACAAAATGAGAAAAAAAGGATTCGGACCATTTAAAAAAGAAATATGGGATATACCCGAAGAAAATAAAAAGAAAATAAGGGATGCTCTTGAGGCAAAATTCGACTTGCTATTCACAAAACTAAACATTAAAAATACACTTGAAACTGTAAAAAAATACGCTCTTACTTCGGAAGTAACAAGAAAAATACCTGATACTCTTTTATAATTCATAATATAACATAGGTTGTAGGCACGAATTCAATTCGTGCAAAAAAAGAAAAAACAGGTTGTAGGTAGAAATTTACTTTGTCAAATTGGAAACTTTTACCTACAAAGAGACCAAAAAACTTGTTTTCATGAAATAGAAATTATTATACAACGTATCGTTAGGAGGATAACACTATGTCAAAAAATTATAGAAAAACATTGGCCATAGTAGTTGGTGGTGGGCCTGCCCCCGGAATAAATGGTGTAATCAGCGCAGCTACTATTGAAGCAATAAATAATGGGATAAAAGTAATTGGCATTTATGATGGGTTTAAATGGCCTGTAAATGGAGATTCTACTCACATCAAATATTTAGAAATAGCCGATGTTTCCAGAATACATTTTATGGGTGGTTCTATTATCAGAACATCCAGAGAAAACCCGACTAAAAGTCCGGAAAAGGTTAAAAATGTTATCAAAGCTTTAGAAGAACTAAAAGTTGATTATTTAATTACTATCGGTGGAGACGATACTGCATTTACATCAAGCACCATTGAAAGAGAATCCAAAGGGAAAATCAAAATCGCTCACGTGCCAAAAACTATTGATAACGATTTACCCCTTCCCGGTTGCCAATCTACTTTTGGTTACCAGACGGCAAGACATATCGGAACATCCCTCGTCCAGAATATAATGGAAGACTCAAGAACTACAGGAAGATGGTATTTTGTTATATCAATGGGAAGAAAAGCCGGGCATCTTGCACTTGGAATAGGAAAAGCCGCGGGTGCAACACTAACCATTATTGGGGAAGAATTTAAAGGAAAATATGTCAGTTTAAAAAACCTTTGCGACATCATTGAAGGCGCTATAATTAAAAGAAAAAGTATGGGAAGAAGCGACGGCGTAGCGGTCCTCGCAGAAGGATTATTGGAGAGATTTGATATTGACGAACTAAAAGAAGCCGGTGATGTGGAACTTGATGAGTTTGATAATATAAGGATGTCTGAACTTGACTTAGGAAAAATAGTCAAAAAAGAGATTAAAAAACGGTTTGAAGAAAGAGGACAGTCAATTGCTACACCCGTGACAAAAGATATCGGGTACGAACTAAGATGCGTTTCCCCTATTCCTTTTGATATGGAGTTAACAAGAGATTTAGGTTTTTGCGCAGTAAAATTCCTATTAAACGGAGATTCAGGAGCTCTAATTAATGTGCGGGAAAATAAAGAACCGCCTATCTTACTCAAAAACATCATAGACCCCAATACCGGCAAAATAAAGGTACGATTTGTAAATACAGAAACGGAATCTTACGAAGCCGCTCTCCACTATATGATAAGACTAAAACCGGAGGATTTTGAAGATAAAGAACAATTGGAAAAACTTGCAAAAACTGCCAACCTTACACCTGCCGAATTCATAAAGAAATTCAAATATCTGGTAGAATAACAAAAAATTCTTTACTCGTACAGTTTAATAGAATATGGATTTAATAAAAAATGTTCCCAACGAGGATGCCAAACATAACACTCGAAAGCAAATAATTATATGGTGGGAAAAGAAAAGGTTGTATTACAATTTGATTATGCTCACTACGGGAGTGCCACTTCTTATAATTGCTCTAACTAAAATAAAAGCAGCTTTGTCCCCTTCCGACAGTTCTCTTATTATTATCTATGGTGTTTTTGCAAATATCCTTTATTCGTCCGGCAGCGTACTTGAAATATTAATTTTAAAAAACATAAAAAACAGGAAAATAACGAGAATTGGACAATTACTTTTTATAACGGGAACCGTAATTTCTGTTTTGATCAACTTTTACGCATTCTCACAATTATGTATATTTTAATAAAAATGTAATAGCATTTCTCCCGTAATTACTCTTCCATAAATGGAAAATAAAAAGATTAAAATTTGGGAATTTTGGGGTGTTATTTTTATATTTTTATTCGGGGCATTATTACATTTTGCTTATGATTTTAGCAATTCTTGGAAACCGCTTGCGCTTATCAGCGCTGTAAATGAAAGTACATGGGAACATCTGAAAATAGCTTTCTGGCCTGCCTTTATTTATAGCACTATAGAATTTTTTGTATTCGGGCAAAAAGTAAAAAACTTCTGTTTTGCAAAAGCTTGTTCATTCCTGATTATACCTATTGTAATAATAGTTATCTTCTACTCTTACACTTATTTTACCGGAGATAATATTTTATTCGTTGATATATCCACATTTTTCATTGCTATTGCCGTTGCCCAGCTTGTCGGATACAAGTTAATGTCTCTAAAAAAAGAATACTCTTTTCTGAATATTATAGGCATCATAATTATTATAATTAACCTTTATTGTTACGCTTTTTTTACATATTTTCCTCCAAAATCAAAACTCTTCCTTGACCCTGTAACAGGGAAATATGGTATAGTAGAAAAAATTGAGAACGTCCGGTAATCGGGTATTGAAAGATTAGGGATATCCGCAGATTCTAACGCGCGACAAAAAGAATACTCGTTTCCGAATATTCTAATTATTACACTTAATATCTTCTTTGCTGAAATTTTTCTTCCATATAGTCATATAAAATTTTTGTCTCTTTTTTAAGAAAACATTTGACTTTAAAAAATATTATTTTAGCATACTTTACATATGTCTAAAAAGAAATTTAAGATTTCCATTTTAGAGGTATTGATAGGTATTAGTTTTATTGGTGTCGGAATCGCCTTTTTAGCTTTTTCTAAAAACCTTTCTAAAAAAGAACAACCCAAAGAATACGTTCAATTCACCAAAAAGATAGACCCCGTTTGCGATTCTATCGTAGGTTCAATGAAATACTCCGTTGAAGCAGGAATAGCTTTGGATATTTCAACAGGTGAAATCTTCTGGGAATACAATAGTGAAAAACCCTGTGAAATCGCTTCTTTAACCAAAATTATGGTAGAACTTCTGGCAATGGAGAAATTAGAAGCAAGACAGGTAAGTCTCCGTGATACGGTAACCGTTACTCCGGATGCAAGTTGTATCGGAGGTTCACAGGTGTATCTAAAAGCAGGAGAAAGATTCGTATTGGAAGACCTTTTAAGAGCAGCAATTATTTACTCCGCAAACGATGCCGCTTACCTCGCAGGTTCCTATATAGGTGGCTCAAAAGAGAATTTTATTAAAATGATGAACGATAAAAGTACTGAATTAGGACTACATCACACTAAATTCTGGAATATGACAGGTTTGCCTCCGGCTAAAGGATATGAAAATGAAGTAAATATGTCCGATTGTATTGATATAGCAACTATTTCTATGCAAGCTTTAAAATATCCTTACGTGAAAACATGGATGTCAACAAAGTTATCTTCTTTCCGCAATGGAAAATTCACAATGCGAACACGTAACACCCTGATGAGACATTGCGATTTGGTTGATGGACTTAAAACGGGATATTATCCAAAAGCCGGATGGAATATAGTAGCTACTTCACTTTGTGGCGAACGTAAAATAATGGTAGTTTTGCTTGGTTCAAAATCAAGAAGGGCACGCGACTCTATTGCTAAAAATCTTATTCTCTATGCTAAAGATAAACCTTCTGGATTAGTAGCAAGTAAGTAGTTTCAATCTATTAGAAACATTAGAATAGCCTATCCCCAATCCGCCGTATTAAGAAAAATTTCTTTACATATTAAAAACATCCGCCTGATTTCTTCTTGTAAGTCATTCCAAAACGAACAGAAGGCCCATTTGGATATCCATCTGTAAAGATAATGTTATAATTTGCACTGAGAATAAAATGGAAATCATACGTCCTGAAGAATTCAACCCCTATCCCGGCGTTTGCTAGCATCCCATCAAACGATTCTGTTATAGGTTCGTAATATCCGGAACTTGAGTCAATCCCTGTAAGTTTGTTACCGAAAAATACTACTCCGAGTCCTCCACCGACAAATGGAGATATATCTCCCAAAGATAAAAAACGATACCCGGAAAATTCAAGATTTACAAATCTGCTGGTTGCATCCTTGTAATACCATGTCCCGGCTGCCTGTCCCATATAACGAGCGGTTTCGTAAATATAATAAACGCCCCATCCCGGGATTGAAGTTAAATCTCCTTTGGGGATAACAGTATTAAAAATGATATTTGTCGTTTGGGCATATTTCCCCAGTGAATTTCCTAATGGGAAAAGGTATCCTACTATTACACCAAACGTGCTGTAAGTTTCCCTTCTTAATTTCGGCTTTGCCTCATCTTCTGTTATGTTTTCAACATTAACGCTTCCCTTTGATTTCTTCTGCTGGCACAGTGCCAATGCAAGTCTTTTAACCGTCGCATCCAAATCTTCAATACTTGAAGCAGTAATCTTATCTTCAAATATTCTTATCTTTTCCCACCTGTTAATCAAGGCAACCGAAATAATAAGTTTGCTCCCTAATTTAACCATATTTCCCGTAACCGCATAAGATGCTCCTATTTTTCCACATATTTTTGATACCTCTTCTGTACCACCATTGACCAAGAGAATACTGTCCGGCATATCTGCTTTACTCATAACTATATATTCTCCACAATCTCCCATATCAATACGCAGTAAATCAGAAACTGTCGTGAGCAATTCTTTTTCCACACCGGTTCCACTTAACTCAAACACGGCAACTTTTATTTTTCCCGGCGGGCATTTCGGACAATTCCCGGCAAAAAGCAACAAAGATAAGAACATTCCTACCATTTTATCCTCCTTAACAAAACCTCATTGTTTGTTGATATCTCTTTAATCGTCAATTCTTTTCCTTTTCTTATAAAATATTTAGAAACCGCAGCAATTACTTTCACCGGACTTTCTATAAATTAATCCAAAGCGAATTACCAAACCATTCGGAGTTCCTGATGAAAAAATAATGTTATAGCCCGCGCTTACAATAAAATGGAAATCATAAGTTCTGAAAAACTCAACTCCCCCACCGACACTTGCCATCATACCGTCAATCCGGTCGGTGACTTTTTTCTCATAGGTATAATAGGAATAATAAGTTGAATCCGGATAATAGGAATAATGAAGAGAACTATCTTTAATTACAATTACTTCAGTAACTTTATCTCCCCATGCCATTCCCAATCCGCCGCCTATAAATGGAGATACGTCTCCCAATGACATAAAACGATAACAGGAAAAATCAACAATTCCCATAAAAGTACTTCCTTTACTTCCCACGCTTGCAAAAAGCTCGCCCATATAATAAGAAGTTTCGTAAAGATAGGCCAGACCGAATAATGGGAAAGAACCAATGTCGCCTTTTACTCTGGATGTATAACCTTCATAACCATAACCATCATAACCATAATCCACTTCTTTTCCAAGGGATTTTCCCATCGGAAACATATATCCTACCATTACTCCGCCTGTGCTGAAACTTTGCCTTCTTAATTTCGGTTTGGCTTCTGCTTCCGTTATGTTATCAACCGTAACATTTTCTTTGGCTTTACTTTGTTTGCACAGCGCTTCCGCAAGCCTTTTGATTGTTGTTTCAAGGTCTTCCATATTCGAAGCCGTAAGCCTATCTTCAAATATCCTTATCTTCTCCCACCTGTCAATCAAAGCAACCGAAATAATAAGTTTGTTGCCAAGTTTTACTACGTTTCCTGTAACTGCGTATGATACTTTTATTTTTTCGCATACTTTCGATACTTCTTCTGTTCCACCGATGACTGAAAGATTTCCATTCAATGCCCCCATCATATCTTCTTTACTCATAATTATATACTCTTCACAATCTTCCAAGTCAATCCGCAATAAATCAGAAATTGTTGTGAGGAATTCCTTTTCTATTCCTGCACCGTTTATTTCAAAAACAGCAAGTTTTATTTTGCCCTCAGGACATTTAGGACAATTACCCAAAAAAAGCAATAAAGATAAAAGTATTATCATCTTACCCCCTAAATATTTACCAAATATACGTGTTCATAATATTCGTTTACCTCTTTTTGTCAAGCTATTTTTCTATCCTCTAGAAAAGATCACTCGCGGTTTGTTATGCTGGGTTTTATAATATCCGGAACATATCGTTCAAGCTCCTTTAAATGTTTTTTCTTTAATGTTTTATTATATTTATTAACGGACGCCAGTGCATTTCTCATTCCACCTTCATAAAACCTATTCCACAATAACATTATCACAAGTGTACCATCAAGATACCTGCGGTCACGAAACGACTCGACTGCCCAAAACCCCGTAATTCCATTGAATAAAAATGTTAACATCCCGTTTTTGAAATTACGCGTATAGAATTCCCCACTGCCAGGGATAAATGTAGATAATAAAATTGCCTTGTCCTCTGATTTATACGGAAGAAGGTTGAATTGACTTACCTTTTGCTTTAATTCACTGTCCTCAAAACATTCATACGCATCGTCATAATTATCTTCAAGAATGTAAATCCATCCTGCTAATTCGCTTCCCCTATTAAATTTATCGCACACAAACCTCGCAGAAGAATAATCCCCGGACTTAAGATGTGCGCCGATCAAATCATAATAAGCGCAGCCCCCTGATTTTTCGTAATAGTTTACTGCATTTTCCATGTCACCTGCTTTTTCATAACACTGCCCAATCCGATATTGAAAATTGGAATCAGGAGTAAAGAAATTCAACCGTTTATACTCGAGAATCGCATTTTCGTACTTACCTTCAGAGAAAAGCGTATCCACAAATGCTTTATAACCGGTTGCCCATTTGATAAGAGTATCGTTCTTAACCGGAATTCGTGTCTTAGAAGAGTTAATAAATCTTTTTTTAAAAGAATAAAATTCTTTTTCAAAAACTTTTTCATTATACCGTTTAACGGATTCACTGCTGCCATAAATACCACCGAAATAAAACGATAATCCTAATCCCCCGAATATAGTCGCAGGAATAAAATCTTTTGTCTGAAAATACCTGTAACTTACTGCCGCACTTCCTATCGTAAGCACAAAAGAAAATATCCCATCCCCTGCCCTACCTGCATACGCTCTCCCAAGCCCCGGAATAATCGCAGATAAAAAACCCGCAGTTGCAGGACTTTTATAAGGCATATTCAACATTTTGGAATACTCTGCCTGTAACTTAAGACTTAAAGAATCATCATCTACTTTCATAAACCATTCTTCAGCTGTTTCTATATCACCTTCTTTAAGACAGGAAATCCCGGTCAATGTATACGCAGTATCCTCAGTTAAACGACTTAAATAGTTATATGCAAGATTGTTTTTCCCAAGACTAAGATAAGATTTGCCGATTTTACGAACAAGTGTAAGCGTATCATTGGGAGAATATGTCAGGAGTGTTTTATATTCGGTTATTGCCGAATTGTAATCCCCTGTCTCGTATAACCAATCCGCAAATTCAGTCGTATGAACTATTCCTGCCGTATCAGCTGTTGACTGCACTTGTAGAAATAATATTACCGCAAATAAAACACAATTCATAATTTACGTTTCAACATTTTTATTATCTTTTAATCCTGTAAATCCTGCTTGCCTACCGTTCTGTTTGCCTGTCCGCCTCAGGAGGAGCAGGTCTAATTCTTTTGTATCCTTTTATTTGTTTCTTCACTCCCAACTCTTCTTCCTTTTATCCTGTTTATCTGCGACAATCTGCGTCCCACAATTGGTTTTTAATTTGTGATTCGGCATTTTATTCCACCGGGTCATACAACTTATTTCCCCGAATCGCATCAAATTTTGTTTTATAATACTTATCCTTATACTGCCATGCAAAATAATTGCACCTTTCAAGCCTGTCGGCAGTCATTAATATCCCTTTGAATATCCCTTTTTTTTCAATTGCGTCACTGCTATAATGGGAACAGGATGGAACAAAATTACATACGTCTCCCTGACGGGGAGATATTACAATTTGGTATATGCGAATAAGTCCTGTAGCAATGGAAGTAAATAAATTATTTCCTTTTTTATTTTCCATAGTATCTGCAAGCAGTTCTTCCGTAATAACGGATGTTTCCTCAATACTCGTATCCACTATGTTTGTATCTACATCCGTTACCTGAAAAAATAAAGAAAAAAATAATATATTTATCATGAAATTATAAATTTCGGGAAACTGTCCAAAAGAAGATACCCTCCCATATAAAATAACCTACAACACAACCGCCGGTAGTTCCTAAAAGAGCATTCGTTTTCTTCTTCCGTCTATATCCTTTTGAAAACCCCCTTTTGTAGTCTTCCCCCTTGTTTTTTATGTTCGCTTTTATGTGTTCAGGAGGATTTCCGGAAACAATTACGAAAGGATAGACATATCCCAAAACACTAACCACCCCACCCACCACAGCACCAACTAACATCTCGTTCCCTTTGCCTGCTTTTGCACCGGCTTGCTTTCCTTCCGAATATGTCCCGCTGTCTTGCAAAGTTGTGTTTTCCGGATTCTCTCCGAAAACACTTCCTTTAGTATCATACCATTCTTTTTTCTTTGGTGCGAAAACATTACTATCAGAAATACTGCTGTCGGATATAGACATACTTTTTAATTTTTCTATAAGACTGTCTTTTTTAGAATCTTTTCCCTCTATTTTTTCTGATTTAGTAGTATTTGTATCAGGCGAGGTTATGCTTTTTAACTTCGACACAAGACTATCTCTTTGAGCTTCTGTATTTCCTGCCTCAACAGCCAGCAACCTGGAACTTACAAAACAAAAACATACAAATAATGTTACCTTTTTCATCTCCATCCTCCTCAATACTTTAAATTCAAAATTCCTTTCCCTTTTTCTTCTTCCATGTAGACTGGTTTTCACAATAATCCAATTTTCTATATAAGTCAATAAAATTATCTTGCATTCTTATACTAACTTGCTAATTTCCCCTTCTGGCATTCTCGCAAAAGCGGATATACACTCTATGCTATCTGTCTTTTTTAATCCGTGCTAATCCTGTCTAATTTTTCTGTACTCTGTTCTTCTCTTTTACTATTTCCTTTCTACTACCTACTGGATTTTATCCTGTTTATCTGTTTTTATCCCTGTCAATCTGTGATTACAAGCTCTTATTTTTATCATAGAGCTTGTTATCCGGAGGGAAAATCTGTGTGCAAATTCTTTCTGTTGTGCTTTTCCCAAAATCTCTAAAGAATTTCATAAAACCAGCGATAATAAAAGATATGGTAGGAAATACTATTGCCGTATCTAATTCAACCGCTCCCTATTCTTACAAAGAATATGTTGCCGCAAATAACCAACAAAATTCTAACTCCCTAACCATAAATCCTTCCGATGAAGTGACAATTTCACCTGCCCTAAAATACCTTTTATCTCAAGGGGTAAATGTAAACGAGTCCGAAGCTTCCATTTTAAACTCCATTACAAATTTCAATCTTATTTTTGAAGCCAAAAATAAAGAACAACTTACTGCAGATGGATATTTTTCAGAAAAATCAAGAAGTATGGATCTGTCTTTTACTTATACTTTTCAACGAGAGCTAATTAATAACGGAGTTAAAGAAATGCATACTTTTCAAGCTGATTTCTCATTGAAACTTCAAAACATTGATAATAAATCAATAAAACCATTTGAAAAGAAAGAAGATATAATGGATTTTGTCAGAAGACTGGTAAAAGAAATAATGGAAATCGCAAAAGACAAAGATAAATTACTCGGCGGAGTTATTTTTGACCAGGAAGACCTCGAAGAATTAAGTAAAATTGAAAACGGAAAATTAATGCAACAAATACAGGAATTAATTGCAACCATTATAATAGTTGCAAAAATGCAAGCGATGATGGAACAAAATAAAGACCAGGAACTTGTTCTTCTGCAACCCCAGAGAGAAAAAACTTCAGGAATAGACATTAATATAGAAAAAAATAATATTTCTGATTTCAGTTTAAGTATCAAAGACATCACGGATAAATCCGCTTTGACAGAAGGAAACTCAACAGAAGTTGCTCCCACGGAAACTACTGAAACAGAAATATCTGATACAGAAGTAGCTTCCCCTAAGGAATAAACAATCTAAAATAAATTAAAATTTACTTGCAAAGTTTAAATTTAATTCTAAGTTTCTACCTTTATGGAGGGAAAAATGAGAATTGGAATTATGTTTGGTGGAAAATCAACGGAGTCTGAAGTCTCTATTAAATCGGTCAGAAGCGTGTTCAACGCCATAGATAGAAAAAAATATCAAGTAAGTTTAATCTTTATTGATAAAAAAGGTCAATGGCACCTGAATGAAAACATAAAATCTTTTCCGGATAACTTAGGGACAGGTCGCGACCTGTCCGACAAAGTATTTAAGGACATAGCCATAGTCCCGGGAAAAGACAAGAAACAAATAATATATATATCAAATTCTTTACCTGTAAAACAAATAGACGTAATTTTCCCAATACTACACGGTGCATTCGGTGAAGACGGGACGATGCAGGGGTTGTTAAAATTAATAAACATTCCATTTGTAGGTGCCGGAGTGCTTGGCTCTGCAGTTGGAATGGATAAAGATGCAATGAAAAGACTGCTCAGGGATGCAGGAATCCCGATTGCTAAGTTCATAGTATTTGAAAAACAGTCGGATGCCAATTTTAATGAAACAAGTAAATCGCTTGGATTACCCCTATTTGTAAAACCCGCAAATGCAGGTTCATCTGTGGGAATAAATAAGGCATCTACAAAAAAACAGTTTGATGAAGCTGTCAAAGATGCATTCAAATATGATACCAAGATTATAATAGAAGAAAATATTAATGGTAGGGAAATAGAATGTTCCATTCTTGGAAACGAGAACCCTATTGCATCTGTCCCCGGCGAAATCATTCCACAACACGAATTTTACTCATATAAGGCAAAATATCTTGATAAAAAAGGCGCCGTCCTGAAAATACCTGCTGATTTACCTACAAACACTATTAAAGAAGTCCAAAAAATTGCCATTAAATCATATAAATTACTCTGTTGCGAGGGAATGGCAAGAGTAGATTGTTTTTTGGTAAATAATAAAAAAATACTCGTTAATGAGATAAATACTATCCCGGGATTTACCATCATTAGTATGTATCCCAAATTATGGGAAGCAAGCGGACTTTCTTATTCCAAACTGATAGATAGGTTGATTCAACTTGCAATTGAACGGTTTGAAAAAGAAAATAAACTTCAAACTTCCTATTTCTAAGAGATGGTATAGAAACATATATTTCCTTTTATTTCGGAGTTTACTCTGCCAAGGCGAGATACCTCTCTAGTTAATCTTTCCGTTCTCTGCGAGTTCCGCGTCGGAGTTTATCCCGAAGGAGGCGGGGCGGTGAGAATCTCATTTATATATAACAATTTTTCATTTTATCCTTGACATATTTGTAATATAAGTTATTTATATCAAACTTAATTAAAAATCAGGAGGAGGTAATTCCTGTCTGACGACAGGTAAAAAAGTATGAGAAGAAGAAGCGCAGAACTAAGGGAAACAGCACCTGACCCTAAATATAATGAAATATTGGCAGGTAAATTCATAAATTATATGATGATGGGTGGTAAAAAATATACATCCGAACGGATATTTTATGAAGCGTTAAAAATAGCCGAAGAAAAAACCGGAAAGCCGGGTATCACAGTCTTTAACCAGGCAATGAACAACGTTAAACCCCTATTAGAAGTAAGACCAAGAAGAGTAGGCGGAGCAACATACCAGGTTCCTTACGAAGTAAGACCCAACCGCGCAATTGCACTTACAATAAGATGGGTAGTCGGAGCTGCAAGAGCAAAGAAAGGCAAACCAATGTCCGGGAAACTCGCTGAGGAACTATTGCTTGCACTTGAAAACAAAGGCGATGCATACAAGAAAAGAGAAGATATGCACAAAATGGCAGATGCTAACAGAGCGTTCGCACATTTCAGGTGGTAGCAGGTAACATTTTTCCCATTATATAAAATACAATGCCCATAGAGGATATTCGTAATATAGGCTTAATCGCTCATATAGACGCAGGTAAAACCACTACTACCGAGCGTATTCTTTATTATACCGACAGCACCTACAAAATAGGTGGGGTAGATGAAGGCACCACCGTAATGGACTGGATGCCGGAAGAACGGGCAAGAGGAATTACAATAACTGCCGCATCAACTACCTGTTACTGGAAAGGCAAACAAATAAACATCATAGATACTCCCGGACATATTGATTTTACAGGCGAAGTGGAACGGAGTCTCGTAGTTCTTGACGGCGTAGTTATGATTTTTAGCGCAGTAGAAGGAGTAGAATCTCAGTCCGAAGCCGTGTGGTATCAGGCAAACAAATATAACGTTCCTCGAATAGTTTTAATAAATAAACTCGACAGAATTGGAGCGGAACCTTTCGAATGCATTAAGATGATAACCGAAAGGCTAAATAGCAATATATTAAAAATGCAATTTCCGATTGGTATAGAAGATAAATTTTCTAGTATATGCGATATACTAGAAGAAAAAATAATAGAATGGGATAAGGGCTCGGATGGTAAAGAATTTGTGGTAAAACCTATTCCGGAGAATCTTATGCCGGAATTTAATAAAGCTCTTAAGGAATTAATAGAAACTATTGCCGACAATGACGACCATATAGGAGATTTATACCTTGAAAATAAACCTATAAGCAAACAAGAATTAATCGCTGCCATTCGCAGACTTACAATCGAAAAACAATTTGTGCCTATATTTTTTGGCTCTTCATTAAGAAATATTGGAGTCCAACCTTTAATTGAAGGAATAGTAAATTTCCTACCATCTCCCCTCGATAGGAATTTAGACCATATACCCGACAAAAATAAATTCTGCGGACTGATTTTTAAGCTTTATTCCGATGCACACGGGACTCTTGTTTATTTAAGAATTTATACCGGGACAATTAACGCCGGTGAATACGTAATGGATGTAAATTCCGGCGTGAAAGAAAGAATTTCTCAGATATTTTTAATGCAGGGAGATAAAAGGGAATCAATAAAATCTGCTAGTGCAGGGGATATTGTTGCAATTTATGGTCCCAAACAAGTAAAAACAGGTCACACTCTTGCAGCACTGGATTCGAAAATAATATTAAAATCCCCCGATTTCCCCGAACCTGTTATTTTTGCAACTATTAAGCCAAATACTCATCAGGACGAAGAAAAACTTGGGATGGTATTACAAAAATTAGTGTTGGATGACCCGACCCTTTTTATAAGAACAGATACTGAAAGCGGAGAATTAATACTATCCGGTATGGGAGAATTACATCTTGAAGTCCTTCTCCAGAGAATGGAACGGGAATTTTCAATAAAAGCACGATTGTCGGCTCCACAAGTAAGTTATAAAGAAACAATTACAAAAAGCGCAAGTGAACGCGGCGAATTTATAAAACAAAGTGGCGGTAAAGGACAATATGGAGACGTAGAACTCGAAATCAAACCGCTTGAAAGAAGCGCAGGATTTGTATTTAAAAATAAAGTGCGGGAAGGCTCAATCCCGAGAGAATATTTTCCTTCCATTCGTAAAGGTGTGGAAGACTCGCTTAAAACCGGAGTCCTTGCAGGGTTTCCTGTCGTAGATATAGAAGTGACTATAACTGACGGTTCTTTTCATACCGTAGATTCATCGGATATCGCTTTTGAAACTGCGGCTTCTATGGCAGTTAAAGCAGCTATAGGAAAGTCAAATCCAATACTCCTTGAACCAATAATGAGGTTGGAAATAATTGCTCCCCCCGAATATATAGGCGCAATAATAGATGATTTAAGCGCAAGAGGCGGTAAAATCTTATCTATGGCAGGAGTAGGTATAAGACATAATATTTTCGCTTCCTGCCCTATGAGAAAATTGTTCGGATATGCAACTGCAATCAGGTCCGCAACACAAGGCAGAGCAATATATATAATGAAATTTGATAGCTATTGCGAATTACGTAAAGATGAAGAAATTGAAGTGTTAGAAAAATTACGAGGCTACTAAACGAAAATTAAAAATAAAATATCAAATATACCACAAAACCACTACCGTTAGATAGCTCTTTCCCCCTCTAACAACGAACTCAATTCGTACATCTTCTCCTTGTAGGCACAAATTCAATTTGTGCTCTTTCTCTGTCAACGCAAATTCAATTTATACTTTTTCTACGAATTCAATTTTTGCTTTTCCTCTTCGTAGGCACGAATTCAATTCGTGCTCTTTCTTCTTATAAATATCCACCTTTACAACGTATTGCTCTCCCCATCAAATTCAGGTTGACAAATTAAGAAAAAAGATTAGGTATAAACAATATTGAAGACAACGAAATAGAAACGTTTATGGAAAACCTAAAAGGGAACTGAAGTGTTTGATGAACTTAAGAAGATAAAATATTTGATTTTTAATATTTCATATTTAATTTGATTATAGGGGGTATTATGGACAGCATTGTTTGTATAAAAAGAGTTCCCCAGACAACGGATTTAGAACTAAAAATAGATTCTTCAGGCAAAGATATCCAAAAAGACCGCTTAACTTTTGA
This sequence comes from bacterium, assembly GCA_041649255.1. Taxonomy (NCBI): domain Bacteria; species bacterium. The sequence continues at coordinate 237,408 of JBAZNK010000002.1, forward strand.
CATTAATGAATCCGATAGCTATGCAATTGAAGAAGCTATCAGGCTTAAAGAAAAACTCGGCGGGACCGTTACCCTTGTCTCCATCGGGGAAATAGAAAATGACGACATCATAAGAATGGGGCTTGCAAAAGGCGCGGATTCGGCAATACGAATAGAATACACCGGCGAATTAGACGGCTTTGCCACCGCACAATTATTAAAAAATACCATCAAAGACTTAAAATTTGACATTATATTTACGGGTTGTATGGCTCAGGATGATGGGTATTCTATGGTAGGACAAACACTTGCAGAACTGCTTGGCATACCTTATGCAAGTTTAGTAGTAAAACTTGACGTAGAAAACAATTTGGCAACAATAAACAGGGAACTTGAAGGAAGTTTAATTGAAAAAAGTGAAATCAAACTACCTGCATTATTCACAATCCAAACGGGCATCAATGAACCCCGCTATGCTTCATTGATGGCAATAAGAAAGGCAGCAGGCAAAGAAATAAAAATCGCTGACGCAAAAAATACTGAACTTGCTAAAAATACGACTATAACAAAATTATTTACCCCTCCCCCATCGAAACAGGCTGAAATATTGGCAGGGACTACGGAAGAGAAAGCCTTAAAATTGACAGAAATACTCAAAGAGAAGGGGGTACTATGAAAGACATCTTTGCACTGATTGAACATAGACGCGGGGAAATAAGAAATATATCTTTTGAACTGTTAACCAAAGCCAGGGAATTGTCCGAAAAAACAGGCGGCAAAGTCACTGCTATTTTATTAGGACATCAAACCGAATCTTTTATAAACGAAATCAAATCTTCAGCCCATCGCATTATTGTTATAGAAGACGAAAAACTTAAAGATTTTAACTCCGAATATTATAAGACTACGCTTTTCAACGTATTAACTACCGAAAAACCTTTTCTTACATTGATAGGACATACTGCATTCGGTATAGATATTGCTCCTGCCCTTGGAAGCAAACTTAATATCCCGGTTGCCACGGATTGTATAGGAATCGAAATAGACAATAACATAATTGCAACAAGACAGATGTATGGCGGGAAATTAAACGCTACGATAAATTTTAAAGATAGTTCACAGTTTTTACTTACAGTCAGACAGGGAGCGTTTCCGGTAAGCGAGACGAATCTAACCGCCGAAACAACAAAAACTCCGTCTCCATTAACAGCAGACCTTACTGCAATTAAGTTTATTGAATACATAGAAGCCGCAACCGGTGGAGTAGACATAACCAAAGCTAATATTATAATAGGAATAGGACGAGGGGTAAAAGAGCAAGAAAACTTAAAAATAATAGAAGACTTTGCGCAGGCAATTGGTGGGGTAGTTGGATGTTCCAGACCGGTAGCAGATTCAGGATGGTTACCAAAAGACAGGCAAGTAGGTTCTTCCGGTAAAACGATAAAACCCAAACTTTATATTGCAATGGGAATATCTGGTGCATCCCAGCATATATCCGGTATGAAAGGTTCGGAAACTATAATAGCCATAAACAAAGACCCTAACGCTCCCATATTTAATGAAGCAAATTATGGAATCGTAGACGATTTGTTTAAAGTCATACCTGCACTGAAAAAGAAAATAGAAGAACTAAAACAATAACAAGCGAAAGCATCAAAACTATAGAACAAAACATAACAGAAAACACAATTATTAGCCACGGATGAAAGACACGGATTTTCACGGATAAAAAAACTTTCAGAAGGATTTCTGCATCATCAATATAGTGTCTACGATTTTCACAAGAATGACAAATGCTAACAGAAAAATAAATTTCTACTACCACACCGTCTTATGGAAATCAATAAAAACACGAAACATATTTGATTTATCTTGACGAACAGAAAAGATATTTTATTTTTAATATTTGATATTTGATTTTATAATAGGGGGGAAAGATGGAAATATTAAACTTAATTAAAGAAAGACGAAGCATAAGAAAATACAAACCAATACAGGTTACCGATGAACAGTTAAATCAGGTTCTTGAATCCGCCAGATGGGCGCCTTCATGGGCAAATACTCAATGCGTAAAATTCATAGTTATTAAAGACCCGTCTATGAAAGAAAAACTCCAAAACACGCTTACACCACGAAATCCTTCAAGAGAAGCTATGATTCAAGCCCCAATAGTAATAGTAGCTTGCGCAGAAATAAATAAAGCAGGTTATAAAGAAGGAAAACCTACTACGGATAAAAACGAATGGTTTATGTTTGATACTGCGCTTGCACTCCAAAACCTAACACTTACTGCGCATTCACTCGGTCTGGGAACGGTTCATATAGGCGCTTTTGATGCTAAAATGGCAGGCAGTTTGCTTGAAATTCCTGAAGGCATAGCAGTTGTGGAACTTATACCCCTTGGTCACCCGGATATTACCCCCACTCCTCCACCACGAAAAGAATTGAAAGAGATTGTGTTTAATGAGAAATACGGCAAACAAAATCCATAAACTTAAAAAAGCAACAATAGTTTTAAGACTTTAGTGAAAAATATTATGAAATTAGAAGATATTGTAAGCAAAAATGAAAAGATAATTCCTTTGCTGGAATATGCATGGGAAAATATGCTTCCGGAAATAAAAAAGGTTATAACAAAAGAAGACCCCATTGTAGCAATAGGCGCACAAATAGAATCCATAAAACAAAAATCCAAAGATTTCGTAAGAGCAGAGAGCGGACAAATAAGAGGTATTCTACCGGAACTTGAAACATACTACAGTCCACCTATCGGTAAAATTGAAACTAGAAGTCTGATTGCAGAATTTTGGTCGAAATTTTATAACCTGAAAGGGTTAACTTATAAGAATGTCGCAATAACAAACGGTGCAAGTCAGGGATTATCTTTTATGATAGAAATGCTTGGACATAAACAGAAAATAATTCTTACTTCTCCCTATTGGCCCAATACTCCTGCCGTAATTACAAGAATGGGAGGAAAATATATAGAATTTGAATTAACCGATAAAAAAGGCAACCTGAAACTCGAAGAATTAGAAACATTAGTAAAAAAAGAAACCCCCCGTGTTTTATTGATTAATTTTCCTAACAACCCATCGGGAATCACTCTGGATAAACAGCAAATGAAAAATTTAGCGGAGTTTTCAAGGGAACATAATCTTGTGATTATTTCGGACGAGGTTTACAACAGAATTCGTTTTAACGGCAAACCATTGACAATGTTGTCTTTTGCTCCTGAACGCACCGTATCAATTTGTTCTGCGTCAAAAGAATATCTTATCCCGGGAGCACGGATGGGATATGTTATATGCTATTCCGAAACTATCACAAATGTATTTCTTAAACAACTTATGAGAATAGATTGCTCATGCGTAAACACAATCGGACAGGATATAATTTCTCCTCTCATAAAAAAGGAATTAGAAGAGATTAGAAATGGCATACCCCCAACTTTCTTACCCCCAATAATTAAGGAATTAAAAAAACGCAGGAATGCAATGGGAGAAAAATTAAAAAAAGTAGGTTTTGAGCTTGCAGGCGATAAACTGCCTGATGGCTCTATATTTATGTTTGCAAAAATACCGGAAACAATAAAAATAGGCGATAAAGAATTCATTGAAAAAGCAATCCAAATGGGAAAAATAAGCGGGATTCCCGGAAGCGAATGCGGCAAACCCGAATGGATAAGATTTTGCTTCGGATTTGTAAAATTAGAAGATATCGAGAAATTCGGCAAAAACTTGAAAGATGTAGTCAACGCCGTAAAATAAGTTCTACTATTATCCGTAGGGAACAGGATGTCTGTTCCCTACGAACAAAAAACACAATAATCTCAAAAAAACACTTGAAAAATAAAATATATGGTTTAAGATGCTGAAAAATGAATTACAATCTTGCGTTTATTGGATTTGGAAACATAGGAAAGGGTTTCGCAGAACTCTTGCTTGAACAGGAAAAACAACTCAAAGAAAAATATGCTATTGAATACAAAGTAGTCGCTATTTCTACCCTCACAAGAGGAACCGTTTACAACAAAAACGGACTTAACCTCAAAGAGATTTTGAAGCTTATCCAAAAAGAAGGAACTCTAACAAACCACTGTGACGTAAAAAAAGGCTGGGACACTCTAAAAACAATAAAAGATAGCAATGCGGATATAGTTTTAGAACTTACGCCCACAAATATAAAAACAGGAGACCCTGCAATTAAACATATAGAAACTGCTCTATTGTCTAAGAAAAACGTAATTACAGTCAACAAGGGACCGATAGCGTTAAAATATAAACAACTAATTAATATTGCCCAAAAAAATAAAGTAATGCTTAAATTTGAAGGAACTGTTTTAGGTGGGACACCTGCAATAACTTTAGGAACGGAAGCGCTCGCAGGGGCTAAAATTACAGAAATAAAAGGCATTTTGAACGGAACTACAAACTTTATTCTTACGGAAATGGAAAAAGGCAGGGATTACAAATCTGCGTTAAAAGAAGCCCAAAAATTAGGATATGCAGAAACCGACCCGACAGCGGATGTTGAAGGATATGACACGGTTGCAAAGCTTGTGATTCTTGCAAATGTGCTTATGAATGCCAATATAAAACCTTCCGACGTAAAAAGGACAGGTATAACAAAAATTTCTCTTGCCAATATAAAAAAAGCAAGGCAAAATGGGCAGGTATGGAAATTAGTAGGACATATAAAAACGGATAATGGAATTGAAGCAGAGGTTGCTCCTAAAATGCTAAACTCGAATGAACTTTTGGCAAACATTAACAAGGGTATGAACGGGTTATGCATAAAAACCGATATTGTAGGAGAAATCACAATCATCGGCGCAGGCGCAGGTCCAAAAGGCACGAGTTTTGCCATATTGAATGATTTAATAAGTATAAACAGAACACTTAAAGGAATTTAATATTTGATATTTTAAGAAGCCCTTTCCAGCTTTACTGGATTAGGGATTCTTATCCAGCTCTGCTGGGAATTTTTGATTTGAAAAAGGGGGATTTATGAAGATGAACGACATCGCAAAAATGGTGGAAAAAGTTGGAATTCCGGGCAGTGACCGTTTTGATTTGCCCACCAGCAAAAAAAGATTTCCGGATGGCGCATGGTACCGTATGGAAATTTCCGGTATTGAAAGACCTAACGTTTTGGAAGCGCTTATTGATGAAATGGATAAAAGAAAAACTCCCATACATAGAGCAATTTCAATGGTAATGGGAGCAACTTATCTTGATAAAAAAGAACTCAAAGATTTTGCAACTATAGCAAAAGAAGCACAAATTGAAGTAATCGTAACTCCCGGCCCAAGAGCGGCATGGGATATCGGAAGACAACCCGTAACCCCGGAAGGCGCATTTTCAGGTGCAAGATTCAGGGGAGCCGAGCAGGTTAAAGCTTATATTGCAGATATGTTCCGATGTATAGATGCAGGTTTCAAGGGATTTCTTGTTACGGATGAAGGTTTAATGTGGTTACTTAACGAAATGAAAATTAAAGGTGATGTACCAAAAGACATAACATTTAAAGTATCCGTATATGCAGGGCATGGTAATCCTGCAGGCGCCAAACTACTCGAAAGTATAGGAGCAGGAACTTTTAACCCGGTAGGCGACCTTACGATACCACAATTTGCGACAATAAGACAAACGGTAGACATACCTATGGACCTTCATATCTTATTGGCAGAATCTTTTGGAGGATTTACAAGATTTTATGATGCACCTGAAATGGTTCGCACCTGTGCGCCTTGTTATTTCAAAATTGAACCCGGACCGGCTTGTCTTGTAGGCCCCGGAGCAATGTATAAACCCTGGACAGATGCAGGTATGCTCGCAAATTTCGCAAGAGAAAAAGTTAAATATGCACAGACAATTATCGAAATAATACAGGAAAATTTTCCTGAAGCAACAATGTCGAAAAAAGGTGCTAAAGGGTTAGCTATACCTACACCGTAAACAAAGAGTAATTAAGTGTAACAAATTCGTAGGGGCGTATTGCAATACGCCCGCCAAATAAGGAGGAAAAATGGAACCTAAAAGAAAAATAAGTATTAATGACCTTGCCAAAATGAAAAAAGAGAAGAAACCCGTTGCGTGGATAACATCTTATGATTTTCCTTTTGCTTATGTTTCTGAACAGGCAGGCGTTGATATGATTCTTGTCGGAGATTCAGGCGGTATGGTTCAATTGGGATACGAAGCTACCAACCCCGTAACAATGGATGAAATGATACACCTTGCAAAAGCTGCTCGTAAAGGCGCCCCGAATACGTTTTTAATCGGTGATATGCCGCAGGGCGCTTACGAACCCGGTGAAAGAGACGCCGTAATAAGCGCATTAAGGTTTGTTAAAGAAGCCGGCTGTGATGCGATAAAATGTGAAGGTGGAATTCGTGTCATATCAAAAGTAAAAGCAATGGTAGATGCCGGGATATTGGTTATGGGACATTTAGGGTTAACTCCCCAAAGCAGCGCTTCTTTTGGTGGATACAGAGTACAAGGAAAGAGCGTTTCCAGTTTTGAAAAAACGGTGGAAGATGCGCTTGCGCTGGAAAAAGCAGGCGTTTTTGCATTATTGCTTGAAGCTATGCCTTCGGAACCTGCAGGACAAATCGCCAAATTATTAAAAATTCCCGTTTACGGAATAGGCGCCGGAACAATGGTAGATGGGCAATTAATCATTATGCACGATACTATGGGGTTTTATCATCCTTTTAGACCTTGGTTTGCAAAATGTTATATCCCGGATGTCATATCGGAATTTCAGAAATATATATCCAATATAAAGGATTTAAGAAAAGTAGGAAAAGACGAACGGAAAGATGGGTTACTTGTTCTTACAACTATGGCAGTCACGAAATACGTAGAAGAAGTAAGAAACGGGAAATTCCCCGGCTCGGAATATAGCTACCCCATACCTGTAGAAGATTTAAGATTACTCGAGAAATCTAAATTCTGGAAATAATAACGTAGGGAACGGTTTCCTGCAAAGCGGGATAACTTGGAGTAATCCGTTTTAAGCGGAAACTCCAACTAATCAAACGTTCCCTACAATATAGAGCTACAAACAAAGGAGCAAAATGAAAATAGAAACAAAAGTCGTTCACGGGGGACAACACCCTGACCCCGTTACAGGTTCTTTAATTCCTCCACTATACCAGACATCTACTTTTGCATTTAAGGATGCAGACCATGGCGCAAGATTATTCAAAGGTGAGGAAAAAGGGTATATTTATACAAGACTTGGAAATCCTACGGTAGACCTTTTAGCTGAAAAAATGGCACTTCTTGAGGGTGGAGATTATGCAGAAATATTTGCATCCGGGTGCGGAGCTTTATTCTGTACTATACTCAGTATTGCAGAGAGCGGAAGTAACATAATATCCGACAAGATAATATATGGCGGGTCTTACGGGCAGTTTAAACAGGAATTACCTATTGTAGGAATAGATACAAAATTTGTTGATACTACAAATCCAAAAGAGTTGGAAGCTGCTATAGATAAAAAAACAAAATTGATTTTCATAGAAACGCCCGCAAATCCGACTTTAAAAATAGTAGATATAAAAAAATGTGCTGAAATTGCCCACAAACACAAAATTCCATTAGTAGTTGATAATACTTTCTCTTCTCCTTATTTACAAAGACCTATAGAACTTGGCGCGGATGCCGTAGTTCATTCAGCTACAAAATATTTGGGAGGACACGGTGATTTGATAGCGGGAGTCTCCGTTGTCAAAAAAGAATTCGCAGAAAGCCTGAGAAAAAGGTCACGCAACATAGGCGCAAACATATCGCCATTTAATGCATGGCTAATTTTACGAGGACTTAAAACTCTGGCAGTAAGAATGGACAGGCATTGTGAGAATGCGCTAAAGATAGCAGAATTTCTTGAATCGTATCCAATGATAGAAAAAGTGTATTACCCGTTCCTTAAATCTCATACCGGTTATGAGATTGCCCGCCAACAAATGAGCAACGGAGGCGGAGTAATCGGTTTTGAAGTAAAAGGCGGCAGAGAAGCAGGAAAAACACTTATGAATTCAGTTAAACTCTGTATCCTTGCAGTAAGTCTTGGAGATCCGGATACTCTTATACAACATCCTGCAAGTATGACTCATTCCGCATATTCGGAAGAGGAATGCATAAAAGTTGGTCTGACACCCGGATTCGTGAGATTATCTGTAGGAATAGAGAATGTTGAGGATATAATTGACGACCTGAAACAAGCAATGAATAAAATTAAGAAATAATTAGTTTTATTCATTGAGGGGGACAAAATGATTCTTGATATCGTGTTAGCTGTTGTTATAGTTGCATTTTTGCTCATAGGTTTGGCGAGAGGAATTATTAGAAGTGTGTTCGGATTAGTAGGTATAATTATCGGTCTAATAGTGGCTTCCCGCTTTTATGCAAACTTTGTTCTCGCAACAGAATTGAAATGGCAATACGCGAAAATATTAAGTTTCATAGTTGTATTTTTGATTGTATTTTTGTTAATATATCTTATAGGAGTTATAATTCAGAACCTTTTAAGTTCTTTTAAGCTTGGATTTCTTGACCATATACTCGGTGCGGCATTAGGGTTAGTAAAAGGCGGGATATTGGCATGGCTTATATGTTTTATTATATTAATGTTTCCGGACGGAAGTGAAAAAATAAAACAGTCAAGAATTGCTCCTTTTGTATTCAAACAACTAAAATGGGTTGAGGGCTTTTGCCCGCCCGAAGTAAAGGATAAATTAAAATTGGATAACCCGCGCACAATAATTGATGTGTTCACACCGGATACTAAAACAATTGCAAATACCGAAAAGGCAAGAAAAAACACTAAAAGCATAAGCAAAAGAGGCAAGACAATGGACAGTTTGTATAATGAGACAAAATAATCCCATACTTCACTTATGAAAACAGCGGTCGTAGCAATCGGTGGCAATGCTATTTTACTTGCCGGTGAAAAAGGCAGCAAAGAAGAACAAATTAAGAACCTTAAAATAACCTGCAAATACTTAGCTCAACTTATTCGTGAAGGTTATGACCTCGTAATTACACACGGCAACGGGCCACAAGTTGGTAATATTCTTCTCCAGAATGAACTTGCGAAATCGGAAATTCCTCCGATGGCATTGGATGTCTGTAACGCGGAAAGCCAGGGACAAATAGGTTACCTCTTACAACAGACTCTAAACAACGAATTACAAGCTCTTAAAATCAATAAGACCGTAGTTTCAGTAATAACTCAGGTACTGGTAGATAAAAAAGACCCTGCTTTTAAAAACCCCACAAAACCCATAGGGCAATATTATAAAGAAAAAGAAGCTAAAAAACTCAAACACGATAAAGGGTGGGAAATGCGATTTGATTCTAAACGAGGAGGTTGGCGCAGGGTTGTAGCGTCTCCTGTTCCTCAAAAAATACTGGAACATGATGCAATTCTAAGGCTTATATTCAGTGGCACTTCAGGGATAGTAGTAATTGCGTCCGGTGGCGGCGGGATACCCGTAATAAAAACAAAAAAAGGTTATGAAGGGGTGGAAGCGGTTATAGACAAAGATTTGGCAGCAAGCGTGCTTGCAAGAAACATAAATGAAAAACTATTTATAATACTGACTGACGTCCCCAATGTATCAATAAACTTTGGGAAACCAAACCAGAAAAACCTTGATAAAACGACTTTAAAAGAAGTAAAACAATATTTAAAAGAAGGACACTTTGCCGCCGGTAGTATGGGACCAAAAATAAAAGCAGCTATAGCATTTTTGGAAAATAAAGGTAAAAAAGTAATTATTACATCCCCGGAAAATCTATTACAAGCAATAAAAGGAAAAGCAGGAACAGAAATAACAGGGTAGGAAAAGATTTAAGAATTCCTCACGCCAAGCCGCAAAGACGCAAAGAACGCAGAGTTTAAAGATGCAAAGTGGGTTAGTATTAAAATTTTACTATCTTCAGAGGATAGGTAATTCCATCTGTTCGTAGTATTGCAAAGTATATTCCGGAGTGATTAATTGTCGGAGTAAAAGTGTAGCTGCCGGAAGATAAACTACCGTCATAAATTATATTTAATAACCGACCGGTAATATTATATAAACTCAATTTGACAGAAGCTGATTTTTGAAGTGAAAGATAAACTTTATCTTTAATTGTTTTTGCAGTTACCGGGAATTGTTTATTATTCGCTGTTGACTGTTCTTCCACAGCGAATGGACCACAACCACTTGAATTTGCCATATCATCTAATACCCATACCTTCTTCGCACCCGCTGTTCCGACCACTAATTCCACACACTCATCACCGTCTATATCAGCAATTGTTATGTCATGAACATCATTTGATAATGTCTTTGTCCATAAGAGTGAACCGTCCTCACCATTCAAGGAAATAAGTGAACCAGTAAACCCATAGTTTGGGAGAAGCACTTCAATTTTATTGTCACCATCAATATCTGCAATTGATATACCACGATGAATCCAACCGGAAGCAACGTAACTCCATTTTACTCCACCTGTTACTCCATTTAAACAATAAACTTTACCGTCACAACTTCCAATAACCACTTCGTAACTTCCATCCCCATCTACATCAGCCACTGCTGGCGAAGACCATACTTCACTTCCTGTTGCATAACTCCATTTCGGGACGCCAGTTAAACCAGTAAGACAATAAACATTACCGTCAAAACTTCCAACAACCACTTCTACACTCCCATCCCCATCTACATCACATAAGGCTGGCGAAGACCCCACATACGCTCCTGTTGAATAACTCCATTTCGGGGTACCTGTTGAGCCATTAAGACAATAAACTTTAGAGTTATAACTTCCCACAATCACTTCGTAACTTCCATCCCCATCTACATCACATAAGGCTGGCGAAGACTCCATACCTCCTGTTGCGTAACTCCATTTAGGAATACCTGTTGAGCCATTAAGACAATAAACTTTAGAGTCACAACTTCCAACAACCACTTCTACACTCCCATCCCCATCTACATCAGCTACTGCTGGCGAAGCCCACACCTCATCCCCTGTTGCATAACTCCATTTAAGGAGACCTGTTACGCCCTCAAAACAATAAACTTTAAAGTCAGAACTTACAACAACCGCTTCTATACTTCCATCCCCATCTACATCAGCAACTGTGGGACCATAACTTTCAATCACATCTCCTGTAACATAAGACCACTTAACGTCAGGCGTGCTACTCATAGCACCTTTCATCGACTGGAAATGTGTATTTTCAAGTGTTCCACCATATTTAGACCAATTCTCATAAGTAGAGGTAACGCTTAAAATAAATAATATTACGAACATCTTAACTTCCTTATATATTTATAATAGTGAAAGTCAAGAAGAAATCAGGAAATGGTTGAAGGAACTGGAGTAGTTCCGTATCTTTAAACTTTGCGTCTTGGCGGCTTTGCGTGAGAATCTCTTTTGTCCGTATCCCTGTTGCTATTATGTATATTGAAGGTTATATAATACTGCGTAGAAGCCGTCGTTTTTGATTAGTTCTTCGTGGGTTCCGTTTTCTATGATTTTACCATCGGAAATAACGATAATACGGTCAACATTCTTAATCGTAGATAACCTATGCGCGACTACGATTGCGGTTCTGTTTTCCAGCAATTTATGCGTAGCGTCCTGAATTAATCCTTCCGTTAAGGAGTCAACTTCTCTTGTTGCTTCATCCAAAATCAATATAGACGGGTTAACGGCAATTGCCCTTGCAAACGTCAACAACTGACGTTCTCCGCTTGAAAGGTTTGTACCTCTTTCTTTGATTTCTTCATCGTATTTACCGGGCATTTTATCAATAAATTTAGTTACATTCGTTATCTCGGCGGCTCTTTGTATTTCCTCTTCCGTGACTTTTGAATCCCTTAACTTTATGTTATCCCTGATAGTTCCGCTGAATATATAACTATCCTGCGTTACAAGCGCAAGTTTGCTCCTGAGTTCAGCATGTTTTATGTTTTGAATGGGGATACCGTCAATTAATATTTCCCCTTTTTGAGGGGTATAAAACTTAACAATCAATCCGATAATTGATGTCTTTCCCGCACCCGTTGGTCCCACAACGGCAATTCTTTCTCCCGGTTTTATGCGTAAATTGATATCTTTCAGAACCCAGTTCTCCGGGTTTGGAGTATCTTCATAAGAAAACCATACATTTTTAAATTCTATTTCTCCTTTTGTCTTCAAATGCTGGGAAACGGCTTTTTCATCATCGTATTCAAAGTCTTTCGTATCCATAAGCAAGAATATTCTTTCAGCCGCAGCAAGAGAAGACTGGACGGTATCAAGTTTGTGGGAAAAATCTATTATCGGCTGGAACAACAAGCGGATATAACTCGTAAAAGCGACAAGCGTTCCTATGGTTATTTTTGATTGAAGCGCTTCGCCTCCCCCCCACCATATAATAAGAGCAGTCCCGACCGAGAGAAGCAATTCCGTTATGGGCATAAAAGTCCCGTATACAATAACCTGTTTCATATTTGAGTTGTAATACTCTTTATTAACGGCGGTAAACTTATGACAATTTTCCTGCTCGCGATTGAATAGTTTCGTCGTTTTCATTCCCTCGAAATATTCACTAAGTAATACGTTTATTTGCGCCAGCCATTTACGGACGGTGCGGTAAGCCTTTTTTGCTCTAATACGGAAAAGATTAAGGCTTATAACAAGGGGAGGAATTACCAGAAAAGTAATAAGGGATACTTTCACATCCAACTGAAGCATAAGCCATATTGCGCCAATGACCGTAAATATATTCGCAAATATCGTTGCCCCCACATTCGATATCATATCGTTAAGAGCTTCTTCATCATTCGTAACTCTCGTAACGAGTCTGCCTACCGGATTAAGGTCAAAGAATTTTATTTTTAGTTTTTGTAAATGCGAGAACAAAGCTACCCTGATGTCTCTTATTACGGATTGCGCAGTAAAAGCAATGGAATAATTCATTCCCCACGAAGAAAGCCCACCTGCAAAGAGAAAAGCCGCATAAATAAAGACCAGTTTTTTCAGTCCTTCAAAATCGCCGACCATTATGTATTTATCTATTGCGATTTTGGTAATATGTGGCAATACGAGCGCGACGGCAGTACTAATCAAAGATATGAAAACGGCAAACCAGAAAGTCCATTTATAAGGAGCCAGATAAGCGAAAAAACGATTTAAAAGTTTTATATCATACGACTTATCTATATCCTCATCACTATAAAAGTGCGAATGTCTGCTCATTTATTAAACTCCTGATATCTGAACAAGTGGAAATAAATTCCCTGCAAAGCAAGAAGTTCGTTATGGTTTCCTTTTTCTGTAATTTTGCCGTGTTCAAGAACTATTATCTTATCGGACTCCATAATGCTTCTTATGCGATGCGAAACAACGATTAATATTTTATCTTTCAAGGTATGTCTAAGGTTATGCAGAATTTCCATTTCTTTCTCTATGTCTATACTCGCGAGAGCGTTATCAATAATAAGAACATCCGGGTTAAGAAGCAAAGCTCTTGAGAGGGCAACTCTCTGGCACTGTCCTCCGGAGAGAGTAACGCCTCTTTCACCGATTACATCATAATAATTATTCGGAAAACTCATAATTTCATCGTGTATTTTGGCAATTTTTGCAACTGTTTGTACTTCTTCCAGAGTAGCATGAGGTTTACCAAAAGCTATATTGGCAAAAATCGTATCCGAGAACAAGAAAGAATCCTGGGGGACAAAAGAAACAACTTTTCTGAGATTATCGAACGGAATGTTTTTTAGGGATACGTCATTTAATTTGATTTCTCCTTTATCAGGGTCATACAGACGGGTTATAAGATTCAAAAATGTAGTTTTACCTGAACCGATTTTACCCGTTATACCGAGTGAATCGCCTGCGTTAAGAGATAGATTTATATTATCAAGGACATGTTTTTCTTTGTAATAGAAGTCAAGATTAACGATTTCAAGTTTTTTAACGTTAGAGATTGTTTTTATTTCCACCGGGTCTGAAGGAGCTTTTATTTCGGGCAAAGTATTTAATATTTCATTTATCCTGCTCATAGAAGCTGAACCGCGCTGGATTGTATTAAGTAAGAGTCCGATTGCTATTGTAGGCCAGATAAAAGTTGCGAGATAAGACATAAAAGCAACAAGGTCACCCATTGATATGGCGTGGGAAATAACGTATTTTCCCCCGACTAACAAGACAATAGCTGTTGAGATACTTGTAAAGAAGAATATCATAGGCGAAAATATGCTGTGAATTTGTGTAAGCCGCATATTTTTGTCCATATAATCCTGAGATTTATCCGTAAAATTAGATATTTCACCGTTTTCTTGATTAAAGACTTTTATTACTTTGATACCTTCAATGTTTTCTCTTGCATTAGCAGTAAGAGCGGAAAAAGAAGCTTGGACATTTTTAAATCTCGTATAAATTAATTTGCTAAATCTCATAATCATTATGGAAACAAAAGGCAGGGGAATAATTGCAAATAGAGTAAGTTTGACGGATATAAATAGCATAAAAGCAAGCGAAAATGGTCCCCATATAATAATATCAAGAAATTGAATCATACCGTGACCGAGAGTTTCCCTGATAGCATTGACATCATTAGTAGCATGAGCCATCAAGTCACCGATTTTGTGATTATTAAAGAATTTCATATCCATATTCTGGATATGGGCAAAAAGCTTATTACGGATTTGTTCTTCTATTTTCCTTGAAGTCCCTATGATGTAGTATCGCCAAAAGAACCTTAAAATAGAGACTACAATGGCCAGAGCGACAATTAATAACGCATAGCGAAACAAATCGGTTTTGGTTATAGTGCCTTTGGTTATGCCGTCAATGGCATATTTTATTATTCTCGGTATAAAAAGATGAAATATATCAACCAAAAAGAGGGCAACAATACCAATCCATAATCTATTTTTATATGGGGAATAACATCGGTATAAAGATTTAAAACTGTTCATTAATTAACTTGTAATCTTGGATTATATATATAAAAAGTCAACTAAAATTATTGAATAGTTATAGAGTAAAATTTTAATTGACAATTATAGATTAGAAGTTATAAACTTTTATAATTATTTAATAAAAAATAGTATAATTTAAGGAGGAAAAAATGGAATTTCCGGAAAATTTAAAATATACCCCCACTCATGAATGGTTAAAAGTAGAAGGTGACAAAGGAAGTTTCGGAATTACGGATTTTGCCCAGTCCGAACTTTCGGATGTAGTATTCGTTGAATTCAAACCCGTAGGAACAAAAGTAGAAAAAGGCAAATCTGTCGGAACAATTGAAGCGGTTAAAGCCGTCTCGGATATTTTTGCTCCCGTATCCGGAGAAATTATTGAAGTGAATACGAAAGTTACAACTAGCCCGGACCTTATCAATAAAAGCCCGTATAATGATGGATGGCTGGTAAAAATCAAAATTGCAAATTCCAATGAAGTAACAACATTACTTTCTAAATCAGACTACGAAAAAATAGCACACCATTAAATTTTAACAGCAAAAAGAGGATAAAAAATATGAATTACGATATAAAGGATAAAAATTTACATAAATCAGGTAAAGCACGAATAGAATGGGCAGATGCCTTAATGCCTGTTTTAAAGCAAATAAGAGAAGAATACGCAAAGTCGAAACCACTAAAGGGCGTGAAAATAAGTGCTTGCTTGCATGTGACTACCGAAACTGCCAACTTAATGCGGACACTCAAAGCAGGTGGAGCAGACGCAATGTTATGCGCTTCGAATCCATTGTCCACGCAAGACGATGTTGCCGCATCTCTGGTTATTGACTATGCCATACCCGTATTTGCGATAAAAGGCGAATCTAATGATGTCTACTATAAACACCTAAATCAGGTGCTTGATAACAAACCGCATATAACTATGGATGACGGAGCTGATTTAGTATCTACAATACACTCTAAAAGAAAAGAGTTGTTGAAAAATATAAAGGGTGGAACAGAGGAGACAACGACAGGAGTCATAAGGCTTAAAGCTATGGCTCAAAAAGGAGCACTTA
This sequence comes from bacterium, assembly GCA_041649255.1. Lineage (NCBI taxonomy): Bacteria > bacterium. The sequence continues at coordinate 253,431 of JBAZNK010000002.1, forward strand.
AATTTCCCATCATAGCGGTAAATGATTCCAAAACAAAATACTTATTTGATAATCGCTATGGAACAGGACAATCTACTATAGATGGGATATTAAGAAGCACTAATGTTCTGCTTGCAGGTAAAAACTTTGTCGTTTGCGGATACGGATGGTGCGGACGTGGAGTTGCGATGAGAGCTCACGGGCTTGGTGCAAATGTGATTGTGACTGAAATTGACCCTGTTAAAGCATTGGAAGCAAGACTTGACGGGTTCAGAGTAATGCCATCAAAAGAAGCAATAAAAATAGCCGATATTGTGCTTACGGTTACCGGTGATATAAATGTCGTGGATAAACATCATTTCTTAGATGCAAAAGATGGAATTATACTTGCAAATTCAGGACACTTTGACGTAGAAATAAATAAAAAAGAATTACAGAAACTCTCCGTAGAGACTCGCGAGGTTAGACCTTGTGTCCAATTATACAAATTAAAATCAGGCAAACGAATCTATTTATTAACGGAAGGCAGACTTGTTAATTTATCGGCAGCAGAAGGACACCCGGCAGAAGTAATGGATATGTCGTTTGCAAACCAGGCATTAGCTGCTAAGTATACCATAGAAAACGCCCAAAAACTAAAAAATCAGGTCTATAAAATTCCTGAAGAACTAGATGCTCGCATAGCACAATTAAAATTAAAAGCCCTTGGAGTAGAAATAGATACGCTTACAAAAGAACAGAAAGAATATCTACAATCCTGGGAAATCGGAACATAAAAATTGAAAGTGTTACTACCTGTATCAATTTTATCCCTATAGAACAATTGATTAATACTCTATGCCTAATTTAATTCATAAAAGCGCAATCATAGACAAATCTGCAATTATTGGAGATAACGTAACCATAGGTGCTTATAGTATTATAGAAAAAGGCGTAGAAATAAAAGATGGAACGGAAATAGGTCCTTTTGTCAGAATAACCGGAAATACAAAAATTGGTTCGAAATGTAAAATATACGAAAATGTATCAATAGGCAATCCTCCCCAGGATGTAAAATTTAAAGGAGAACAAATTTATATTGAAATCGGAGATAATAATATCCTGAGAGAATCTGTAACTATTCACGGTGGAGCCGGAACTCCAACAACTATAGGAAATAACAATTTTTTAATGTGTTATGTTCATATAGCGCATAATTGTAAACTTGGGAGTAATATAATAATAGCCAATGCGACTCAAATTTCGGGAGTGGTAGAAATAGAAGACTATGCTTTTATATCCGGTCTATGCCCTGTTCACCAATTTACACGAATCGGTGGACATAGTATGATTGCCGGAGGATATAGAGTTCCAAAAGATGTTATACCCTACTCCTTAGCCGCATCTGACCCCTTAAAGATTCACGGGTTAAACATTGTAGGACTTAAAAGACGTAACTTCCCACCAAAGACTATTAAAACATTAAAACAAGCATTCCAGATTTTATTGTTCTCAAACTTAAACACTTCACAAGCACTTAAAGAGATGAAAAAAGAATTACCCTTAATCCCCGAAGTCAAACATCTCTTAAAATTTATAGAAACATCCAAACGCGGAATAGTAAAATAACATACCCAAAAAGCTTTTTAACAGTCTCCAAAAATAAAGAATTTGACTTCTGCTTACATTGATATAAATTACATAAATTATGTTATTTTTCTTGTTTTTAAGCACAATTGAATTAAATTTTTCTTACCATACCGGAGTCTTTCTCAATAAAGACAGCACGGAAGGACTAAGAATATTTTATGAAATTCCGTCTAATCAATTAATTTACATAAAATCAAACAATAACTTTTTTGCAAACTATGAAATTTCAGCTATTCTTATCCGGAACAAAAAGGAAATTGGTGATATCTGGACGGAAAAATTTCAACAAGACAGTACCATAAAAAAAATAAAGAATAAAGTAGAATTACCTGTTTCCCCCGGAACGTATTATTTAATACTCAAAATAAGAGATTTGAATTCACAAAAAACAGGAGAGAAAAAAGACAAAATAACCGTTGAAAAAATAGAAAAGTCCCTGTTATCTTTTTCAAGTAGAAATTTTAATTCCGAGACTAAAAGGTTGAATTTGGAAATATATAATTTCTGCAACTCGCCCTTCAAAGTCTTATGTAAAATAGATAATATCACAGATAGTATAATAATCGACAATACCAATTTTATAAATGAAGTTTCGTTCAAGTTTGATTCTCTTAAATCAGGAACACATAATTTTTTGCTCTCGGCTTGCCCATCTAATGGAAACACCTGTGATTTTGTAACCGACACACTATACGTTAAAGAACCTTTCTGGGTAAAAGATTGGGGGTCAAAAGTAAAACAGCTTTTTTATATCGCAAACAATAAAGAAATAGACTCGCTTATTAAAACACCTGTATTAAAAAGAGAAACAGAATGGTTAAATTTCTGGCAAAAAAAGGAATCGCAATACAAATACGAAGGAATTGAAACGGAATATTTTAATCGCGTAGATTACGCGAATGCTAATTTCGAGAAAGGGAAACAAGGATGGCAAACAGATAGAGGGAAAATATATGTACTATTGGGAGCGCCTGACGAAATAGAATCACACCCCTTTGAAATAGGTGAAAACCCTTACGAAATATGGCATTATTACTCAATAGAAACAAAATTTATTTTCGAAGACAGAAACGGATTTGGAGATTATGTAATCACATATCCGGCATTTATAAATGTCAAATTTAGAGTCAATTAACCCCGATAAACGGGAAAAAGTAAAAAAAATAATAAGCACACTCCAATTGAGATATGGAACAACCACTAGAAGAGACAGCCCTTTCTATATACTTATTTCTACCCTTCTTTCCCAGCGAACAAAAGATGAAACTACAGATAAAGTAAGTACCCAATTATTCCTGAAATATAAAACACCGGACAATTTTAACAAAGCACCTGTTAAAGCAATAGAATCCTTAATAAAAAGCATCGGGTTTTACAGGGTAAAAGCACAACGAATAAAGGAAATATCAAATATTCTGATAACTAAATTTAATTCAAAAGTCCCCAATAATTTTGACGACTTGGTTTCTCTTCCGGGTATAGGGCCTAAAACCGCTAATTGTGTATTGTTTTACGGTTTTGGCATACCTGCTCTCGCAGTAGATACACACGTTCATCGCATATCCAACAGGTTAGGTCTTGTAAAAACAACTAAACCGGAAGATACTGAAAAACATTTAAAACCCATTATTCCTCAAAAATACTGGGGATGGATAAATTACGCTCTGGTAAGCTTTGGAAAAGAAATTTGCCGACCAATAGGACCTAAATGTATAGGATGTAATCTCACAAAAATATGTAACTACAAAAAACAACAGGAGAAAAAATGAAAATAGGAATCGTAGGACAAGAAACTTCAGGAAAAACAACAATATTCAAGTTGCTTACTTCCCAGATAAATATGCCACCATCCGCTAAACCACTAATATGGACAATGGACATTAAAGACTCGAGACTTGATTTTCTTGCCTCTGTCTTTAAACCCAAAAAACTTACCTATGTGAAGCTTGAACTAAACGATATCCCCGGATTTTCAAAATCCGGCTTGGCATTACTCCAGACAATGGATGCTCTGATTTACGTCATCCCATTCTGGGGGAGTTTTAATAACCCCCTAAAACACCTATCCGACCTGCAATCTGAACTTATTTTAAGAGATATTGAAATGTGTGAAAATGCAATAAAGAAGGCTGATTCTCCTCAAACATCCGAATTACTAAAAAAATGTAAAGCCTCGCTTGACGAATCAATCCCTTTAAGCAAAATAACTCTAACTGAGGAAGAAGAAAAATCCTTACGGGGATTCGGCTTTCTATCACAAAAACCGTCAATCGTTATATTAAACACGGATAATCAGGAAAAAGATAATAAAGAACTCTTAGCATTCCAAGAGAAGAATATTCTCCCATTGCTTATTATTAATGCATCTATTGAACTTGAAATTTTAGAACTTGATTCGGATGACAGAGTAACATATTGTAAAGAATTTGGCATAGAAAAGCCCATCATTGATAGATTTTCGGAAACCGCTTACACTCCATTCAAATTAGCAGTCTTCTTTACGGTAGGAGAAGATGAAGTCAGGGGGTGGCAAATAACGGCAGGAGCGAAAGCATCCGTAGCCGCAGGAAAAGTCCACTCTGACATAGAACGTGGATTTATAAAAGCAGATATAATAGGATTTGAAGACTTTAAAAAAGTTTTAGCTACGGTTTCTTCACCCGCAATTGCCCTGAAAACAGCAAAAGGCAATGGATTATTACAAGTCGTAGATAAAGACTACATAGTTAAAGATGGGGATATTATAGAATTCAAATTCAACGTATAACAGGTGTCAATTATTTAACTACAATAAGCTTTTTAACCTCTGTACGCTCTGATTTTAACACGCAAAAATAAGTTCCCGCTGAAACTTTAACACCTTTACTATTTTTTGCATCCCAGCTTACAATACCATTTCTCTTAAGAGGTTCAAATGTCTTAACAACTCTTCCTGCTTCGTCCTGAATCAGGATTTGCCCTGTCTTGTATTCGCTTGCAACTGAATACCTGATTACAGTAGTATTTTTTACCGGGTTAGGAAAACATACCAATTCGGTTTTTACAGGTTTTACCACATCTTCTATCCCTGCTTCCGAACAAACATCAGCCGTTTGAAGCGCCGGAGTACCCGTTGATACTGAAGGAGAACTATTAGATGGTGTACAAATTGCCCCCGTGCTAATTGAAGTCCCGGTTATCCCCGGAGTATTAACCGTTACCGGAGCATCAACCCATGGACAATCAGGCGCCATTCCACCGGCAGAATTTACTTTTAACATCAAGAAATCATAATTTCCGGCACCAAAAGATACCGTTTCTCCTGCAATTATACAGCCGCCATCGGCGGTTAAACGCACACCATTAGCACAATCGTTCTGTGCGCCTCCAAAAGCTTTTGACCACAACACACTCCCTGATACATCCAATTTCATAACTAAGAAATCTGAATTACCTGCGCCATAAGACTTAGTTTCTCCAACTAATATATAATTATTACTTCCATCCTGTTGAATATACCACGGACAATCAAGCGCTGCACCTCCATAGGTTTTTACCCATGAGACTGCTCCACCGGAAGTTAACTTTGAAAGCATAACGTCACCCTGTCCTACCCCATAAGAATTAGTTATTCCAGCCACTACATAACCACCATCTGAAGTTTGCTCTATTGCATTTGCTTCGTCGTCTTGCGCACCTCCTAAAACCCTTGTCCATGAAACAGCACCGGTAGATGTTAATTTTACGACTAAAAAGTCTTCTCCTCCTGAACCGTAAGAAACAGTAAACCCATCTACTATGAAACCTCCGTCTGAAGTTTCCTGAACCCCATTTGTTCCTATTTCCAAATCCCCACCACCTAAAGTTTTTGCCCAGGAAACATTACCTGTTGCATCTAATTTTATAACTAAAAATTCTCCACCACTTGCAACTGAAGGATAAGAAAAACTATAACCTAATACTATATATCCACCATCTGAAGTTTGCTGTATTGCATTTGCGCCATCTATGCTTGTCCCGCCATAAGTTTTTGACCATGAAATAGCCCCCGTGGAAGTTAATTTTATAAGAAGAAAATCGGAGTTCCCTGCACCATAAGACTTGGTTCCCCCAGCTACTATATACCCACCATCAGTGGTTTGCTGAACAGAAAAAGCTTTGTCCATAAAACCTCCGCCAAAAGTCTTTGCCCATAAAATATTAGCTGTTGAATCGAGCTTCACAACCAAAAAATCTTCCTGCCCTGCCCCAAACGAAGCAGTATTACCGGTCATTATATAACCTTTATCGGTAGTTTGTTGAATATAAGCCCCATAATCGTCACCCGTTCCGCCAAAAGTTTTTGCCCATGAATCAGCATACAAAGAAGAACTTATAAAATTTATAAAAATATAACAAAAAACTCCTCCCAAAACAATTTTTTTCATCTCCCCTCCTATTTTTATTAACTAATGTTATTATGAATATGATTTCAAAATCAAATTATGTCAACCTTTTTTTAATTTAACTGGATAATCACAAATAGCGCTATTTTTTAATCCGATTACTCTTTGGAGTTTATTCTATACTATTTTATTAATTCTATGCTAATATCGTAGGGACACAATTTACTATTCGAACTCACGAATTCTCTGCTTTAAGTTCTCTTGCCATCAAAGCTTCTATCGCTATTAAAGGGGGTTTTTTATTAAAAAGCACTTCGTATACCTCCTGTGTTATAGGCATACTTACATTATATTTTTCAGATAACTCTACTGCCGCCGAAGTTGTATCTATTCCCTCTGCCACTTCAACCATTTTTTCACGAATGTGTTCCATAGAATAACCTTTCCCAATTAATTCTCCTACTCTATGATTACGTGAATCCGTGCTGAACGATGTAGTTATAAGGTCTCCTATACCTGAAAGCCCAGAAAATGTATCAGTATTTGCGCCCATAACTACACCTAAACGAATAATTTCCCTTATTCCTCTTGTAAGTAACGCCCCTTTAGTATTGGCTCCAAGGCCCAATCCATCACAAATACCGGATGCTATGGCAATTATATTTTTTAATGCTCCTCCAAGCTCCGCACCAATCACATCCGAACTCGTATAAACCCTGAATGTTTTAGCATTCAAAATGCTTTGCACTAATTTTGCATTCTCTTCGTTCTTACACGCACAAACACAACTCGTCGGGATACCGCGAATTACCTCTCTTGCTATACTCGGGCCTGCAAGAACACAAATGTTGTCTTCCGGAACTCCGGTTTCTTCCAATAAAACTTCTGACATCCTTTTAAGCGTAGTTTTTTCTAAACCTTTTGAAACACACAATAACACGGCATTTGTTTTTTTATATAATAATTTTGCCACATCTCGCATCACCTGTGAAGGAACAGCAAAAATAATAATAGAACAAGAGTCTATTGCGTCATTAAAATCATAAGTAATATTTACTTTATCTGGTATTTTGTAGCCGGGTAAATATTTAGTATTTTCCCTGTTTTCTATTTTTTCTATCGTCCACAAACTTACATCTGCTTTATCACTAAGCATTATCGCCAGTGTGGTTCCCCAGTTTCCTGCTCCAAGAATACCTATTTTCATATTTTTTATTTTATATATATTCTTATAAAAGTCAATTTTTTCTTGATTTTTTTCATTATTCCAGTATTCTACATTTAACATATAATGAAAATATTATTTGTAGGTGATATAATAGGTACCACTGGCAAAGAAATCGTCATAAAAAAACTTCCTGCCCTGATAAAAGAACATACTATAGATTTTGTCATTGCAAACGCTGAATGCGCAAGTAAAAGCGCAAATAGTATTACGCCTGAAGATGCTTTGCTTCTGACGGATAGTGGTGTAAATTGCATAACTACAGGCGAAAGAGTGTGGGGAAAACAGGAAATGATAGAATTTCTTACGACTAATTCTACTTCAAATTCTACCATGGCAAAATGCTCAATATTGCGACCGTTAAATTATCCGCCCGGCGTTCCTGGTATCGGTAGCGCTATTTATCCTGAAGGCATAGCAGTAATAAACTTGCTCGGAAGAGCTTTTCTTGCCAATATTGACTGTCCTTTCAGAACAGGACTTTCGGAAATAGAAAAGCTTAGTTCTTCCACTAAAATAATTATTGTTGACTTCCATGCTCAAACTACTGCAGAAAAACAGGCTTTTAGCTACTGGATAGACGGTAAAGTATCGGCAGTAATTGGAACACATACAACGGCACAAACTAATGACGAAAAAATTATGCCTGGCGGAACTGCTTATATATCAAGCGTAGGAATGACAGGAGTACAAGATTCAATAAGTGGAATAGTCAAAGAACTATATATCCAACATTTCATTACCGGTATTCCTGTAGAATTTAAACCTGCCAAAGGAGAAGGTAATTTAAACGGGGCAATTATAGAAATTGATGTTGATACCGGAAAAGCACTAAAAATCCACAAAATTAGCAGATTGTCCTGACATTTATATTATACTTGCTGCTTATAAAGTTTGTTTAATTCCTACACCTAAACCATAAAATATACTGCCATAACTAGTTTGAGCACTATTCCCATTAGCGCCGAAATTAAAACTTAGCTCTCCAAAGCAGATAAATCTGGTCTTCTCACTGATTCTATACTCAACTCCTACAGGAGCCATAAATTTCATTTCCGTAATAGGAGTAGTAGAAGAACTGTCATTTACTGTTATCTCTTTATCATACATTCTAAATTTAGGGCCACAAGACACAAAAGGACACCATTTAGCTTCTTCTTCTAAAGGAAAATAATATTTTACCAGCAAAGAAAATACATTACCTGTCTCTTTATATTTAATTGATTCATAAGTAGTTACGCTAGTATCATTACCGCTGCTTGTTTCATAATTGTAATTGAATTCAATACCAAAAGTAGGTATTGCACTGAACATTTTTGTATATTCTTTTCCACATTGAGGACAATTAAATTTACGATTCAAAAAAAAGAAATTACCTTCAATAGAGACGCCTCCACCGAACCAGTATTGATTTCCGTTTGAACTTGTCGCTGTTTTATGCAATCCATTAAATGGAACTTTAACACCCACGCTTATTGGAAATACCCGGGTTGCTCCCAAAATAATCAGCACCAATCCAAAAGCTATCTTTTTCATAATTAACCTCCTGATAATTAAAGGTAATAGTTTAGTTTTTCCTGAAGTCAAACTGTGGCACACAAAATCAAAACATCTACGCTTGAGACCTATACTGCTTCACCCTTGAGTCTTTTTTCTTCTTTTTCTTTCCGTTTAGTTTCTCTTGCGTCTATCTTTTTCTTTCTTTCTTCATCAAACCCTAACAGTTCAATGAATGCAAGCTGTGCTCCATCACCTTTGCGAGGCGGCAACCTAACTATTCTTGTAAAGCCACTCTTACGTTCACCAAGTTTAGGAACAATAGCCGTCAAAAGATGTTTTATTATCTTTTTATCATTTCTCAATATTTTATTCAACTCATAACGACTGGCATCTCCCTTTTTGGCAAATGTAAGCGTCCTGTCTATAACCTTACTTGATTCTTTGGCTTTTAAAATGGTAGTTACAATCCCGTAATGTGTGAAAACATTTCTCATCAAATTAAACAGCGTTGCTTCTCTGTGAGATTTTGTGCGATTTAATTTTTTTACTTTATTCCCGTGTCTCATTTTCTCCTATCTTAAATGGAAGTTTTGCTCCAAATATAAGGTTATATCTAGCCAATAATTCAATAAGCTCCGCTAACGATTTGCGACCAAAATTAGGATATTGTAACATATCCGCTTCAGTCTTCTGAACAAGATCTCCCAATGTTCCAATCTCAGCAGCCTTTAAACAATTATGAGCTCTTACCGAAAGCTCGAGTCCATCTATCCTTATTGCAAGAGTATCCCTTAATTTTTTCTCTGTTTCATCCATTTCCTGAACTCTTTCAATCTCTTCTTCTTTTCTTAATAAAGTAAATATGTTAAAATGGTCATTTGCAATTGTAGACGCCAATGAAACTGCATCCTCAGGAATCATCTGTCCATTTGTCCATACCTCTAAAATTAATTTATCATAGTCGGTTCTCCGTTCAATTCTTGTATGATCAATCTTATATTTAACTCTGCGAACCGGGGAGTAAAATGCATCTAAATAAATTAAACCTACTTCGGATTCTTTCTTCAAAAATTCTGCGGCCACATAGCCTCTTCCGGTAGTAACAAAAAGTTCCGCACTGAAATCTTTTATATCATCCGTAACCGTCAAAATAAGCTGTTCGGGATTTATTATCTCACATTCACTATCTTCCTTAATATCTCCTGCTTTTATTTCTCCCTTTTTATTTATTTTGAGAGAAAGCTTTTTCTCCAGTTTATTTATCAATTTTATGTTTATTTTCTTTAGATTAAGAATGATTTGAGACATATCTTCATAAACACCGGGAATTGTAGAAAATTCATGCGGAACATTATCGAATTTAATGGCTGAAATAGCCGCTCCTTGTATCGATGATAGAAGAATACGTCTCAGCGAATTTCCTATTGTCATACCAAAACCAGGTTCAAGAGGAGAAAAAATAAACTTACCGTATTCATCAGTAGATTTTTCCACTTCTACCGCTTGAGGCATTTTAAATGGTAATAGTTTCATATAATTTTACCTCCTTAAATAGTCCAAATTTTTATAATTGTCAAGATAAGATTTTAATTTGCTTAAATATTTTTGGTTTTAATGCCCTTTCTATTAACGGGACAAAACAATTCATAATCAAAATTGCATAACAGACGCCTTCAGGTTGCGCTCCCCATAGTCTGATAAGCACAGTTATGATTCCACATCCTACGCCAAAGACCCACCTCCCTTCACGAGTTATAGGAGATGTTACATAATCCGTAGCCATAAAAAACGCCCCGAGAAATAATCCCCCCACAAGAATATGAAAAATACCATTCACGGGAGTTATCCCAAACATATAAAACATCTGCATTAAAATTCCTACAGTGCCTATATATGCCAATGGAATACGCCAATCAATATATTTCATTGCTATGAGAAAAATTCCTCCAAGCAATAGAAAAAAAGAGGACACTTCACCTAATGTTCCTCCACATACCCCTAAAAATAAATTTTTAATTGAGTCTCCTGAGTTTAACATTGATACTATTGCAGGATTTCCTGAGTTTACTTTTAATACCCCTAATGGAGCCACATTTGTAATTACATTCATATCACTTATAGCTCCAAATTTAGGTGCCGACCATAAACCACTCATTGCCTGTGGCCACGAAGCCACTATAAAAGCTCGCCCGGCAAGAGCAGGATTTATAAAATTATACCCTAATCCGCCGAAAGCTTGCTTCGCAACGACTATGGCAAAAATAACTCCCACTATTGGTATCCAGAAAGGAACTTTCACGGGTAAATTAAATGCAAGTAACATCCCTGTCAATATCGCACTTCCATCAAAATAAGTTCGTCTTTTTTTTATAAGTATTTGAACTATCGCTTCCGTTAAACACGCCACTCCACAAGAAACAATAACAAGCCATAATGCGCGAATACCAAATGAGCATATCGACCATATAAAAGCAGGCACTAATGCAATTATTATCGTATACATTATACGGGGGATAGATATATCCCTATGTATATGAGGAGAAACAGAGACTACTAATTTCATTATTTAGTGAACTCTACCAGCTTGCTTTCCTTACACCCGGAATTTGACCACGAAGTGCAAGTTGTCGGAAGCAAATCCTGCATAGCCCAAACTTCTTATAAACACCTCTTGGGCGACCGCATAGCTGACAGCGTTGATAACGACGGGTTTTATACTTAGCTGCCCTTTTTTGTTTTATTACCAGACACTTTTTTGCCATAAGATTTCTTAAATGGGATATTAAAAGCGGTTAATAGCTCTAATGAATCCTCTCTATGTTTACATCTAATTGTAAATGTTACATCCATACCTAAAACAAGTTTTACTTTATCATAAGAAATTTCAGGAAATATATTCTGCTCTACAATCCCAAAACTGTAATTTCCCTTTTTATCAAAAGAATCAGGATTTAATCCCCTGAAGTCACGAACACGGGGAAGAGCAAAAGTTACTAACCTTTCTAAAAACTCATACATACGCTCTTTTCTTAATGTTACTTTACAACCAATCGCCTTACCTTTCACTAACTTGAAAGAAGATATTGATTTATGCGCTTGTGTTATTAAGGGACGCTGTCCTGTTATCGTAGCTAATTGTTCACACGCTTCATCAAGTATTTTCGGTTCCTGAACGGCTTCCCCGATTCCCATATTTATCGTAATCTTTTTTAATTCCGGAACTTCATAGGCATTAGTATATTTAAGTTGCTTCATCAATTTCGGAACAATGTTTTTAGTATATTCTTCTTTTAAATTCACTCCCATTTAATCTCCTATTTTAACAAATCATAATTTTCTACTACCTTTACGTCTTTGCGAAGCCCCAATAATAAAGAGTCTACTGCTGCATTTCTTCTCGGGACAGTAAGCGCATTATGAATCTTTTCTCTCATATTTTCATAAGTTACTTCCCCATCCTTAATTGGCTTCGTTCCAAGTAGTTTTATTATATGATACCCATACATCGTCCGGATAGGAGCACTCACTGCACCAATTTCTTTTAACGAAAATAATGCATCCTCTAACTCCGGGATAGAAAGATCTCCCGCTCGGACATAGCCCATTACACCACCATTAACGGCAGATTTGGAATCAATAGAATATTCTTTCGCAAGCTTGGAGAAATCAAACCCTTCTCTGAGTTGAGACATAATCTTATTCGCTTCTGCCTCATCTCTCAGTATTATTTGTGCAATTTCCCTTTCGGTATTATAATAATCTTTTCTTTCATCAAAATACCTCTTTACATCCTGTTCGGTTATACCACTTATTTTGGACAAATACTTTTCAAGGTAATCATTTGCCAACATTTGCTTCTGTAAAGTAACAAGTTTTAACTTCACATCTGCTTCTTTATTAAGTTTGGATTTCACCGCTCCTTCATATAAAAGTTCCGTATTAATCCACATCTTTACCAACTCTTTTTTCTGGTCTATGCCTAAAGAAGCAGCATATTCCGGTGGAATAAGAGAATAAAATTGTTCTTCCGTAAGAACAGATTTCCCAACTTTCGCTAATACTTTACTATCATTTTTTTTACAACTTGCAGAAAAAACAACTAGCATTGCACAAATCACTAAAGCTTTATTAAACATGAATAACCTCTTTTTTACGGCTTATTGAAATTGTTATACAGTCTATTAAACATAAATTAAGTTTTTTACTTTAGCTAATTTTTTCTATAAGTCAAGGAAAATTTTCAAAATACTTATTAACTTTCAAACACTTAAACCTCAAAAATGTTCAAATTTTATGTATAATCCGTGCCCATTCGTGCCCGTCCGCATTCGTGAATACTATCTATGTCCTTTATCTCTTACTTTCTCTTGATTCAGTATTTCATTACAGCGAAATTTCTCCGTTTTCTGTTTTTTCTTGACACTTACACAAAAATAAACTAAAAAATGAATATGCTTAAAAGAATTCAGGTCGAAAGAGAAGCTCGCGCTTATGTAGTAATCGGTGAATGGGAAAAAGCTATCGCCTTATACCGTGAACTCTTAGAAGAAAGCGAAGATCCTAATATATACAACCTCATAGGAGATGTTTATGTCCGTATGAGTAGCTTAAATGACGCCCTTCCAGAATATTTAAGAGCTATTGACCTCTACGAAACCGAAGGATTATTTGAAAATGGTATTGCAGTATGTAAAAAAGCTCTCCGACTTATCCCGGGATATACAGAATTATACTTTAATCTTGCCGTCTTTTATGCAGAAATAGGTTTATTAAATGAAGCTGCAGAAGCTTTTAAGCATTATCTCCAGTCCAATTCCAAAAACAGAGGGCCACTAAAAAAACCTGTCCACTATAGAAAACTTATGTCCTTACTTTCAAGTGACCAAAAATTAAAAGTAGAAGTAGAAGACTATTATAAAAAATCTAACATTCACGACAACGAACTAGATTCAATATTCTCGACTTCCGCTGATAGCAGAACAGATTCCCCAACTCTTGAAAAACAACCGGAGCCAATAATAGAAAAAATTGTTACCCCTGAATATGAAAAGGCATATGAACCACAAAACGCCCCTGTAAAAATTCCAGAACCAACTTCTTCATACTCGGAATCTCCTGCCCCGCCTACAAAAAAAGAGCCTGAAATTTCTATACCGGTTAAAACCAATATTCCCCCTCAAACTACTCCCCCATTTAAGACTAATACCCCTGAAAATGTTCCCAGACATACAATGACAAGAAGCTCTCCTCCTCCCACAAAAGCACAAGATGATAGTAATCCCCTAGATAACGAAAAAGATTTTCAATTACTTCTTCACGCTATAAACGAAATTAAAGTAGCAACGAATACTCCCCAAAAAAGAGACCATTACAAAATTGGATTGGAATACAAAAACCTGGGTTTCTATGATGCTGCAATAAAAGAATTCCAGCTCTCAACATCTACTCAACAGGAAAGATTGAGATCCTTAAAAGAACTCGGGTACTGCTTCTTAAAAAAGGATAAACCCGATGTTGCCATTAATGCCTTTAATCGCGCACTTGAGGAAGAAAACAAGTCAAATGATGATTATTATACTCTGAAATATGGACTTGCTATAGCTTATGAAACTTTAGGTTACGCTGAGAAAGCAATTAATGCCTTTGAAGAAATATACCTCTATAACATTGACTATCTTGATGTCAGAAACCACTTAAAAAAACTTAAATCCACAACCTAATATCTCTATTTCTTCAACTTTACAATCCCGTTATCCGTTCCAAAATATACATAACCTTTATCCACAACAACGGAATAAACAATCCCATTCATATACGAATTTTTTTCGTCATACCTGTTCCACGACTTGCTGTTCTTATTAAAAACCCCTACTCCCCTATCCGTCCCAACATAAAGCGTATTTTCATCCGTTCCAAAACACATAATTCTCTCGCCCGGCAAAACCGTAGGATAATTAAACCTATCCCAATTATTATCTTTTTTATATACCAATAAACCTTGTTTAGCACCAAACCATTTTCCGTATTCGTCAAATAATAACCTATAAACCCCATGACTCATAATTTTATCTGGGTCATTAAACTGAACCCAGCCTGTATCATTCAAAGAAAATACACCCCTATCAGTAGCTATCCATACCACCGTAGAACAAACCGCTACATCGTTCACGCAGATATTTTTAATTACCGTTCCCATATAGCCATTAGTCAATTTTAACAACCCGCTATTAGTCCCAATCCACAACTCGTCTCCTTTTACCGCAAGCGAAAATACATCACTCGCTTCTATAAAATTATACCATATATTTCTTGATTTATTAAACTGTGAAACTCCTATTTGGCTGCCAAACCACATATATTTATCATTAAAAGCCATTGCCGTAATTTCCGAATTCAAAAGATTGATTGTGTTGGAAAACAGATACGAACTAAAAGCCCCCTGTCCGATAGCATAATTTCCTATCTCTGATAAAGCACCAAACCATAAAGTATCTCCCGTTTTAAACAACGACATTATTCGTCCTGAAGGAAACCCGTATAAACAATGTTCCAGTAAATTAAAGCCCGCGGCACTGTATTTATAAATCCCGTCCCCGGAAGTGCCTACCCACAAGAATTGTTCATCTACTTCCGAACAAACAACGGGATACCTGTTAAGAGATTTATCCATTGTATACCACGGTGCCAACCACGAATACTCCTGCGGAGAATTTTTAGGTTCCCAACTTATTTGTTTAGGCACCGAATCCGTAAAATCCGAAGACCCCGAAAATTTATCAACTTTAATGTATTTATTCCCGTTTCGTAAATATATATATCTATCTGAAACCCCAAGAGAACATACTCCTGCGATATTATTCATATCTATAAACTTATAATTCTCAAAAGTAGGCGTATATTTACCAAGCCCTTTAGGTGTAGTAAACCAGACTTCTCCCGTATAAATATCCTGTTGAATTAATTTAATATCCAATGGAAGAGCATCTCTTGAAACCGGGACTTCATACTTTTGAAAAAGCTTATCATATCTTAATATCCCTTCTCCCGCAAAATAAACATACCTGTTCCCTGCACTGATGGAATTCACCACCCGCATATTCCTTAATAGTTGCCAATCGGAAGGGTTACTAATATAACAAAAAATCATTAATATAATCATTTCTACTAAAAATCAGACAGAATGCCTCGTCCTGATGGGGTTATTTACTGTCTTCTAATTTCACATGTGTGGTCAACATTGCTTTATGTAACTTTTTTGCAAACAATTCTTTTGGTGGTAATTTGGTTAAATATTCAGCAATTTTTATCCTATCTTGCGGTAAAAATAATAACTCAATCTGCTCTTTTCCTTTTTCAGAACAAAGAATAATTCCAACAGGCGGATTTTCGTCTTCATCCATTTCATATTTTTCTATGTATCTTAAATAAAGTTCCATCTGACCTTTATATTCTGCCTTAAACTTGCCAAGTTTTAAATCTATCACAACAAAACATCTAAGTTTTCTATGATAAAATAGCAAATCAATATAATAGTCTTCATTATCAACAGTAATCCTTTTTTGTCTTGCAACAAAATAGAAATCTTTTCCTAATTCAAGAATAAATTTTTCCAGAGTATTCAATATTGCTTTTTCCAAATCTTTTTCACTATAAGTATCGTTGAGTTCAAGGAAATCAAGGACATAGGGGTCTCTAAAAACTAATTCCGGGGTTATCTTATCTTTTTCTTTCAATTCACTCAATTGGTTTTTAATGGTTTTCTCCGGAAGTTGTGATAATGCAGTCCTTTCATAAAGCATACTGTTTATTCTTTCCTGAAGTGTGCGGGTACTCCAGTGTTCTTTTATGCATAAAGTAGCATAAAATCTCCGTTTTAGGTTATCTTTTATAGGCAAAATGGTTATTATATGTGTCCAGCCTAATCCTTCAAATTCTCCAAGTAGTGCACGGAAGATTGGGTATGCTTCATATAGCTGAATCATATACCATAAGTTCCGTTTTGAAAATCCTCTTCCATAAACAGGAACTAATTGTGCAGTCAGTGATTGCACTATTTGTTTTCCATATTCTGCCCTATCAGATTTTATTATTTCTTCCCTTATATTTTTACCAATATTCCAATAAAGAATAACCATTTCTTCATTAATTGTAACAGCAATTTTTCTTTTTGCCAGTTCAATTAAACCGGAGATTTTATCAAAAAGACCTTTATTTTTTTCAATCTTATTAAGGTTTTTCATAACTATTAATACCTTATTAATAAACTTTCATTCAGTCAAGTTATATTTTACACCCCAAAAATGCCCCTGCCCTGCCCATTGAACATACTCTCCAAGTTTCAAATATCCTATTTTATCTATTACTCCAACAGTTTTGTTATATCTTTAGGTAATCCCCAAAAATCATTTGACAAGATTAATACTATTAATACTTAATGATAAAAGTTAATACTTGGGGGTGTAAAATGAGAAATTGTATTCATGTGTCAACTACTCTTGAAAAAGGTCTATTGCAGAGGGTAAACGATTTTTGTGCGCAGGAAGAACGTTCAAAATCATGGTTGATTTCAAAAGCAGTAGAAAGATTATTAGACGAATTAGAAACAAAAACTTCATTTTCTACAGATGAATTGGAAAAACTTGAAAAAATAGCGAATCAAAAAGGAAAATCGTATTCAACTCCTAAACAAGCAAAGAAGCATCTACTTGCTCTATGAAATTTGAATTTAAGCCTTCTTTTGACCATTCTGTAATACCAAGTTGCTAACAATCTGTTTAGTTAGAGTTCGTGACGAAGGAGCGTTACTCTAACTTATCCAGTCTTTATTAGCTTACTTGGAATTATAGAAAGCCCTTGAGCAATAGCGATTAGGGATTCCTATCCAGTCTGTTTGATACGAAGCCCTGGGCAATAGCCCTTAGGGATTCTTATCCGGTTAGATACCAATAAGCTCATATAACCATTTGTTATCCTGAGTTTAATAGGTTATCATTTTAATAGCGATTTGGTATAAAACGACTGGATTCCTCAAGAAAAGAAAAAGTAAAAGAAGCAGTTTTAAGAACTATAGATTTTTTTGAAAACCACATAAAGCCCAAAGGGTTGGGGTTAAAGTGTTTCAAAGGGGATTATTGGGAAATTAGAGTAACCCTAAAAGACAGGGTAATGTTTCGTTTTCAGAAAAATCTCGTAGAATTTATCATTGCCGGGACACACAACGAAATAAAAAATTTCCTGAAGCATAGCTAACATTCTTTATTATATAAAATTTACTTTTTTATGAATTTCTTCTGTTTTCTATTTCTTATAAGGACATAGTGTTTTGCACGAACAATACTCGCATACCCCGGGATAACTTGGACGCGTATCAAAATCACCTGACCTTATTCCATCTGCCACTATTTTAATCGTATCCCGCGTTTTTTCTATCTTCTTTGGAATATCTTTTAACTCTCCAATTACCCCACCTTCAACAAAATGAAACTCTACCCGGCTCGGTACATTTTTAAATCTTTCAAAATACGCTAGCGCATAAACCGGCAGTTGCACGCTCCCGCGCACCCGCTGGTTTGCTTTAATAATAGTATTAACATCCCCCGTTTTATAATCTATTATTATCCCGCCTTCATCTACCCTGTCCCAGCGTCCTCTTACTTTGACGTAGTCACAAATAAATGAAAATTCTTCTTCCACATATAAAGGACTCCCGCCGGATTGCTCTTCCTGTTCCCAGAATTGTCTTATAACTTCTTTTCCTTTTTGATAACGTTCATCCTCGTGTTCCCTTGAAATAAACCCCTCGCTCTCCCACGAAGACTCAAAAACACGAATAGTAGCTTCTAATGATAACGTTCTTCCTGATTTTTTGTATTTCAAGTAAGATTCTATTGCCTTGTGAACCGAGCCTCCGTAAATCATTGCATGATGTTTCGGGGTCGGAATTCTGAGCCAGTGCAAATACCAGTATTTACGCGGACAACTTAACCAATCATCTATGCCGGTACTTGACAGTTCAACCAGCTGAATATCTTTGAGCAAATTCAACTGTATTGCTTTAACATCTTTATATCTCGATATTTTTTTAAGAGTCTCGGCTTTCTCAGTCATAAGCTCTGCTTTTGGTATATCCAAGGTCTCCATAACGAACTGGGAAAGTTTCTTTTCCCGCTTTCCACCGTAATCTACCCCGGAACTTAAAATCAGTGTTTCTTTTGCTCTCGTCAACCCTACATAAAATAACCGCCGTTCTTCCTGTAAATGAATCTCCTCTTCCGACAACTGCAACATCTGCTCTTTTATCAACTCCAAAGGTATCTCTACCAGTGTAGGCATTTTATAATGAGGGAAATTATCCGTTACAAGCGCAGGTAAAAAAACAACCTTAAACTCAAGTCCTTTTGCTTTGTGGACGGTTAGAATACGCACTGCTTCGGCATCAAAATCCGCCTGCGCACACGGAGGGCTGCTTCCCAATGAAATTAAACTGTCTATATAATTTATGACAAAAGGTAATTTGTTGTTTGAAATCACATCCATTATATATTCAACTAATTTGAAAAACTCCGAAATGTTTTTCATACGAATTTCCGTCTCTATTGAAGGCTTTGCAACAAGACTGTTAAGCCACCCCGTCCGGACAAGAAACTCGTAAAGAACTTTACTAACCGAATTAACCGAAGCTAATTTGCTAAAAAACTCAAAATCATTCAAAAACTTTTTAATAATAACTGCTCCCTTTTCAGAGATTTCTAACTCTTTATTCAAAGCATCATATAAACTTAAGTGACGCAAATGAGCAAAACTCATACATTTATAAAGGTCAGGCGAATTAAGTTTATATGCAGGGGAACTTATAACATCATATAAAGCCTGGCTGTCGGAAGAATTACTGATTACGCGTAGAAAATTAAGTAAAACTTTTACCTCTTCCCTATCGTAAAGACTCTCTCCCCCATCCGAAAGCCACGGGATTCCTTTCAAATTCAAAGCATCCAAAAAATGCGCCGCTCCGCCGTTAGTCCGAACAAGTATCGCAAAATCACTGTATTTATATCCTTTTGCAACGTTTTCTATAATATAGTCAACTATCGCGTCCGCTTCTTCCGAAACAGTAGGATACTGACAGTATTTCACTCCATTACGCTTGCTTTTTGAATCAGCAATAATGGATTTGTCGATTTTTAACTCTGTTTCCAACCTATACGGATTATTAAACGTAATAAGTCTATGCGCAACGTCAAGAATGGATTGAAGACTGCGGTAATTCCTGTTTAGAATAACGGTATGGGTATCGGGATAAGTCGTTTTGAACCCTAAAATATTCGAAAGACAGGCGCCTCGAAATTTATAAATAGACTGGTCATCATCACCAACTACGGTCAAATTAGGATTTTCGCCTGCTAAAAACTTAAGAAACTGGAATTGCGCATAATTAGTATCCTGGAATTCATCTACTAATATATACTTAAACTGCGATTGAACACGCTTTAATATACTCGGTCTGGTACGGAAAAGCTTTATCGGTAAAGCTATTAAATCTTGAATATCTACATATCCCGTATTCCTTAGTAATTCTTCATAACTCTGATACCAGTTGGCAATCTCAACTTGTCTTGTAAATCCTTCTTTCAATTCAGTCTCCCTATTAATGTCTAAATTAGTTTTCGCATATTTTAAATACTCTTCCACGTTTACATCCTCATCTTTTACCCTTGAAATTAAATTCAAAAAAGCGTATAAATATTTTGTAGGATTGGATGGCGGACGAAAATAATTCAACGGGAACTCAAACAGTTTTTCCTTTAAGAGAAAGAGCAATTCCGTAGTTGATAACACTTTAAAATCCGGGTTTATCCCTAATTCAAACGCAAATTCCCTGATTAACCTTTGCCCGAAAGAATGAAAAGTGCTGATTTTAGTTCCAACCCATCCATAAGGGACCAATGAATCAACCCGTCTTTCCATTTCTTCCGCCGCTTTATCAGTAAAAGTAAGCGCAAGAATTTCACTCGGTTTTGCTTTCTTTGAAGAAATAAGGTATGATATACGGTGAGTAATTACACGAGTTTTTCCTGTTCCTGCGCCTGCAATAATCAATAAGGGACCTTCTCCAAAAGTTACTGCCTCAAGTTGTTGTGGATTAAGCGCAGATAGAATTTTATCTTCTTTTAAACTCATAATTTTTTAATATACTTAAAGTTTTTAAACATTGCAAGTGATTTTTTACAAACTCTGCTGATAGTCCTTAATACTATAGTCCAGAGTTTGTTGCAAAATCTACATTCCGGAACGCAAAGCAACGCACTGCAGTGGTTTGAAATTTGGATTTAACTTTTACGCCCTATTTCGAGGATTTACTTCACCAACAAAAGAAACCTTGATACAAAAAGACCTATCAATAAGGATAATATTCCTAATATAAGAACACAGGTAACCATAGTCTTACTCAGAGTAATATCAAATTTTTGTTTCAAATCTCCAACAAATACTGCATCAAATAAACGCCATATATAGAACAAAGTTAACATTGCAGAGAAAATCGCCAACACTGCAATCCATATGTGTCCGGCAGTTAGAAGTCCCATAATTATCATCAATTTCGCCCAGAATCCGCCAAACGGAGGTATTCCTGCAATGGAAGCTGCGCAGAACAAAAACCCTATTCCTGTAATCGGACTCACTTTAATAAAACCACCTAATTTACGAATATCCCTTGTATGAAAATACTTTTCTACAACTCCGGCGCCAAGAAATAAACCACCTTTTCCAAGAGCATGGGCAAAAGCATAAAGCAACGCCGCATTTGTTGAAAACTCATTTAACAGCGCAAACCCGAATAAAATATAAGCAATCTGGGATATGGTAGAATACGCTATTATCTTCTTCATATCGCTAGATACAAGCGCTGCTCCACCCGCAATAATAGATGAAATTATGGCAAGAGGAATAACCCACTGGGCAGTGTAATTAAACGTACTAACCCATATCTTTGCAAACGCAAGAACTCCGATTTTTGTAATTATCCCGGAAAGTAACGCAGATGAAGGCGACGGTGCAACAGGATGAGCATCCTGAAGCCATGTATATATCGGCAGGCACACGGATTTCGCAATTAACCCAAGAAAAATAAGATTAAATATCAATTCCGGGGAATCAAGAGTCTGTCCTCTCAATAAATCAAGGTCAAGCGTCCCTTTTTGAAGGTAAATAAATATAAACCCTAATAACATCAGTGATGACCCCAATAAAGTCATCATAAATGATTTATCGGCAATTTTAATGTTCGCAGCTTTTCTCGTAAAACCAATAAGACGCCAGGTGCAGAATGCCGCAATCTCCCAAAAAACATAAAGCAAAATAAGGTTATTGGAATACGCCACTCCCATAAGCGAACCAATTAATAATGTAGTTATGAAATAATATTCGTTGGCATTTTCTTTTATATAATTTACCGAGTAAATAAGCGCAACTAACCCAAGAAGTGAAAACATAAGCGCAAATACAAGTCCAATTTTATCCAATTCAAAACTTACACTGAAAAAATCCGCATTTAATAGCGATATCCAGTATGTTTGCCCATTCATAACAGCAGGAATAAGCAAAACAGTTAGAATAAAAGAAACAGCAACCAATACGATAGCACACGCTTCTCTTGCGCGAGGTTTAAGAACTAAACATAAAGCCGAACCAAACAAAGGAATCGCGATTGATAAAATCAATAACATCATAATTTGTAGGTTTTACATAAAATTAAAACAATGTCAAGGAAAAATCTGGGGCGTATTTAAAAAACTTAATCCCCCCAGAATAAAAAAAGGCTTCACCTTTTGGATGAAGCCTTTTTCTTTTTAATTTATTAATCATTCATTCGTTTTTCTTTCAAACCTTCTCTCTTCATTCGTTCATCTTCGCTAATAAGCCTATCCTTCTCCGTAATCTTGAAATCTTTCTTGTCCACAGCCCATTTTATCACGCCATGTTTATAATTCGTTATATACCGATATACCAGTTTATCATAATGCCCATAATAATCAGTATATTTAAGAATAATGGTATCTACAGCTGAAACTCTTATCCTGTAACTGCAAGAAAACCAATCAAGGGGGATTATAATTTTATATGAACCCCATTTATCTGTTGTTGTCTCCCATTTTGTATCTGAAAGCCAATCCAACCCCTTGCAAATGTCAACCATTACCTTAGCATTAGCTGCCGGGTCCTTACCAATTCTAACTCTACCCTTAATAATACACTGTGGCTCTTTTCTTTTTGGCGCACAACCACCGGCTACTAACACAACCAATACTAATAAAAGAATTCTGCGCATATACCCCCCTATTATTTTAATACAGTCAATTTCCTTGTTTCTTTATAATTTCCAACCTCAAGACTATAAAAATAAATACCTGATTTCATATCCCTTTTATCCAAAGATACAGTATGCGAACCTGCCGCTACTTCTCCATTTAAAATAGTTTTTATCAATTTCCCTGCTAAACTATAAACCTTTATCGCTACATTACTCTTGTTCGGCACTTTATACTCAATAACAGTCCCATCCGAAAACGGATTAGGATAGTTTTGATATAATACATAATTATTAGATATGCTTTTGTCAATTTCTTTTATTCCCACTGAACCCATTCTTATGATATACATATCTGTTTGCCCGGAAGTAAAATACTCTCCTACCCCTGCAACTACATACCCGTTATCCGAACATTGTACAATAGAATTTCCTCTATCGTCTCCGTTCTTTCCAAAAGTTCTTGTCCACAAAGTATCCCCGGTGGAATTCGTCTTTATAACATAAACGTCTTCCCATGTGCCACCTAAAGTCGAAGTATATCCACTAATGACAAATCCATTATCACTACATTCCCGGACAGAATATCCCCTGTCATCCCCGGTTTTACCATAAATCCTTGTCCATAGAGTATCCCCGGTCGAATTTGTTTTTATCAAATATACCTTTTCGCTTCCTGTTTTCGTATATCCCGTAAGAATAAACCCACCATCACCACATTGCTTAACATCATACGCACAATCATTGTTGCTCTTTCCAAAAGTCCTTGTCCATACCGTATCTCCGCTTGAACTTATTTTTATAAGATAAACATCATCATAAGTAGTAACTCTGCTGGAACCTGCAATTACAAAATTACCATCTGCGCATTTCGCTATGGAATAACCATAATCGTCTTCTGCTCCTCCAAAAGTCCTTGTCCATATCGTATCTCCAAAAGAGTTTGCTTTTATAACGTACACGTCATTTTTACCTGCGCCAAAAGAATTCGTATACCCTGCAATTATAAAACTTCCATCATTACAAACTTGAATTGAACGTCCAAACTCACTTTGACTTCCGCCAAAAGTTACGGCCCATGACGAATCGCCATCCTCATTGACTTTCAATAAAAGCACATCCGTAGATAGACTTCCTATTTCACCTGCAATTATATATCCTCCGCCACATTTTTGCACACAACGTCCTTCTTCATAATCTGTCCATCCGTAGTTCTTTGCCCAAACCGAATCGCCTGATGAATTTGTCCTCACAAGATAAACATCCGATTTCCCCACCCCAAATGACCACGTTCCTCCGGTAACTATATATCCACCCGTTCCTGAACACTCCTGTATGCAATTTCCCCAATCCCATTCATCCCCGCCATAAATTCTTGTCCATAAAGTATCAGGTCCGCTTGCATATACCGGCATAACAATCAAACCAAAAACAATCGCTAATAATGTTTTCTTCAGAAAACTTTTTACATTCTTACTTTCACAAACCATTTTCCCCCCTGTTTTTTGTTGCTGCTTTACTTGCTTCCATTAATTCTCTAAAACTGTCTAACGTTTTTTCTGCTTCTTTTTCATCTATTATCTCTATGGCAAAACCGGCATGTAGAATAACCCAGTCACCGATTTTGACCTGAGGAACAAGCTGAATATTGATTTCTTTCTGCACACCCGTCAATTCAATAAGCGCAGTTTCCTCATCGTTTATTTTTACGACTTCTACAGGTATTCCAAGACACATATCTCAAATCCAAAGTCTCTTTTGTTTATTAGTTTTCAACCTTTTTTGTTTTCTGTTTATTCCGCAATCCAAAATCCACAATCTAAAATTTAAATTCATTCCCACTCAATGGTTGCAGGTGGCTTATGTGTTATATCATATACAACACGATTAACTCCTGTCAACTCATTAGTTATTCTTGTCGACATTCTTTCAAGTATTTCATAAGGAATATCCACAAACTTCGCAGTCATAGCTTCACGGGAATCCACGGCGCGAATGGCAATCGTATATCCATACGCACGACTATCCCCTTTAACCCCGGTAGTATAAGTATTCGTCAAAACCGCAAAATATTGCCATAATTTTAATTTACTTCTATCAAGTTCATATCTGACAATTGCATCCGCTTCCCTGAGCAATTCCAACCGCTCTTTAGTAATGTCTCCAATAATCCTGACCGCTAAACCGGGTCCCGGAAACGGCTGTCTGTTAATAATAAAAGGCGGTAAATTTAACTTTTTCCCAACCCTGCGTACTTCATCTTTATAAAGTTCTTTCAAAGGCTCTACTATTTTCTTAAATTTTACATTCAAAGGTATTCCACCGACATTGTGATGAGTCTTTATAACGGCAGAGTTCTGGGAACTTCCTGATTCAATCCTGTCAGGATAAATAGTTCCCTGCAACAGGTAATCCGCATTTACTTTTTTTGCCTCTTCTTCAAATACCCTTATAAATTGTTCCCCGATAATTTTTCGCTTCTTTTCAGGGTCAACAACTCCTTTTACGGCAGACAAAAAACGGTCTTCTGCATTAACTTTTATAAAATTCACTTTTAATTTTTTGATTACTTTTGCAACTTCTTCCGCCTCATCTTTCCTCATAAACCCGTGGTCAACAAACACTGTTGTCAGATTATTTCCTAAAGCTTTTGCGCCAAGCGCGCCTGCTACTGATGAATCTATGCCTCCGGAAATGGCAAGAATAGCTTTACGATTCCCAATTTCGGCTTTTAGTTCGTTAACGGAACGGGTAATAAAATCTTCGAGTTTCCAGTTGGGTTTACAATTACTTATGGCAAAGATAAAATTAGATAACATCTTATCGCCATATTCGGTATGTACAACTTCAGGATGCCATTGTAAACCATAGAGTTTATAGGTTTTATGCTTAAACGCAGCAACAGGACAATTTTTTGTATGCGCAAGAATTTCAAAATCTTTTGGAAGAGAAACTACACTATCTCCGTGACTCATCCACACTTTAATGGATTTTTTCAACCCTTTCAACAAACCGACAGGCTTTTTTATCGTTACTTCCGCAACACCATACTCCATTTTATTACTTCGTTTTATTTTCCCGCCAAGATGGTGCGCAATAAGCTGATGTCCGTAACATAAACCCAGAATTGGAATTCCTTTATATAACAATTTAGAAGAAATTTGAGGAGCGTTTTCACAATATACGCTCGATGGCCCGCCGGATAATATTATCCCTTTCACATTTGTAGGCAACTCCTCAGGAATAGCTTCCGGACTTACTATTTCAGAATAAACATTCTGCTCTCTTACTCTTCTGGCAAGTAAATGGCAATACTGCCCTCCGAAATTTACTATATAAATTGTATCAGGATTTTTCATTTATTGTAAGTCAAGCTTCCAGCTTGATAATGTTTTTTCAACGGTAGGCAGGCAACTTGATAATATTTTTTCATTTATTTCACTATTGTTATTTTCTTCGTCTCTTTGAACTTATCGGTTTCTAATCTACAAAAATAAACACCTGAAGATAAGTCTTTAGTGTCCAAGTTAACAGTATAACTTCCTGCCTCTTTTTCGCCATCCACAAGCGTTTTTACAGTTCTACCGCTTAAATCGTAAATCTTCAATGACACTTTGTTTTTTACTGGTAACTGATAATTGATAACTGTTGACTGGATAACCGGGTTTTTACTTATTTTTAATTCCGCATTCCGCATTCCAAAATCCAAATTTGACTGTTCCTCTATTCCTTTTCCATCATCCTTAAGTACCCAGACTCCCCCTGTAGAATAATAACTGCCCCAACAACTAACATATATTAAACTATCCTGCGGATTAACTGCAATAGATACTGGTTGCGCTCCAACTTGCACTGTTTGTATAACCGAATCGTTTGCCCCATCAATTATTGAAACACTACCACTGCCACTATCTGCCACATAAATTTTATTTGTCACAGAATTTACACATATACCATGAGGGGAACGCCCAACATTTATGGTAGCAATTATCATATCATTTGTCCCATCAATTACTGAAACACTCCCTGAAAAATAACAATTTGCCACATATATTTTATTTGTGCTCGGATTTACGCAGATGCTTCGAGGACAAGATCCAACGGCTACTGTTCCAACCACTGTATTATTCGTCCCATCAACTACTGAAACACTATTATTCTGCCAGTTTGCTACATATATTCTATTTGTTGTTGGATTTACACAGATAGCTTGGGGATAATCAATATTATAGAAGATTTCAGTAATAATTGAATCATTTACTCCATCAATTGCCCAGATTCTACTGCCCGAATAATCTGTGCTATAAATTTTATTTGTGTTTGAGTTTACACATATACTCTCCTGAAAATAATAGCATGAGGCTATGGTATCAATCAATAGATTATTTGTCCCATCAATTACTGAAATATTACCAAAGCTTTGGTCGCCCCAATTATGACAATTTGCCGTATAGATTTTATTTGTTGCCGGATTTACACATATACCCCAAGGTCCGGCAGACATGACAATTTTTATATCAATAATTGAATTATTTATCCCATCAATAACTGAAACTCTATTACTATTCCAATCTGCCACATAAATTTTATTTGTATTTGGATTTACACATATACCTTGAGGATGATTCATAATGGCTATGACATTAATCAATAAATTATTTGCTCCATCAATGACTGAAACATTATCAGTTCTCTCGTTTGCCACATAAATTTTATTTGTTGTAGAATTTACACATATACCAGAAGACTTAGAACCAGCAGCTACATGAGCAATAAATGTATTACTCGTTCCATCCATTACTGAAACACAGCCTTCTCCATATACTAAATAGTCATCCCATATCACATAGATTTTATTTGTTTTAGGATTTACACAGATACCAGAAACATAATTCACGAAAAATGTGGATATAGGTGTTTTAGTAACCACTGAATTAGTTGCCCCATCAATAACTCCAACATAGCTTATGTCATTATATCTCCATGCTACATAAATCTTATTTTTTGTTGGGTTTACACAGATATCCATAGGACAAGCATTAGTCCCAAGATTTACTGTAGCAACTATTGAATCATTTGTCCCATCAATTACTGAAATATTATTGCTCCATTTATTTGCTACATAGATTTTATTTGTATTAGGATTTACACATATACCATAAGAATCAGAGCCAGAAGTAATTACAGTATCAATGATTGAGTTATTTGTTCCGTCAATTACCAAAACATAACTAATGCTCCCAGTTAAATAACCTGTCATATAAATTTTATTTGTTGTTGAATTTACACATATATCATAAACCTCCATCCCCGCAGCTATAGTAGCAAAAACTGAATCTTTTGCCCCATCTATTACTGAAATAGTATTATTGTCATTTGCCACATAAATCTTATTTGTTGTTTGATTTACGCATATATTATGGGGATATCTACCGACAGCTATTGTATCTATGACCGAATCATTCGTTGCATCAATTACTGAAACATTATCACTATAGTAATTTGCTACATAAATCTTATTTGTTGTTTGGTTTACAGCTACCGCAGTCGGGTGAGAACCCCATTTTTGTGGTCTTAAGGATATATTTTTAATCACCGTCACATTCGCCCATCCTGTTTCCACACCCAACACCATCAACATTGCAATTAGTATTAGCGGTTTCTTCATTTTTCTTTTCGCTCTTTTATCTCTTAAAGTTCTCTTAAAATCCTTGTCAATCCTGTCAAAATTTTCCGTTCAACGTTTTAATAAGCAAGCAAGATGCTTGCATTACATTGTACTTCAAGCTTCCAGCTTGATGACATTTTTTCATTATTTTACTAATGTTTTTTCATCTGTAACTCAAGCTTTCCTGCCTACTGTAAGACAGGCAGCAAGCAAGTCAACGCCACAGCGGACTCCGCAAAAGGCGGAGATGCTTGCACTACAATAATTACAGGTACTTTTCAAAATCTTTATCCTCGCCAATTTGGCGAACAAGAGATTTTATCTCATCTATCCGATTTCTATCACATACGAAAACAACATTATCACTCTGAACTATAACAAGGTCGGATACCCCGATAGTAGCAATAGCCCCATTTGTAGATACAATAATACAATCCTTTGTATCTATACCGCTGTGAAGTCCCAACTTTACATTATTATGTTTATCAAGAGAATGAAGCCTTTCCAACGAAGTCCAGGAACCGACATCGTCCCATGTAAAATTACTTTTTACCACGGCTACATTCTGGCATTTCTCCATTACACCATAGTCAATGGAAATATTTTGCGCCTTATTATAAAGCTGTACCAATGAAATTTGTCTTCTCTTTAATTTCATCAAATCGTCATAAAGTTCAGGCATACAACTATGAAAAGCCTGTAAAATTTTATCTACTCTCCATACAAAAATACCCGAATTCCATAAAAACCTACCCGCGTGAATAAACTCCTGCGCTTCTTTTTGATTTGGTTTCTCTTTAAAATTCTTAACTTTATAAATGGAACCCGTAATCTCATCGCCGACTTCTATATACCCATATCCTGTTTCTGCTCTTTTAGGAGTAATACCAAACGTAACAAGCCACCCCTGGTTCGCAATTTCTACCGCCTTTTCTATAGCATTGAGAAACTCTCTGCCGTCAGGTATCCAATGGTCTGCCGGCAACACGGCCATAACGTCATTTTCTTTTAAGTTTATTGCAGTATACCCAATAGCGCAAGCCGTATTCCTGCCAAAAGGTTCCAAAAGTTTTTTAACCCCGGGAGTCAGCTTTTTAAGTATCGGATTCAATTCTTTATTAGCCACTACAATAATTTTTTTTCTGGGTATAAGAGGTAATATCCTGTTAACGGTTTCGACAATCATAGGTTTGGAAGAGGCAATTGGTATGAGCTGTTTGGGGTGTTTTCGTGTTGAACAGGGCCAGAACCTTTCTCCTCTGCCACCTGCTATTATTACACCATATAACATAATAGTATTTATTATTGTTAAAATTCAATAAGTCAATAAATTTTTTCCTTTTTAGGGCAAGATTATACTCTAATTAAAAAAATTTATAGTCGCTGAATAGTTATATATGATTATGAAAATAAAAAACCTTGACAGGTGTTTTTTACTCATTAAGGTAGCAAAATTATTGTTAAAAATAAAAAGATAACTTTTTGTCGGAATAGAGTCACTGGAAATCTGGTATTTAGTTTTCTTTTATTCGTATTTGTAAAAAGGAGGGTACAATGGGAAAATTTCTGAAGGACAATCTTTCAGCGAGAATTAAAGTTGCCAAACGTTCTACATTACGAGAATTGCTGAAACTTATTGAAAAACCCGATATTATATCCTTTGCAGGAGGAATGCCGGATCCAGCTTTATTTCCTGTGGACCTTATTAAAGAAGCTTGTGACCATGTGCTAACAAATCATAGTAGATTTATATTACAATATGGAACATCCGAAGGATATTTGCCACTAATACAGGAAATTGCAAAAAGGATAGAACTTAAGGAAAAAACCAAAGTTAACGAAGACGAAATGATTATAACTGTTGGCTCACAACAAGGATTAGACCTTATAGCTAAAATATTCCTGAATTATGGAGATATTGTTATCGTTGAAGAACCTACATATTTGGGTGGACTACAGGCTTTCAGGTCTTATGGAGGACGCTTTATAGGAATTCCTTGTGATGAATCAGGAATGCAGGTAGAATTAATAGAGGATAAACTAAAAGAACTCGGCAAACATGAGATTAAAAGAATAAAATTTGTTTATGTAGTACCTGACTTTCAAAATCCTGGCGGAAGAACTTTGTCTCTTGAAAGACGGAAAAAATTGATTGCTCTTGCAGAAAAATATGATTTTTTAATAGTTGAAGATAGTCCTTATAAAGAATTGCGATACCGCGGTGAACACAAACCATCTTTATTCGCTCTTGCTCCAAGAGGTAGAGTCGTTATGCTTTGCACGTTCAGTAAATTGTTCTGTCCGGGATTCAGAGTTGCTTATGCTATTGGAGAAAAAGATGTTATATACCAGATGGTTACGGGAAAACAATCTACCGACTTGTGCACACCGGCATTCAATCAGGCAGTTCTTTCTTATGTCCTCAAGAAAAATGCTTTAGAACCACATATTGAAAAACTCATTACTGCTTATCGTGAAAAACAGAAGTGTATGCTTAATAGTCTTGATAAATATATTCCTCCACTGGGGATGCCTTCAATAGAGTGGACAAAACCGGATGGCGGATTATTTCTGTGGATGATGATGCCGGAATATATAGATACGGAAAGAATGTTCCCGAGAGGGTTAGAAAATAACATAGCATACGTAATGGGAGCAGATTTTTTCCATGACAGTTCGATAAAAAATTGTATGCGATTAAATTTTTCCCTACCTACACTTGAGAAAATAGAAGAAGGCGTAAAAAGACTTGCTGAAGTTATAAATGCGGAAAAATAATGTTTTATTAGTGCTGTTTTTAAAAAGGATTCGAGAATTCTTTTTAATGTAAATCACTTGGAGCTGCTATCTTTTTAGCGCAGGTGCTTTCACCAGAAAAGTCAACATTGCTATTGCCAGACAGAGTCCCCCTACAACAACAAATATTAACGAATAATTATTGTTTGTTGACTGCAAAACTTTTGGCGCAAAAAGATTACTAAGCAATCCGCCGAATCCATAAGCAGTAAACATAAAGCCATAATTTACGCCCGAATTTTTTGTCCCATAATAATCGGCAGTAATTGCAGGAAAAACGGCAAAATAACCTCCGAAACATAAACCAACCAAAGAAATACCAATCCAGAAATAAACAGGAAATACGGGAATTGTATTTAATAAAAGTATCGTTATCCCACAGATAATAAGTATAAAAAACAATGTCTTAATTCTCCCAATTAAATCCGATACTTTACCCCAGAATATTCTCCCGCAGGCATTAAATATTCCAAGCACCATTACCCCAACCGTAGCAAGACTTACAGGAAGTTTTGCCACATCCTGCCCAATCGGTGAAGCTTGTCCTATAATCATTAGTCCTGCCGCACAACCTATGAAATACATTATCCAGAGAAGATAAAATTCTTTTGTCTTTAACATTTCACGGAAAGAAAAATCATATTTTGTTACACCTGTTTTTGCCGATGGATTAAACCCTGCAGGACACCAACCAATAGGTGGATTCTTCAAAAATTGAGCTCCGGTAGTAACGACTACAAAAAAAATCATACCGAGTGTAATAAACGTAAAACTTACCCCCTTAGATGTAATAAGAAATTGCGCAATAGGTGCAAAAACAAGAGACGATGCCCCTAAACCAAATACCGACAATCCGGTAATTAATCCTCTTTTATCGGGAAACCACTTTACACCGGTAGAAATAGGACAGACATAAGCCAAACCGACACCAATACCACAAATGACCCCATAAGAAATAGCAATACCAACAATCGTTTTAGATAAGCCTGCTAAAATAAGACCAATAGCTAAGAAAATACCTCCGGTTGTGGCAACAACTCTCGGTCCTTTTTTATCCTGCCACCTTCCCCCAACAATTGTAGAAAGAGCACAAAACATAAGAACTAATGCAAATGGCAAACTTGCCTGTGTTAAAGAAAAATTAAAAGGTTCCGCCTGTAACGGTTTACGAAATACACTCCATGTATATGTTATACCAAGACACATTTGGATTGAAATCCCAGCTATGACTACCAACCAGCGATTCGTTTTTTTTTCACTGTTCATTTTCTTATTATACCTATCGTTTACCAAAATAATTGTCCTGAGACTATACTTTAAATGGTATATGTCAAGGAATAAAACCTATCCCCACAACTAACTCAAATACATTTTAATCTCCCTGAAGGAGATTAATGGTGAGAATATCTTCAAACAAAAATATATTGACAAATTACTATTTTTATGGCATTTAACAAGACAATGAGTAAGTTGTTAGGTTTCATTTCAATATTAGATTAATGATTCGGCTTTTATTATTGCCTCTTGTTTTCTTACTCACTCTATTTGTTGATGGTTGTTCACCTAAAAAAAAATCCTGCATAACGATTGCCGGGTCCACTTCTGTCCAGCCTTTCATTGAAAAACTTGCTGACCAGTTTATGGCAAAACATCTAAATATGAAAATTGATGTCCAAGGGGGCGGGTCTACTGCAGGAATACAAGCTACATTCAATAATACCTGTAATATCGGGACATCTTCAAGAAACTTAAAACAAAACGAACAAGAATTAAAAACATTCCTTATGTGCTACGATGGGATCGTAATTATACTCAATAAAACAAACCCAATCAATGATTTAACCGAAGAACAAATAAGAGCTATCTTTGACGGCACAATTACTAACTGGAAAGAAGTCGGGGGCAAAGATTCTAAAATCATCCCGGTAACAAGAGAAGAAGGCTCAGGAACAAGAGGCTCTTTTGAAGACTTGATTATGGAGAAAAAAACAATAAGTGACGCTTGTCTTGTTCAGGATTCAAATGGTTCGGTACGAGAAATAATAGCAACTACTCCTCAAGGAATAGGTTATATATCTGCCGGACTCGTTGATGAAAGAGTAAAAGCAGTTAACATTAATGGAATTTCCGCAAATACTGAAAATTTCCTTTCTCATAAATATAAATTTATGCGGCCATTTTTACTATTAACAAAAGATGCTCCAACGTGTAATTCAAAAGAATTCATTGATTACACGTTGTCTTCGGAAGCACAGGATATATTAAAAAAATATGGGTTAATTTCCATAGAAATAAAAGAATGAAAGATAAAATAGCCAGGTGGACACTATTAGTTATTGCTTTTTCTGCCGTCCTTGCTCTTTTATTGATTACATTTTTTATATTTCAACAGGGCGTCCCTTTAATATTCAAAGCCGGATTGAAAAACTTTTTCTCTACTCAATGGTCGCCAACTCACGGGAAGTTCGGAATATCCTCAATGATTGTCGGTTCACTAATGGTAACTTTTGGCGCACTTTTAATTGGTGTCCCTTTAGGACTTTCCTGCGCAATTTTTTTAACGGAATTCTCTTCCAAAACACTCCAGAGAAACTTAAAACCTGTAATAGAATTACTTGCCGGTATCCCATCCGTCGTTTACGGCTTTATCGGCATTATTGTTTTAGTCCCATTTATAAGAGAACATATAGGAGGACCGGGATTTTCGGTCCTTGCATCAAGCATTATTCTCGGTATAATGATTTTACCCACAATCGTAAGTATCTCGTATGACTCTTTACTTGTAGTTCCGGGAACTTACCGTGCAGGCTCATTGGCGCTCGGCGCAACAAAATGGCAGACGGTTACTATGGTATTGATCCCTGCTGCCCGTTCAGGCATAATTACTTCCATAATCTTAGGAATGGGAAGGGCAGTCGGTGAAACTATGGCAGTAATTATGATTGCCGGGAATGCTTTAAAAATTCCACATTCAATACTTGACCCGGTACGCACAATTACTTCAACAATTGCACTTGAATTGAGCTATTCCGTAGGTGACCATAGAATGGCTTTGTTTGCTTGCGGAACAATACTTTTTATTATTATAATTATCCTGAATATTATTGCAACTAAGCTTACAAGACGAACATAATGTTTAAAATTAAACCTAAAACAACTCAAATCATTGCTTATTCCATTTTATTAGCTTTAACTATTGTTACTATTTCCATTCTTGTTTTTATTATTTTATTCATTTTCAAAAATGGCATCAGAGAATTAAGCTGGAGTTTCTTAACTCAACCTACTAAAGAAATGGGTAAAGAGGGCGGGATACTGCCTGCTATTGTCGGAACTCTGCTTGTTACCCTGTTTTCAATTATCATTGCCACGCCTATAGGAGTTGGAAGCGCAATTTATCTATCCGAATATACTAAAGGAGGAGTAATCCGTAGAATAATAAGTTTCGGCGCGGATTGTCTTGCAGGTATGCCATCAATTATTTTCGGACTTTTCGGATTTATATTCTTTGTAATAATGTTAAAAATGGGATGGAGTATACTATCAGGGGGGCTAACACTTGCAATAATGATTTTACCAACTATTATCAGGACATCTGAAGAAGCAATAAAAGCAGTTCCCAATTCCTATCGTGAAATAAGTTACTCCCTCGGAGGCAGTAAATTAGACACTGTTATTAAAGTAGTCCTTCCTACTGCATTACCGGGAATATTAACGGGTATTATTTTGGGAATAGGAAGAGCAATTAGCGAAACGGCTGCAGTAATATTTACGGCAGGCTCATCGTTAAATATGCCGACTTCATTATTCTCTTCCACAAGAACACTAGCGGTTCATTTCTATATCCTTGCAAGAGAAGGGATATCTATGCCAAAAGCTTATGGAACGGCAACGGTTTTGATTATAATTATATTACTTATTAATTTTATCGCGTATAGATTAATGCATAAATTTATTTCCAAATATTACTAATGGCTAAAATCTCTATAAAAAGCTTAAACGTATTTTATAAAAACATTCAAGCGCTTAAAAATATAAATTTAGACGTAGAAAAAAACGAAATCCTCGGGATAATTGGACCATCCAACTCAGGTAAAAGTTCTTTACTGCAAGTTATTAACCGACTTTCCGAAATCTATGAATCAAAAGTCACTGGAGAAATTTTATTGGACAATGAAAGTATATTTTCTTTGCCTATAAACAGTTTACGAAAACGAGTCGGTTTAATATTTGCCACCCCGGTTGTTTTACCCGGTTCTATATACAAAAACGTTACTTATGGACCTAAACTACATAAAAAATTCAAAAAAAGTGAACTTGATGAGTTAGTTTACTTTGCATTAAATACGGCTAATTTATGGGATGAAGTTAAAGACAGACTTCAAGAATCCGCTTCAAAACTTTCCGGGGGGCAGCAGCAAAGATTATGCATTGCACGTATTTTAGCACTCAAACCCGAAGTAATTATGATGGATGAACCCTGTTCAGGGTTAGACCCGATTTCTACGGCAAAAATTGAAAGCACAATGGTATCATTAAAAGATAAATATACATTTATTCTTGTTACGAATAATACAAAACAAGCCGCAAGGGTTAGCTCACGGGTTGCATTTTTTTTATTGGGCGAAATGATTGAAATTGACAAAACGGAGAAAATGTTTACCAATCCTAAAGATAAAAGAACTAATGATTATATAAGCGGAAGGTTCGGATAATGATAAAAACAACAAACTTAAACTTATTTTATAAGGATTTTCACGCCTTAAAAAATGTTAACCTTAGAATAAAAGAGAAATTAATAACCGCAATGATTGGGCCATCAGGATGCGGGAAATCAACCCTCCTAAGAGTTTTTAACCGTATGAACGATCTGGTAGAAGGGACAAAAATTACGGGAGATGTTCTAATTAATGATAAAAATATTTACTGCCCTACCTGCGATTTAACAGCTTTAAGAAAAAAAGTCGGTATGGTATTCCAACGCCCGAATGTGTTTCCGTTATCAATTTTTGATAATGTATCTTATGGCCCTAAAGTATGGGGAATCAGCAATAGAAAAACACTTTCGGAGATAGTTGAAACCTCCCTGAAAGGGGTTAATCTTCTTGAAGAATTAAAAGATCAGTTAAAACAACCCGCTCTTAGCTTATCATTAGAGAAACAACAAAGATTATGCATCGCGAGATTATTGGCAGTCGAACCGGAAGTTCTTTTAATGGATGAACCCTGTTCCGCATTAGACCCGATTTCTACGGCAAAAATTGAAGAATTAA
The DNA here is from genome assembly GCA_041649255.1 of bacterium. NCBI lineage: Bacteria > bacterium. The sequence continues at coordinate 290,170 of JBAZNK010000002.1, forward strand.
TGGTGGAGTTAAAAAACAAATATACAATTGTAATCGTAACGCATAATATGCAACAGGCAGCGCGAATTGCTGATGAAGTTGGTTTTATGCTTTTAGGGGAACTAATAGAATTCGACAAAACGAGTAAAATCTTTACTAACCCTGCTGATGAAAAAACAGCAAATTATATCAGCGGCAGATTCGGTTAACAAGAAAACGACAGGATTTACAGGATTAAAAAATCCAGTTAATCCTGTCAAAAAGTTTTTTATATTTAATATTTTAAGAAGCCCTTTCCAGCAAAGCTGGATTAGGGATTCTTATCCAGCTTTGCTGGGGATTTGAATATAGGGGGAATAATGGATAAATATTTTGATGAAGGGTTAAAGAGCGTTAAAGAAAATATTTTACAAATGGCTACAATGGTTGAAGATTCCATCATAAAAGTTGTAGGAGCTTTGAAAACAGTAGACGTTGAAAAGGCTAAAACAATACGCGAAATTGACCGCCAAATTGATAAAATGGAAATTGCACTAGAAGAACAATGTATTGAATTGATTGCCAGACATCAACCGGTAGGCGCTGACCTGAGATTTTTGATTGGAGTAATAAAAATGAATAATGATATGGAAAGAATGGGAGACCACGCGGTAAACATTTCTGATTGTATAAATTCACTTGCAGGGCAGCCAAATATTAGTTCTATTAGCACTATATGGTCAATGGCAGACGCTGCCATAAAAATGCTGAAAGAAAGTGTAGATAGTTTCGTAACTAATGACCCTGTAAAAGCTCAAAAAGTATGCGAACAAGATGATATCGTTGATGAAATGAAAAACGACACAATAAGACTGTTACTTTCAAGGATGATTGAAGAACCTAAAAAAATAGGCGCTGCAACACAATATGCTTTAGTAGCGCGAAACCTTGAAAGAATTGCAGATTTGGCAACCAATATCAGTGAAGATGTAATCTATATTGCACAAGCAAGAGTAATCAAACATCACGCAGAAGAAGTACTAAAAGACGAATCCAAAATATCAAATTAATAATTGTAGATATGAATTTAATTCGTGCCTTTTGAATAATATATTATGAGCAAACTAATATTTATAGTAGACGATGAACCTGATATTCTTGAATTAGTATCATTAAATTTAAAGAAAGCGGGTTTTTTAGTAAAAGAATTTTTAGAAGCGGACAGTTTTTTAAGAGCTCTTAAAAATCAAAATCCTGACCTTATAATCCTTGATTTAATGCTCCCGGATATGGATGGATTTGAGATTTGTAAAAAATTAAAAAAGGAAGATAAGTTTTCCTCTATCCCTATAATTATGCTTACGGCAAAAAGTGATGAGATAGATAAAGTTTTAGGGTTAGAGTTAGGAGCAGATGATTATGTTACCAAGCCATTTTCCCCTAAAGAGCTTGTTGCAAGAGTAAAAGCGATTTTAAGAAGAAAGATTGAGCAAAAAGAGTCACGGAAAATTATCATAGGAAATATTTTAACGATAGATTTGGAAAAATATGAAGTTTTTGTTGAAAAGAAAAAAATAGATTTGACTGTTACCGAATTCAGAATTCTGAAAATTTTATCTCAGAAAAGAGGATGGGTATTTACAAGAGACCAGCTTTTAGACCATTTGTGGGATGGAGAAAAAATTGTTTTAGATAGGACAATTGATGTTCATATAACAAATCTAAGGGAAAAATTGGGCAAAGCAGGAAATTTTGTAAAAAATATAAGAGGAATAGGGTATAAAATAGAAGAATGAAAAAATCTATATTTCTAAAAATATTCTCAGGGTACTTTTTTATAATATTGGGATTATCAAGTTTGATTCTTGTTTCTTCATTTATAACAATACGAAAACACTATATAGGGTTATTAGTAGAAAACTTACAAAATCTCGGAACTACTTTAACGCTTAAGTTAGAACCAATTATTGAAGAACATAATTTTCAAGAATTAGACAGTCTTGTAAAAAGAATAGGATTTATAATAAATACCAGAATAACAATTATAGATTCAAACGGTATTGTTCTGGCAGATTCTCAAAAAGATCCCAAATCAATGGAAAACCACAAAACAAGACCCGAAGTGGGACAAGCATTAGAAGGGCATATCGGGAAATCATGGCGTTTAAGCACAACGGTAAAAGAAGAAATGTTATATGTAGCTCTCCCGATAAAAAGACAAGGAAGAATCTTTGATATATTAAGATTGAGCCTATCCGTAAGAAACGATATTAATCGTTTACTTAATAACTTAATGTTACAAATTTCACAGGTTATATTAATTATAATGGTTTTATCTTTGTTAGGAGCTTTTTTGCTTTCTAAAAATTTATCAAAACCTATAAAAGAATTAAGTATCGCATCGAATAAAGTAGCTCAGGGAGACTTTAACGTAAAAGTTTTTATAAAAAACAATGATGAATTAAGTGGTCTGGCAAATAGTTTCAATCATATGACTGAACAAATAAAAACGTTATTTACCGAACTCGTCTCGCAAAAAGAAGAGCTTACTAATATCATCTCTTCGATTCAGGAAGGACTAGTCTTATTGGATAAAAAGGGGAAAATTATTCTTTTTAATGAGAGTATGCAAAAAATAGTTCCGGATAGTGTTCTCAAAGATAAATTTTACTGGGAGGTATTAAGAAATCCAAAATTAAATGCATTGGTAAAAAAGGTGCAAAACGAAAAACAAAGCTCTTTTGAAGAAATAGATTTGAATGATAAAACATTTTTATGCGGCATAAGCTATATGACTTCAAAAGAAGAAATAGTATTGATTTTTCATGATATAACAAAAAACAAAGAATTGGAAAAGATAAAAAGAGATTTTGTGGTAAATGTATCTCACGAACTAAAAACTCCTCTTACTGTAATAAAAGGCTTTACTGAGACTTTAGAAAGCGAGGTAAATGAAAAAAGTAAACATTTTTTAGATATTATAAAAAATCATACGGACAGACTTATAAATATTATTCAGGATTTACTTGTTTTATCAGAGCTTGAGGAGAAGAAAAATAACCTGAATTTAGAACAGGTAAACCTGCAAAATTTAATAGAAAATGTTGCAAAAATATTTGAACAAAAATTAAAAGGAAAACAACTAAATTTAGAAATTAACGTAGACAGTAACATTCCACCTATAAAAGCAGATGCATTTAAAATAGAACAAATGTTTATAAACTTAATAGATAATGCAATCAAATATACTGAAAACGGAAAAATCAAAGTTTCGTGTACTCAAGAAGAAACAAATATTAAAATAGAAATAGAAGACACCGGGATAGGTATACCACAGGAATATTTAGCCCGGATATTTGAAAGATTTTACGTAGTAGATAAATCCCGCTCAAGAAAATCGGGAGGAACAGGACTCGGTCTTTCTATCGTAAAACATATCGTTCTCCTGCATAACGGAACAATAAATGTAGAAAGCGAACCCGGTCAAGGAACCAATTTTAGTATTACTCTTCCCAATTAGTTCCCTCTAATTTTTATTCTTAACCAAAAATTAATATTTTCCTTATACGCACCTAACAATCTTAGTGTATATACATTATCAAATAAAAAATGAAAGTGAAAATTATCAATGCAGCGTCGCAGAGAACGCAGAGGGCAGAAAAATAAAAAAGTTTTAGGGGTAAAAGATAACAAATTATGGAGATAGAGAACAGAGATGGTACAGAGAAAAGAAAGAGAAGAGAAAAAGTGCAAATTGATATGTTTATATTAGCAATTATTCTTAACCAAAAATTAATATTTTCCTTATACGCACTTAACAATGTTAGTGTATATACATTATCAAATAAAAAAATGAAAAACAAAGGAGGTGATAAAAAGTGAGAATCGATGCATTTATATCGGCAATAGCTTATGTTGAAGCTTTCATAACCCTTATTTGCTTGGCCTATATTATGAGATTTAGACTGAGAAGAAGGTATTAAAGGCTTTGCATAAAAGCCCTGGCAGGGATAACAACCCCTGTCAGGAGCATAAGCTGTGTTGAGTTTAGTTTAAGAGAAATGAAAAGGAGGAGGATATGAGAAAAAGTTCAAAAAAAGTTTGTTGGGTGCTTTTATTTACATTTATCGTAAGCACGCTTGAAGCAGGAGAGACCACACTATCTATGGAATTATGGAACAGGTTCACACAGACAAGGGTAAAACCTAAAATAACAGCGGATTATCAAGATGTAAAAGGAAATGCATTTTCTCTGGAAAGAGGGTACTTTGGACTTGAGTCTAAACTTACGGATAAAATTAAAGGGAAATTTACAATTGACCTTTTTTCTACAGATAAAGGAGATAAATATGGTGATGGAGCCGGAACTAAGCTAAAATATGCATACCTTGAGTTTGGCAAATTAATCCCCATACCGGATAGTAAACTGAGTGTAGGTTTAGATAAGACCTACTTTGGAACAATTTATGATTGGAGTTACGTCACTATAGAAAAAGCATTAGAAGACAAGGAAAAGATGATTTCCTCTGCAGATTATGGAATTAATTTTTCCGGATATATCCCAAATGGCTTTGGAGAGTATCATCTTCAAATGATAAATGGTGAAGGATATTCAAAAACAGGCAAATATGTAAATGTAAATCCTGCCGGAGTTGCAAATATCAGATTAATTCCGCTTCCCGGAGTGTCAATTGGCGGGTCCGTCCTATACGAACAGTCGGATACTTTAACTCCAACAAATAAAGACTGGAATAAAAGGGTTTGTTCTGCAGGTGTTGGACGATTAGCATACGGTCCCGTAGATATATGGTTTGAATACTTAACAAGACAGTATTTTCACTATTATACTACAAAAGAGGACACGACTACAAGTTATGGACTTATGGTAATGCCGGTAATTAAATTGGGAAAATTAATACCGGTGGATATGGACATAGTTGTCCGATATGACAAATGGGACCCGAATACGCAAAAACAGAATGACATATGGTCAACAAGAATAGCGGGACTTAATTGGAATATAAGACAGGATATGATGTTACAATTTAACTGGGAGCAAAAAAATTACCAGGATACTACAAAATGCCCGGTCAATGATTTTATGATTCAACTTCGTTGGAAATTTAGTAACTTATTAGGAGGATAAAATGAAAAAAATAGAGCTATTTAGAAATGTATTATTAGGAAGTATATTAATATTTTCCGGTTTCAACGCACAGGCTAAACCCTCTATAACAACCAGCGGTTCTACGACTGTTTTACCGATTACGCAAAAAGCGGCTGAAGTTTTTATGGATAACCATCCTGAAATAAATATTTCTGTCCGTGGTGGAGGTTCAGGCGTAGGAATATCTCAAATTATTGAAGGCAAGGTAGACATTGCTAATTCGTCAAGACCTATACAAACAAAAGAGCTCAAATCTGCAAGAGAAAAAGGCGTAAATCCAACAACAAATGTTATAGCAAATGACGGCATTGTAATAATAGTCCATCCCAGCAATTCAGTAAAAGAATTAACAATACCCACACTAAAAGATATTTATGCAGGAAACATAACCAACTGGAAAAAATTGGGAGGTCCGGACCAGGCAATAGTAGTAGTCTCCAGAGACGTTGCTTCAGGAACATTTGAAGTTTTTAACGGGAAAGTAATGAGTGGAGTTAAGGTTAAAGAAGACGCTATTATGCTTGCTTCAAATAACGCAGTTGCAACTACCATAACAGCAACTCCCGGGGCAATAGGTTATATAGGATTAGGTTTTTTATCTGATAAAGTTAAGCCTTTGATAATAGAAGGCGTAACTCCAGGTGTTGAAACTGTAAAAAATGGAACATACAAACTCTCGCGGCAGCTTTTTATGTACACTAATGGCACACCTAAAGGGGTTGTAAAAGAATTTATAGATTTTGTTTTATCGGAAGAAGGACAGAAGATAGTAGAAGAAACAGGATACATTACTATAAACTAAAAGCAATGAATAACTATTGTTTTTATATAGCCGAACGCAACTTTCGGCGATGCTTAACGATTGTTTTCACGGAGCCGGGTGCAATTCCCGGCTCTGTTTTTCACAAAAGTACGCTTAGTATAAATTATGTATAATAAAACAAGTATAATAAAAGAAAATTTATTTCATTTTATTGCTTTGTTTTCCGCCTTATGCGCAATAATTTTTCTTTCAGGTATAATTATTAGTCTTTTCAAAGAAGGCTACTTAATTTTTAAAGAAGTAGGAATATCCCATTTCCTTTTTGGCAAATCGTGGTATCCTACTCAAGACACACCTGAATTTGGGATTTTATCTCTATTAATAGGTTCTATTGTTGTCACCGTATTAGCGTTAATAATATCCATTCCTCTTGGCATTAGTTCTGCAATATATATTTCCGAATTAGCAAAACCTAAAGAAAAAGAAATACTAAAGCCCTTCATTGAGTTACTCGCAAGCATTCCATCCGTAATATACGGTTTATTCGGGGTAGTATTTCTTGCTCCTATTATGATGAATTTATTTAATTTATCCATAGGGTTGAATGCTTTTACAGCATCAATAATTCTGGGACTTATGGTAGTCCCTATAATATCCAGCATATCGGAAGATGCCATATCATCCGTTCCAAAATCTTTACGGGAAGCAGCTTTTGCGCTTGGCGCAAACAAATGGGAGACAATAATAAGAGTTGTCCTACCGGCAGCCAAATCAGGTATAATTTCCAGCATTATTCTTGGCTTTGGAAGAGCTATAGGAGAAACAATGGTTGTGTTGATGGTTGCAGGAAATGCCGCTTGTATCCCGAAATCCATATTTCATCCGGTCCGTCCTATGACTTCGGCGATTGCCGCGGAAATGGGTGAAGCTGCTGTAGGAAGCAGTCATTATAATGCGTTGTTTGGTATTGCAATAGTTCTTTTTGTAATAACTTTTATATCAAATATAATAACAGAAGAGGTAAGAAAAAAGATTAGAACCAAATGAATAGAAACTTAAAACAATACATTGGAATAACAGCAACAAGAGTCATAACAATTATAAGTATCCTGTTTTTAATAACATTTCTGGTGTTTATTTTTTCAAAAGGCTGGAAAGTTCTTTCTTTTTCCTTTTTGTTTGAATCTCCCCGTGACGGGATGACAAAAGGAGGAATATTCCCGGCAATAATAGGAACTCTTTATCTTACGCTACTTTCTATTGCATTTGCTTTTCCTATAGGAGTTTTATCTGCCGTATATCTATCCGAGTATGCAAAACCCAAATGGCTGATAAATATTATCAGGATGGCAATAAATACACTTGCAGGAGTTCCTTCAATCGTCTTTGGACTTTTTGGATTAGCCGTATTTGTAGGGATATTTAAGTTTGGGGTTTCCGTACTATCGGGGGCTCTTACATTAGGTGTGTTAATCTTGCCTATAATAATAAATGCGAGCGAAGAAGCTATTAAAACAGTGCCTAAGGACTTTCGTGAAGCAGCTTATTCTTTAGGTGCCACAAAAAGACAGACTATAATGAAAGTAGTCTTGCCAACAGCTATGCCAAGTATACTTACAGGCGCAATAATAAGCGTAGGACGTGCCGCAGGAGAAACAGCGCCCATTTTATTCACTGCCGCAACATTTTACACAAGAAAACTACCACAATCTCTCTCGGATGAAGTTATGGCGCTTCCATATCATATATATGCATTGATGACAGAGGGAACTCATCCCGATGCTCAAATTCCGATAGCTTATGGGACTGCAATTGTATTATTGCTTCTTGTATTAAGCATTAATACTGTAGCCATAGTTGTAAGATACCGTATAAGGAGGCAAAGGAAATGGTAAATAAAGAAATAATAGTAAAAGATCTTAATTTGTGGTTCGGGAAAAAACACATATTAAAAAACATATCAATATCTATAATTCCGAACAATATAACTGCTGTAATAGGGCCTTCCGGATGTGGAAAGTCCACTTTTTTAAGATGCTTTAACAGAATGAATGACCTTATAGAAGAAACACGAATCAAAGGAAATATTATAATAGACGGAACAGACATATATTCGGATAGAATAGATGTTTATTCATTGAGAACAAAAGTCGGTATGGTTTTTCAAAAACCTAACCCGTTTCCAAAATCCATATACGAAAATGTTGCATTTGGTTTGCCTATCAAAGGGATAACAAATAAAAATGCTATTATGGAAAAAGTAGAAAAAAGCCTTAAAGATGCATGGTTGTGGGATGAAGTCAAAGACAGGCTAAACGCTTCGGCTTTTGAATTATCAGGCGGGCAACAGCAACGACTCTGCATTGCAAGAGCTCTTGCAACGGACTCTGAAATACTACTATTTGATGAACCAACCTCTGCGTTAGACCCGCAGGCTACAAATAAAATAGAAAAATTACTTATTGAATTAAAAAAGTTTGTAACTATAGTTATTGTTACTCATAACATAGCTCAGGCAGCCAGAATTTCTGACTATACTGCTTTTTTATATTTAGGAGAATTAATTGAATGTGGTTGCACAGATAAATTATGTACTGTGCCAAAAGACAAAAGAACAGAAGAATATTTAACAGGAAAATTCGGTTAGAAACTCTTTCCACCTTGTGCGGATTAGAGTTTCTTATCCAGCTTTGCTGGGTAAGTTAGAGTAATCCGCCTGAGACGGAAACTCTAACTAAGGAGGAAAAATGTTAGAAGAAAAAATAGATATTTTAAAGAAAATGCTCGTGGAATATGCCGGTTTAATAGAAAACATGACGGATAAAAGCATAAGAGGGTTATTGAAAAAGGAAAAAGAGTTACTTATTGAAGTAATAGAAAAAGATGAACCTAAAGCAAATAGCTTAGAAATGGAAATAGATGAATTATGCACTAATGTAATTGCTCAATATGAACCTAAAGCAAAGGATTTAAGGACTGTGCTTATGATTTTAAGTATGAATACCGATATGGAAAGAATGGGAGACCATACCGTAAATATTGCAGAGAGCAGTATTTTTCTGATAGAAAGACCTCAGTTGAAACCTTTAATTGATATACCAAGAATGGCAGAAATTACTATAAAGATGTTAAATGACAGTATAAACTCTTTTATAAATGCAGATGTCCTTTTATCAAAAAATGTCTGTGAAAGAGATAATACTGTAGATGATATCAGAACTCAAATCCTGAGGGAATTGATTACGTATATGAGTTCAGATAGTTCTACCATTGAACGAGCGCTACATTTGATAAGAATAAGCGGTAATTTAGAGAGACTAGCAGATTTATGCACAAATATCTGTGAAGATATAATATTTATGGAAGAAGGCAGAGTAATCAAACACCACGCTGAATGCTAACGCCTGTGAATAGTATCACTCTCTTTATCTTTGTTTATCAGTTCTTTAACTATCTTTAGGTCTGGTAGAGATGAATACTGACGATTGAGCATATAAGTAAGCGATAAGTCAGGGCTATCGCTAACTTATATATCGTGCTCTCTTAAAAATTGAGATATTTTTTCTGCAGTAAATTGATGACCTTTTAACGTTAAATGACACCAATCAAAATAAAGACTATCAGGTCTTATATTACAATCTCTCATAAGAGGTAACAGGTCAAGAAATAAAACATCCTCTTCCCCGGCAATTTTGGTAAACTTCCCCTGAGGATTATCTTCTAAAAAAGTGGTCTCCAACTGATACTCTACAGGGAAAAATACTATTACTAATTTAAAATTATTTTTTTGTGCTAAATCTTTAAGTTCCCTAATATACTTTCTAAAATTATCATAACAAGCGTCACTGTTCCATGGTGCTCCCCAGTCAAACCTGTTCACATAAGTTAAGTTTAGGAACTCACTTCTATCGGTTTTCCACTTATCAAAAGGAAGAGGGGGGGCATCTTGTGTCTTTTTATTACGAGGTGTTTGTGTAGTAGAGAATAGCTTTGCTATCATTAAATTACATACCCTACGACCTACCCAGTATAATCTGCTCTTTTCTCTAAGAAAGTCTTTAAAAGGTAAAGGAACATTATATCTATATTTCAGTGAAGCAAATTTATCTTCTCTGAATTGTTTTATCTCCCGTGCAGATTTATAAGGTTCAACATCGTTAAGGTAGAAATCAAGCACCACTATATCCGGCTGATATTTTAGCCCTATTTTTCTTAAAAAAGCAATTTCTTGCCAACTATGATAGGCGGGAACTCCTCCATTAAGCGTTTCAACCCGCCTGATGCCTGATAATGTGGGATTGTAAGATAATTGAAAATTTAGTAAATTTTCTACTATCCTTACAAAAGTTTTATCCACATCCACCCCTATTCCAAATGTTATAGAGTCTCCCAGAAATAGAATACGGGGCTTATTTTTTTCTTTTTTAAAATTCACCTCCCTCTCGTTTAATCCCATAGAATTGACTCTTACTTCATAAAACCCCTGCAAAGAAGAATACCAGAGTTTTCCTTTCCAATTAGGCGCATTCCTATATACAAGTTCCTTATCCTTTATTATGGGGGGAGTTGCTAAAATAACTATATTTTTGGTTCCTATAAATAACCTTATTATCAGCTCACCCACCAACAAACATAATAGTATAGTAAATAATAATATACCTATATTCCCTATCAGTTTAATAGTTTTTTTCATAAGAACCTAATCCAGTACAAATTTTTCTTTTATATAGAGTTCAGGCTGTTTCTTCTTATCAAGTAGAAAATCCCCCATCACAAGATAAGCCATACCTGTCCGCATAAAACACTTGTATACCTCAGAAAGAGTGCATAAAATAGGCTCAACTGAACAACCTATAAGTTTCTTAAATGCATTAAGTAACTTCCCGCATTCAGGATTCGTCTCCTTATGAAGCGTCTGAATCTTCACTGAGTAATCAAGATAGACAATCGCGGAAAGAGATGAACAAATCTCGTTTATCCGGTCTATACCTCTTGTTCCTGATTTTATTCTCTTTCTTAATTCCTTTCTCACATCCGCTACAAGTAACATATATGGACTTGTCTTGGTTAACTCAAAATAATCCGCAGTGTCTTTAAGATACAATGGGTTTGAAAGATTCCCGAAACTTGATTTTCAAATTCAACGTCTTCTGCACAACCAGTAAGTGGGCATATCCAAGAATACTACGAGCCCCTAATACCCGGGGACTAAACTCCATTCTCCCTTTAAACCAGAGTACATCGCCATTAAATATTGTTAACATAAAGAATTTTCCTCATAATTTTTTTACCTGTATTATTTACCCCGATAAATCGGAATTCTCGATGCCACAGAACAAATTACTTTAATTCTACAATACGACACACAATACAAAGAAAGATAGTAGAACTGGAAAAACAGGTTGTCAAGGAAAAGTACACATATCAAAATTTATTTTTTACAACAAGAATTATTTTTATTGACTTCTATTGAAAACAATATTAGGTGTTAAACATTATGATTAAAATACTAATTTTAAGTTTTTTACTTTCCATAAACCAAAAAGTAACCCTGAAAGATGGGACAAGTTTTGAGGATAAAGTCTTGCAGGCAAACAACTCCACGGTTGTATTTGAGAAGAATGGAAGCATTAAAAGGAGTTTTGTAGACGAGATAAAAACTATTCCTAAGGTCAACTCATCCAAAACAGAATTCAGCGATACAATACCGATTAAGGAGATTTTTAAAATCTCTTCCGAAGCGGCTAAAAAGTTCCCTTCCGCTAAAGGACTTATTTTATTGGATAAGGGGATAAACATACTAAATTCCGACGGGACACAAATAAACCAATCTCATTTTATTGGCAAAATCTTAAGTCCGGAAACACGCGGATGGGCTGATGTAAGACTAAGTTTTGATGACACAAGAGGGAATATTAAAATCTTACTTGCAAGGACTATACATCCCGATGGTAGTATATCGTGGTTGGATTATTCCAAAATTAAAATAATTTCGCCCGCCCAGGAAATGGCATTTTTCAATCAATATAAAAATTTAGCGTTCAATTTGCCGGATGTCAGCATTGGAGACATAATAGAATGCGTTTATGAGTCCGACCTGTTAAAACCCTATGATATAAAACAATTTGAGCCTTGCTCGTTTTTAGGTTCAGGGGAACCCGTAATAAATGTACAGTTTATCGTAATAATTCCTGACAGTATGAAACTTAATATCTACACACGAAACGGAGCGCCTGAAGTAAAAATCACAAAAGGAAATAATACCAGTATATACAAATGGGAAATGAAAAACATTTCTCCTTTAGTTGAAGAAGCTTATATGCCAGGAATGTTAAGTATTGTCCCGGGAATATTTTGCACTATATTACATAGCTGGAATTACTGGTTCGATAAAGAAAGCGAATGGTATAAAGAAAGACTTGAAATTACACCGGAAATTAAAGAACTGGTAACAAAAGTGGTAAGTGAGGCAAAAACAAAAGATGATTCCATAGCAATGGTTTATCACTGGGTTCAAACAAATATAAGATATATATCTATCAAAGGCGGTCTGGCATCAGGAGCTTCCGGGCATCCCGCTTCGGCAACGTTGAAAGCCGGTTATGGAGATTGCACGGATAAAGCAAATTTGCTTACCACTATGCTTCGAGATATAGGTTTAGAAGCTTATCCCGTAACCGTTTACACAAATGACCAGGGGCGTATCCCCTATAAAGAAATACCCATATTATGGGGAAATCATCAAATAGTCGAAGTACGAACACCAAAAGATACATTCTGGCTTGATCCGGTAAGCGAAACTTACAGATACCCTTATTTTGGAGCAAACGACCACGGAATACTTTGTATTAATGCCTCCTGTCATAGTTTAGATTCCATACCTGTACCTCCTCCGGAAGACAACGCAAGGAACTACGAACTCCAGGCAGAAATTGACACAAACGGAAACGTTATATTGGAAACTTGTAAAAAATATACAGGGTACACGGAAGCAGGATTAAGGGAACGTTACAAATACTCAAAAGAAGATGAATATAAAGACGGAATCCAGGCAATGATAAACGAAGAATCTCCGGGAGCCGAATTAATAAGCTACGAAGTAGGTCCAACTAAAGACTTAATGAAACAATTTTATCTTAAATGGAAATATAAGATGACAAATTATCCTACTTGCGTAGGGAATCTATGGATACTTAAAACCCCTGAATTCAGAAAATATGAATTCCCGGAAGTATCATCCGAGACAAGAAAATTTGACATCGAATACTCAACTTCCTCTCAAATATCCCATCACAGTGAAATAAAAATACCGGAAAATTACAAAATCAACTGGCTTCCTCCCGCTTTAGAAATAAAGAATAAATACGCAAGTTACAGTGCGGAATACACTGTAAAAGGCAATACAATAACATTTATAGATAAATTTTGCAAATATAAAAGAACGGTTCCCGTAAAAGATTATCAAGCATATAAAAACCTTTTAACTAAGGTTGCAAATTATTCTAAATTACCGATGATTATCCAAAAATAAGGGTTACAAGCCCTTAAGCTATTTAGGGCATGTTATCCTGAACGAAGCGAGGGGCACAATGAAAAACAAAATATTATTTTTTCTTGGTATAACTTTCACTTTTCTACTTATCAATTCACTTAATGCGGATATTGTTTATCTTTTAAAAGGCAATGAGTATGAAGGAGAAATCCAGCAAATAAAACAGGATACACTCTGGATAAAAACAAATAAAAAGATAGAAAAGTTCGCAACAGATTCAATCATAAGAATTGAATTTGAAGAAATACATTCAGCATATAAAATTGCAGATTTGAAGGATGCCCTTATAGATTCATTATGGAAAAAAGGCGCAGACTCAAAAACATATCCCAATGCGCTTAATGTAACTTTGTATGAAAAAATTAGTTTCCGCATAAACAAAGATTCTTCATGGACTGAAAACCACAGAAAGATTGAAAAAGTCTTACAACCGGGCGGAAGAGACATATCAAACAAAATTTTACAGTATCTTAAAAATTCAGACAAATTAGACGTCACAATTGCAAGAACAATTCAACCGGATGGAAGAATTGAGTGGTTAAAACAAAATGCGAAAAAAGACGAATCGGTTTTCTCCGCCTTTCCTATGTATGATAACCTGAATCGTATACGAATGGCTTTAGCAGAAGCCAAAATAAACGGGATTATAGAAACTAATTATGAATATACTTACCCAAAAGTTTCACTCCTTCACCCATTGCTTATAGAAGAATATTTCAGGTCTTATGAACCCATAGAATACAAAGAAGTAGAAATAATCTGCCCCAAAAACATATCTCTTGAGATGTATTGTGATAAAGAAATAACCGGGAATACGACTTCGGATAAAAATAATAATATATATCGCTTCAATGTCCGTAAAACAAAAGAAATCAAAATGGACTATCTATTACCTCCGTTCCCGGATATGTTACCAAGAATAATGGTAGCATTAAAAAACGACTGGACTCAAATCGGCAGTCAGTATTACAAACTTTTGTCTGACAAATTAGTATGCAGCCAGGAATTAACAAATAAAGCATTGGAACTTAAAACTCCTCAAAATATCTATACTTTTATAGCAAAACAAATAAAAGCTATTCCTATAACGGCACTTAATCAATATTCATGGCTCCCGAATTCACCCGATAGTATATTCAAATACAAAGCAGGAAGTCTCCCGGACAGAATTCTTCTACTCTATATAATGTTAAAAAAAGCGGGCTTTGAAAATGCGCAACTTGTTTTGACTTCAGTGCTTGGCGCAGGGAAAAGAAATACATCCATTCATTCTGTTGCTCAATTCCCGGAATTGATTGTCAAATTGGATAATCAATGGCTTTTACCTTCCAGCGAAAGAATAGCATTTGGAGAATTACCAAACGAATATCAAAATAGGACAGGGCTTGTTTTGAGCAGTACTCAACCAAATATAACAGAAATTCCATCCTTTGAACCCGAAAAAGAAGCTACGCAAAAAAATATAAACATAAAACTCGAATCTAATGGCAACATGACGGTAAAAGAAATAGTAAAACTATCAGGAAATTTAGCGCAAAACTTTAGAGCAAATAAATCTTTAAAACCCTATGAATTCAAAAAAGCCTTAGAAGCAAAAGTATCCAGAATGTCTCCGGGATCTCAACTTTTAAATTATAAAGTTTCCAAATTAGAAGACATATCCGAACCGGTATGGTATGAATTAAATTATAAATTGCCGGAATATGCATTGAATGCAGGGAATAACCTGATATTTAAATTGCCGGGGATTACATACTCTGCGGAAATAGTTGGAAAAGCTACTCGTGAAAACGATATGTCTTTTGGTCAAAGAGTTTTGGAAGCCACACAAATAGAAATAGAATATCCTTCTACATATTCCGTATATTATATGCCTAAGAACTATTCCTATTCGGGAGCAGCAAGTTATGAAGCAAAGTTTACCAACAACGGCAATAAACTTACATTTTCGGACAAATATTGGCTATCCTCATCTGACATAAGCAAAGAAAAGTATCCGGAATTCAAGAAATGCATAGAAACCAAGACTAAACTTGCCCAGGAATGGATTGCATTGAGAAAAAAATAATCTCCCGCATCCTCAACCGAAAACTTATCAATAAAGTTATAAACTACTATATCAGAAACTGAAAATAATTGATTAATCAATTATTTGAAATTCTATTGACACAACCCGCTGATTGCATTATATTTTTATTTAGTTAGATAAAAACGAAAATGAATTTCCGGGAAAGTTTATATATTGATAAAACTATTGTAAAAAACACTGGCTTTAATCCTTATTACAGGCAAGTGGAAACAGGGTTAGGGAAAAGAATGATTATTGAAGGACAATCCTTCATATCTTTAGGCTCAAACGATTATTTAGGAATCGCTAATAGCGAAGAGCTAAAAAGCGCTGCTAAAGAAGCTTTAAACAAATATGGTATTAGTATGTGTAGCACTTCAATTGTAACCGGGTATACAAAACTTACTAAAGATTTGGAAGATAAAACAGCTGAGTTTCTGAAGCAAGAGGAAGCGCTAATTTTTCCGTCAGGTTATCAGGCAAATCTAAGTATTTTTCAATTATTAACAAATAAAGAAGATGCTATCATTGCCGATAGGTATGCCCACGCATCTTTGATTCAAGGGACTCAATTATCTAGAGCAAACTTGTTCAGATTCCCACATAATGATATGAAGAAACTAGAAAAATTCCTCAGTAATTCTCAAAATTGCAGAATGCGGTTTATTGTAGTTGATGGTTTGTACAGCACGGAAGGAGATATTGCTCTTTTAGATAAAATCGTTGAGTTGGCAAAAAAATATAAAGCTTTTACGGTAGTTGACGATGCTCATGGAATAGGTGTGTTAGGAAACACCGGACGGGGCAGTTTTGAAATGTTTAATGTTCTTGGAAAAATAGATTTAATCAGCGGTTCTTTTGGAAAAGCATTCGGATGTACAGGAGGATTCATTGCCACTAACCATAAAGTAGCTGACTTTTTTAGGTATCGATGCGGTCCTTTAATTTATTCCACTGCTTTACCCCCAGTTCTAATCGCTTCTATAATAGTTGCTATTGACTTAATTGAAAAATCTACTGAAAGAAGGAAAATGCTTGTTCAAAACAAAGAAACACTTTATACCGCGTTAAAAGGAATGGGATACCCCTTGACCAATTCAATAACACCTTTATTCTCCATCATTTCAAAAGAGGCACAGAAAATCATTGAATTAGCCAGAGATTTATACAAAAAAGGGATTTACGCTACACCGTTTATTCCACCAAGTGTGCCTGAAGGGCATTCTTGCCTGAGATGTATTCCGCACGCCAATCTTGAAAAAGAAGACATTAATTATATTATAAATACTTTCACGGAACTGAAAAATATCTATATATGAAATATCTTTTAATTTTTAATCCTACTGCATATCAGGGAAAAAGCGGAAAAAGATTTGCAAAAATACTCAACTTGTTGAAAATAAAAAATGTAACTTTTGAATATTTGACTACTTCTAAAAAAGATGAAGCCATAGAATTGGCTGCCCAGGCAACAAAAGAAAAATTTGATGTCGTTGTTGCAGTTGGAGGAGACGGAACAATATGTGAAGTAATAACAGGGCTGATGCAGCAAACACCGGCAAGAAGAGCTAAACTTGGGGTTATTCATATCGGAACAAGTCCGGACTTTAATCGTTACCATAACCTGCCTGTAAAATTAGAAGATGCCGTCAGGATATTAATACAAGGTAAAACAGAAAAGATAGATGTCGGAAAAGTTACTCATCTTGATTTAGAAAAAGAAGAAATTGTTTCCTATTTTGGAAGCAGTGTTAATATGGGACTTGGCCCGAATATTGCTTCCAAATCAAATGGCAGGTACAGAAAATTTTTGGGAGATTTTGCAGGAACATTATGCTCAACTTTAGTCTCCCTTGTTGAGTACAAATCCTCGGATTTTCAATTGATAATTGACGGAAAACAAGAAGAGGTTAAAGGTATATTTAACCTGACTGTAGGAAAAGACCCGTATCTTGCTTCGGGAATGAGAGTCCCTCTGGACATTACCCCTGATGACGGAAGAATGTTTTGTCTGGCAATATCCGGCTCATCCAAGATGCCTCTTTTAATGAATCTATGGAAATTATATGCCGGAAATATATTAGATTATTCCGGCGCCAACTTGAAATATTGTAAAGAAGTTGAAATAAAACCAAATAGAAATTCTATGATAGAATTTGACGGAGATTTTAGGGGATATCTGCCTGCAAAAGTTCAAGTCATACCTAAAACATTAGAGGTGATTGTAAATTAAATATGAATAAAGTTTTTGTTACGGGAGCTGCAGGTTTTATAGGCAGTCATTTGGTAAAAAAACTTGCAAAAGAAGGAAATTTAATCGTTGTTTTTGTAAGAAAAAAAAGCTCCCTGCAATTTATTAATAGTTATATCAGGAAATACAACGTAGAAGTTAGAAATGGGGATATTACGAATTTAGAAGAAACGATTGATGCAATGAAGGGGTGTAACGTAGTCTTTCATAACGCCGCTTTTACTGCAGATTGGGGAGATAGAAAAGATTTTTATAAAATAAATCTTGAAGGTACGGAAAATATTTTAAAAGCAGTTGAAATAAATAAAGTCAAGTTTGTTGTTCTTACAAGCAGTACTGCCGTTCTGGGAGAAGAAGATAATCTTGAGAAAAAAAGGGAAGAGGCCCCTTACAAACCAAACTACCCTTATTTTTTATCTAATATATGGGAGTCAAATATGAACGATTACCGCTATACTAAAATGCTGTCTGAAAAAAAAGCAATTGATTTTTGTAAAAAAAATGACATTTCGTTAACAGTAATACGCCCGGTCTGGGTATACGGACCAAGAGAATTTCACGCAGGCCCTTATTATTTCTGTAAAAGCGTTATGGAAGGAACAAAATTTTTGCCCGGCTGTAAAACTAATAAGTTCCATACAATTTATGTGAAAGATTTAGCAGATATTATGGTTAGAATTTTGAATAAAAAACCTGAAGGGATAAATGTTTTTAATGTAGGACCAAAAACTGTTCCGACTATGGATGAGTTCTGGAGATTATTTTGCAAATATTTAAATAAAAATCCCCCTGTTTATCTACCTAAAGGTTTGGTGTATCCCATAGGATTAAGTATGGAATTCTTTTATAAATTTTTTAAAATAAAAAAACCACCCTTATTAACAAGAGCAAGAGTAACTATGGGATATTGTAATAACGTTTATGATACTTCCAGGATAATGAAAGAAATAGGCTATTACAAAGAAACTTCTCTGGAAGAAGGCGTAAAGACAACCGTTAAATGGTGGAAGATTAATAAATATTTATGAAAATACAATTTATTACCGGCATAAACAGATTCTTTTTTGATGTTTATTTATGCAGCTATATATTTGTAAAATATACCATTCTCCTTATTTGTAGAAAAATCTCATTTAAACAATATGTAATATTTTTTAAAAGATTGCTCTTGTTTTATTCTCGTTTGAAGAACAATAAGGTCGTTAAAATCGGCAACCTCTATAAAATACATCTTTATTTGCCATCCTTCCCTACGAAAGCTTTTTTTATAGCGATAGATAAGTTTTTGCTTTTAAATCAAGATCCCCCACCGACATCCGTGCTTTTATCTATGACAAAAGCCTGCCCTTATAATTGTCCCTACTGTTATCAAAAATTTGATAAAGGAGACGATTTGCAAATGGAAAAATTACTTGAAACAGCCACTCAAATCCAGAATACGGGTATTTCTTTGATAAACATTGAAGGCGGAGAGCCTTTGGTAAAATTTGACAGGTTAATCAAATTACTTGAACACATAGATGAAAGAGCGGAAGTTTGGTTAAACACAACCGGTTATGGATTAACTCCAGAGAAAGCTAAGAAATTAAAGGATGTGGGAACTTTTGGCGTTATGGTTTCTCTTCATCATTGGGATAAAGAAAAGTTTGACGGGTTTTTAAATAAACAGGGAGCTTTTGATACAGCACTGTCTGCGTTGGAGATGTTTCTGAAAGCAGGCATTGCAACCGTGATTAATTGCTGCCCGTCCAAACAGCTTCTCGATGAAGACGGTTTTGACAAAATAATGGATATAGCTAAAAAATATGGATGCAGTCTGGTGCAATTAATTCACTGGAAACCGTCAGGAGGATGGCTTGGAAAAGAATCGCTTATGGATAAAGAAACCATAGATAAATTATACAACTATCACCTTACATATAATAAATCAAAAAAATACAAAAATTACCCTGCCGTAGCCTCCCAGGTTTATGAGTCGGCAAAACAAAACTTTGGATGTACTGCTGGCGGCATAGAGAGATTTTATATAAATGCTAACGGAGAATTTCAACCCTGTGAGTTTATAAACGTATCGTTCGGAAACCTTCAGAACGAAAGTTTTATTGTTCTTTTCAAAAGGATGAGAAGTTTTTTTAAAAAACCGGCTACAAAATGGCTTTGTTGCACTGAATGCGAGAGAATAGAAGCAATGCTCAAAGAGAATTCAACGAGTATTCCTTTGCCTAAAGATAAAACAATCCTTCTTGCGCAAAAATGGGATAGAGGCGAAGAAGTCCCTTTATACGTAAAAATGAGACTCTATAAGGATGAATAAATCCATAAGACTTTATATAAAATCAATGCGGCCATACTTGTTTTTCATTACAGGGATATCCGGCTGGTTAGGCATTCTTTTTGCAAATACTTCATCGAGCATTCCGAGACAAATAATCGTATTAAGTATTTTATTTCTTAGCTGGGGAATTAACCAGGTAATTAATGACCTGCTTGGAATAGAAGAAGATAAAATAAATGCTCCGCATAGACCCATAGCAAGCGGAGAATTAAGCAAAAAACACGTCTTACTCTTTTCCATTTGTCTTTTCGCTTTAGGAGCAATTGCAACGTATTTTCTAAACCCCTACGCTTTAATAATTTATTTCTGTGGGTATCTCTTCAATATAATATACGAATACTGCAAAGGATTACCATTATTAGGGAACATCTGGTTCGGCATACTTATAGCCGTTACCCCTTTTTATGGCGCATTGGCCGTTAGTAAAGGAGATATTATAAGTGTATTATGCAATAAAGATTTAATATTTATAGCTTTATTTATCGCATTAATTTCGTCAACTATGACCTTTTTTACTTACTTTAAAGATTATTCGGGAGATAAGCAAACAGGAAAAAAAACACTCGTAGTATTATTAACCCCGAAAAAAGCAAAGTTATTAAATTTTGTAGCAAGCACAATTCCTTTTTTAGTGCTATTTATTGTCCTGTTCTTTAATTTATGGCAACCGAACACAAATCTTGTCTTTTGGATTCTCATAGCAATTGCATTTATTATTTTACAATATACGGCTTTTTTATATTTCAAAAACCCATACGGAAAAGCAACTTATTATTCGTTAAAATGGAATTTCGAAGGAGCTACTATGTTTCAAATCGCATTTATGGCTCTTATTAACCCCTTACTTTCTGTGATAGTTTTTGTTATTGGATTTATCACGGTAGGATATTTGTTCAATCTATATAAAGACCCTTTGATGTAGAAGATTATACAAAGAAAAAACTATCTTTTCTTTGTATAATTAAGAAATTCCATAAACAATATCCCGAAAATAGCATCACATAGAGCAAGAAGCATAAAAAACATATGAGGAACTAAGTGGATTGCAAGATAGAATATCCCTACTGCTACATAGGCAATTTTGAATGCCGTTCCAACTATTACTAAACCCCGATTGCCTCTAATATCCTTATAAATAATAAAATAAGCAATTCCTATAACAAAAACAAAAGCCGCGGATAAAGATAAGTAAGAAGGATTAGGAGGAAGGGAAATGCTTAGTGCGTTGAAAAATGGTTTATAGAAAAATAAAAAAAGGATTCCTAAAATAAAATCATAAAATGCCGCAGTTAAAAATAACCCTTTGTAATAATTTTCCTTTTTTATATTCATAATGTCCACAATTTAGTTATGGTTTGATATATTGTCAATAAAAAATATAACGCAGGCATATGACCGCATATCGGAAACGGCAGAAAGATACAAAAAGACTTGACGGGAAGAAAAACAGGAATATATATAGTGAATATGAAACTTAATAAAAGAGATTATACGCTTATAGGCGTTTGTATTGCCGTTTCTTTAATATTTGGTGCGGTAACAGCCAAATACTTCCATAAAGCTTTTCCTGAAGCGTCTATTGATTTAAAAATAACCAGTACCGATGCCCACAAGATTGCAAACGAATTTCTAACGAAACAAGGAATAAAAATCGACGGGTTTACACAAAGCACCATTTTTGAATACGACGACAACTCCAAAACTTTTCTTGAAAGAGAATTAGGATTAGAACAGGCAAACAAAGTAATGGGGTCTAAAGTAAGACTATGGAGATGGAAAACAAGATACTTCAAACCGATTCAAAAGGAAGAATTCACCTTAGATGTAACTTCAAAAGGTGAAATAGTAGGTTTTGAACATTTAATAAAAGAAGAAGACAGCGCTAAAGAATTAACCGAACAGGATGCCCGAAAAATAGCCGAAACTTATATAAAAGAACAGATAGGTTTAGATACCGCCAAATTAAACTTTTTAACTTCCGAATCGGAAAAACGCCCCAACAGACTGGACTGGACTTTTACGTGGAAGACTTTTGAAATAAAAGACGCAGAATACAGAATAGAAGTAACCGTACAGGGAGAGAAAATCGGGAGTTACAGTGAGTTCCTGAAAGTTCCTGAAAAATGGACAAGAGATTATACGAAACTCCGTTCTTTAAATAATACTGCCGGAGCGGTTGATTCGGTTCTTTTCTTGTTAATCGGCATTGCAATGTTCTTTGGATTTATAAAAAATATAAAGAGTAAGAACATTAAATGGACGGTTGCAGCAAATTTTGGAATAATTGCCGCCGTTTTATCGTTTCTCTCATCAATTAACGGGATGCCTCTCAGTTTATTTTTCTATGACACGACTTCATCTTACGGAGCTTTTATAGGCAGAAATTTATTATCTGCCCTGTTAGGCGCATTCGCTATTGCGGCTTTTATTTCTTTTTTAACCGCAAGTAGTGAACCGGTTTACAGGGAAACTTACAAATCCAAAATCTCTTTTAGCAATCTTTTCAAGTGGCAAAACATCCAGAGTAAACAATTTTTCATCAGCATAATTGTTGGCCTTGCGATGGCTTTCTTCTTCATAGGATACCAGGTTATATTCTATGTTTTTGCGCAGAAACTCGGCGCATGGTCGCCTGCGGAAATTCCATACTCCGATATGCTGAACACGAAGGCGCCGTGGTTATTCGCTTTAATCGGAGGGTTTGAACCGGCAGTATTTGAAGAATTTATGTTCAGAATATTTGCAATTGTTCTATGCAAAAAGATATTCAAATCCACATGGATTGCCGTTATCCTTTCTGCATTTATATGGGGATTCGGGCATTCGGCATACCCTCAGCAACCTTTTTACATAAGAGGACTGGAAGTCGGATTAGCGGGTATTCTTGTTGGTATTATTTTCATAAAATTTGATATACTTACCGTTCTTATATGGCACTACACAATAGATGCTTTTTATACGGCATTTCTATTATTACGCTCTCATAATTCGTATTTTATAGTATCAGGGCTATTATCGGCAGGAGTAATGCTTATTCCTTTAATTGTATGCATAGTTTGTTATATTAAGAATAAAGGATTTAAAACGACGGATAACCTGACTAATGAAAAAGAAGGCGTATCAAAGATAGAATCCATAGAAAAAGTGGAATCGGAAACCATTAGTTATGATAGTTCATCAGGGACAAAATCATTTAAGATAGGGATTATCATAGCAATCGTATTTTTATGCAGTTTATTGATTAAAACGGAAAAGTTCGGCAAGTTTGTAAGTTATGAGATTTCAAAAAAAGAAAGCAGGGCAAAAGCGGATGAATTCCTTAAATCCAAAGGAGTTGACCCAAATAAATATAAAACGGTTACTTTTGCGGAATCGGATATAGACCACAACGCGGCTAAATATATTCTTGAAAGACAGGGAATAAAGGGATTAAATAATCTATACGGGGAAACAATAAAACCTGCCGTATTCTGCACAAGATATTTCAATATACTAAAAGAAGAGGAATATAATGTGTACGTATCCATTACAGGACAGGTATATAGTTTTAAACATATAATAGCAGAAGCAGATAGCGGAGCGGAAATAAGTAAAGATTCTGCACTAATAATAGGTACTAATTTTTTGAAAGGAAAGGGAATAAATCTTTCCGCCAACAGACAGGCGGACAGGGATGAATACGAACTGAAAGAAACAATCCCCGAGAAACGGAAAGCAAGACTTGATTATAACATTATATGGGAAGCGAAAAAAGGGATTGATAAAGCAAAACTCAGGCAGAAAGTAACAATACAGGGAAACGAAGTTGCGGATTATGAGCAGTTTATGAAAATCCCCGAAGACTGGCAAAGGGAAAGGGAAAAGAACACGGGTTTTGACATTGCCCGTAAATCAATAGCAATATTGCTTTTCATTCTGTTATTAGGATTGGCATTATGGTCATTACGAAGCGAAATTAAACGAATACAGTGGAAAATACCGTTTACCGTTGGAGGAATATTTGCGGGTATACAGGTATTAAACAGGATAAATAATTTACCCTTGATATACCAGAATTATATGACTTCTATTGGATTAAATATATTTAATATAACTACAACCATCGGCATCTTTATGACAATATTGGGTGTATTCTTCCTTTCAGCCTTATGCATTGGTGTTATAATGGCGTTATATCCAAATGTTTTTGAAATATTCCATACTAAAAAATTACCTTTATTCGGGAAAGATGCAATTGTATTCAGCATTATTGGCTTATGCCTTACCCTCGGGATTACGAATGTGGAAAATTTCTTAAACTATAAATTTCCGCAATTCAGTAACGTTCCTGAACTTACATTACCGGGGTATATGGATACCTCTTTGCCTTTCCTGTCTACCATATCATTAAATCTTATATTAGTCTTGCTTATTTTGACTGCGTTGGCAGTAGGAATACATTTGCTTAAATACTACAACAAGAAACCTGCTTATTTAGTTCTCATAATTGTTTTAGCGTTATTTAGTTTTACTGACGGAAAAACTATAGGCGAGAACTTATTCAGTCTGTTATCGTTATTGTTAAGCATGGGGTCAATGATTATACTTGTTAAATGGGTTTTGAGAAACAATCTATTGGCATACCCGTTATATTTCTGGATGTCAATTTTCGGGCACAGCGCTTATGTTTTTTATACTAAATCCGTATATAAAACTGATTCGGTGATATTATTTGTAGTAGCCGTATTGCCGTTAGTATGGATATACATTGCGAGTAGAAAAGAGACAAGAAATTCATAAATTATCGTATAAGGTCTTACTTTTTAAATAAATCCCTGTTCTAATAATTTTTCGGTTTCTTTAGATAATTTCAGTTCAACCGCAACTTCTTTACCGGCATTTTCTAACAATTGTAAATACTTATTTATGGCGGGACGGAGTTCTTCCGATGTTGAACTCAGGTTCTTTCCCTGCGCTGCATAAATCTCTCCAATTAAATCCGTTCGCATTAACGACGTTACTTTTTTAATCCAGCTTGATACTACTTCAAACTGAGATTTGTTGGAGGAACCACAGTTGGACATTATCATAAGTTTAGTAGTTGCTTGCGGGGATGATGGGACATTATTTTCTTTTTTAGCATCCTTTTTGGAAAGAGGATTCCCGGTTACAGCCAGTCTATCCATAAAAACTTTCAACGTTCCGGAAATATTATTAAAATAAACCGGCGTAGCCAAAACGATAACATTTGCTCCCGCCAACATAGATAAAACTCCGAGCATATCATCATCGATTGCACACTTCCCGGGAGTCTTTATCCAGCAGCAATAACACCCTCTGCAGTACTTGATGTCTTTTTCTGCAAGAAATATATTTATAGTCTCCGCTCCGGCTTCTTTCGCACCTTTTAGAAATGCACTCACCATTACATTGGTATTACTATTTTTTCCTCTTGGACTTCCATTTATTGCTACAATTTTCACTTTTCCTCCTATCATTTACAAAATTAATTAAAGAATCAGATTAAAATAAAACCCCTATATGTCAAGGTAAAAAGAAAAAGGCTTGACTTTGATAGAAATTATAATATTCGTAAAAGATAATTATGAAACGGAAAATAATATTTTTGGGAACGTCTTCTTTTGCCTGTCCTTCAATAGAAATACTACACAATAATCATAACCTGCTCGCGGTTGTTGCATCGTCACAGCCCTCACCGGTAAAGGGACTTGCTTATAAACTGGGAATAAAAGTCTTTGACCCGGCTACACCAAACACGCCTGAGTTCATAACCATATTAAAAGATATGAACCCCGAGTTTTTCTGTTTGGCCGCTTACGGACATATTTTATCGGGAGATTTCCTTAAGACTCCTAAGTTTGCTTCCATAAACCTGCATCCTTCTTTATTACCTAAATACAGAGGAGCGGCGCCGTTACAATGGGCAATCTTAAACGGGGACAAAAACAGCGGTATAACTACTTTTATAATGGATGAAAAAATAGACCACGGAAAGATATTATTACAGGAAAAGATGGAAATCGGGGAAGAAGAAACTTTTGGTGAACTTGAAACACGAACCTCAAAAATAGGCGCAGAACTTTTCTTAAAAACTATTGATAACTTTGATAACCTAACCCCTGTGCCCCAAAATATGGAGAATCTTACAAAAGCGCCAAAGATAACAAAAGAAATGCGTAAAATAGATTGGAATAAACCTGCAAAAGAAATCTTTAATTTAATCAGAGCCCTCTCCCCCACACCTCTTACTTATACTACTTTAAGGAACAAAGAATTAGAGATTATCAGGGCTGGGTATTCCGAGTTGTCGGGAAAGCCCGGGGAAGTCTTACAAAATAAAGGGAAAATAATTATAGGCACGGCAAAGAATGGGATAGAGTTGAAAATTCTAAAACCTCAAGCCAAGAAAGAACAAACGGCGTTAGATTTTATAAACGGGTACCGACCACAGATTGGAGAAGTATTGGGGTAAAATAGTTGACAGTAGTCGGTGGACAGAAAGAAAAACAAAGAGCTTTTGGACGCGGATTTACGAGGAAAATAAAAACAGACAATAAAGAAATTTATAGCCCAGCAGAGCTGGATAAGTATCTCTAAGGACTTCTTCCAAGAGCTTCTTAAAAAGGATAAAATAGAAAAGATAAGCGCAGATTTACAACAGATAGAAAACGGGCGAACACATAGGTTCGCCACTACAAAGAGAGAGATTCTTCGCTACGCTCAGAATGACAAATCGGAAAGTGGGATTATTTTAAGTTATACAGCAAATTTAGGTCTCCCATATAGTCTATTTGACGGAGGATATTTTCCTGTCTCATTAAAATATACGGACTTGGATTAGCGGGGCACCAACGTCTTGGGTTAGGCAAAACTGCTGCCATTAAAGCTGATTCGGACAGATTTAATTGTTTTGCGTGACAGTCAAAAAAATTGCGGGATGCAGATTCTGCGCCATAAATTCCGGGCCCCCATTCAATAACATTCAAATATACTTCCAGAATTCGTTTCTTTGACCACATTGATTCTATAAGAACGGTAAAATACGCTTCCATTCCTTTCCTCAACCATGTCCTTTCCTGCCATAGAAAAACATTACGCGCCGTTTGCATACTAATAGTGCTTGCGCCTTTCATATGTCTGCCCTTACGTCTTTCATTTATTTTCACTGCTTTATCTATGGCTTCCCAGTCAAAACCGTTATGATGAAAAAATTTCTGGTCTTCGCTTGCAATAACGGCTTCCATAAGGCAAGGGGAGATATTTTCTATTGATTTCCACTTAACCGAAATCCCGACAGGTTTATGAGTAATACGTCCTTCTGTCCAACGAATAAGCATAAGAGGCGTTATAACGGGGGGAATAAAACGAAGCAAAAGCACCCAGATAACACTTATTTCTATAATAAGTATAGGGATTATCCATAGCCAGTGCCACCATCTTCGAGGAAGGAATTTCATCTTTTAAACAGTATGATATATGACTTAGATATCAATTTCGTCAAGGAAAAGTTTATTAGAAAAGAGTAACTAAAAAGAAAACAGAGAAATCTTGGGACGCAGATAAACGCAGATTTACAGGATAAATAAAAGACAGAAAGTTAAAATTTAAAAACTACAGAAAGATAAGAAGACAGGATTAACAGGATGAAAACTACAGAAAAACAAAGACCAGTCACAAAAATAACAAAATGCAACCACAGAGACCACAGAGAAAAAAGATAATTTAGGGGTAAAAAAGAACAGACAAAAGATTTGAGATAACAGAGAGGACACAGAGAAAAAATTTACAGGATATTAGAAAAATATTATAATAAGGATTTTTCGGCGAAGCTGAAATAGGAGTTATGACCTATTACAATATGGTCTAAAACTTTAATATCAACTGGTTTGAGCGCAGAAACAAGATTTTTTGTTAATTCACGGTCGCTTGGGCTGGGATTTGGATCACCGCTTGGATGATTATGAGCAAAAATTACGCTTACCGCACTGTGTTTGATAGCAGATTCTATAATTTCCCTGGGCCAGACAGAACTTGCATTTATAGTGCCTTCAAATAAATCTTCGGTTGCAAGAATCCTGTTTTTTACATCGAAAAAAACAACTTTGAATTGTTCTTTTTCAAGAAACCCCATAGATGAATAAAGATAATCAAAGAGTGTTTTGGGAAATTTTATTTGTTCACCGTATTTAATTTCTTCGTTAAATAACCTATCCTTAAAAAGCTCTTCGGTTGATTTTTGTATAAGTTTTATGCCAAATATATTGCCGGGACCTATACCTTTTATTGTCCGTAGTTCTTCGGGAGAAGCTTCAAGAACACCTCTGATAGTTTTGAATTTTTCAATAGCTTCTTTTGCCTGAGCTTTACAGTCTTTGCGTGGAGTTCCGACCGTAAGAAGAAGTTCAATAACTTCATAATCATTAAAACCTGCGAATCCTGATCTCATAAACTTGTCTCTTAACCGTTCTCTATGTCCATTTAATTGACGAATATCTTTAACCGGTTTTTGCAGATTATTTGTTTCTTCTTTTTTCATAATTTCGTATTATTTATATTGTTTTTGAAATTGTGTCAAGCGAAATGGTGAAAACCCACGCATAAATAAGGCATAAAAGGTAATAATTTTATCGAAAAATTTAATTCTATAAAAAACGTAGGGAACAGGCATGCCTGTTCCCTACAGAGACGGAAGGCTTTCACCAAACAGATTGGCATAATTAAACATTGCACCGCCGGGCAGAAAACATAAAGAGACAGATTATAATCTGTCTCTACAAAAAAATTGACACTTTAGAAATTCATATTATGTTCCAACTTAATATGTTAAAAATTGGAATTTTGGGAGCAGGAGCGATGGGAGAAGAACATTCAAGATGCTATAATACTTTGTTTAAAGGCAAGACAGACAAGAATGTCTGTCCTACCGAGATTTCTTTATATGGGATATGTGATTACCGCAAAGAAGTGGCAACTAAATTAGCCAATAAATTCAATATAAAAAAAGTATATACCAACCCGCATAAACTTATTGATGAAGTAAATATGGTTGACATCTGTTTACCTACGAAATTACATCCGAAATTCACTATTGAAGCCGCGCAGAAAGGTAAACATATTCTATGCGAAAAACCGATAGCTTTAAACCTTAAAGATGCGGAACAGATGATACTGGCTGCAAAAAAAACAAAAGTTAAATTTATGATTGCGCAGGTAGTACGATTCTGGCCTGAATATGTTACTTTAAAAAACATTATAGACAGCGGAGAACTCGGCGAACTTATATTTATCACAATGAGCCGTGATATAGCTCTTCCGGTATGGTCTGACAAGAACTGGCTTTTAGACAATTCTCAAAGCGGCGGAGTAGTTACTGATTTACACATTCACGACATTGATTTTACTAATTTTCTGATAGGGAAACCCGTTTCCGTTTATTCTACGGGGATAAAAGCTAATAACGGCTTGCATACTCAGGTATCCACGACTTTAAAGTATCCCGGAAAACTTGCGTATGTAGAATCTAATTTTCTTATGCCGAAGGGATACGAACTTGGAAATTATGTAAAAGCAGTATGCAAAAATGGATTCATTGAAATTAATAATAAAGCAAAACATACTTTGACGGTTCAAAAACCTGGCAAAAAATATACATACCCTAAATTGCCTGAAAAAGACGGGTATATCTCCGAAATTGAATATTTTATAAATTGTATATTAAAGGATAAAGAACCGAAAATCGTAACACCTGAAGATGCGAAATTTGCATTAGAACTTGTATTAAAAGCAAAAGAATCGTTAGAAACCAATAAGGAGGTAAGATGGCGTTCATAGATTGGGGGATTGTAGTAGTATATTCTATTGGGATGTTGTGGTTAGGTTACTATTTCAGCAAGCGTTCCAGCAAAAGTATGGAAAGCTATTTCACTGCTGACAGAAGCCTTTCCTGGTGGGTTCTTGCGTTTTCTGCCGTGGCGACATACAGCTGCGCGGGAGCGGCACCGGCTTTTACGATGCTTGTTTATAATAGTGGACTTTTAGGAAACTGGTGGTGGTGGTTGCCATGGGTAATCTGGATGCCTATTGTAGCCGTATTCTGGTCGAAATTTTGGAGAAGACTTAACGTCGTTACTACTGCTGAGCTTATCGAAGTCAGATACAGCGGAAAAACGGCAAGTGTTTTCAGAGGCATTTATGGAGTTTTTATGAGTTTTGGCTGGGCAATCGTCCTTATGGGATATGTAACGGGCTGGTTAGGAAAAGCCGTATGTCCCATTATCGGATGCACCGAACTCCAGTTAATAATATTTTCAGGAATAATAGTATTAATTTATACAACCGTTGGCGGATTATTAGGAGTTGCATATACCGATGTCGTACAATTCGGGATTTTTATGGTAGGGAATATAGTTCTTATCCCGATTATTTTACATAGCGCCGGCGGATTTAATGCCGTTTATGACAAGGTACTTGCCTTGAGGGGACCGGGATTTTTCCAGGCAATGCCTCCCGGTGGCGACCTTGTAGGAATGACTTTAGTTGCGTTAGTCATACAGGGACTTTTCTTTGCGGCTTCGCCTTCAGGCGGAGAAGGGTTTACCGCTCAAAGATTTATGGCAGCGAAGAACGAATTCCACGCACAGTTAGGGCAAATCTTTAATGCGGTTTTATCTTTAGTCGTAAGGGTTGTCCCATTTTTATTTCTCGGTATAATCGGAGCGGCACTTTATGCGCCGGGCACTGTAGACCCTGCTCTAATATGGGGATTATTAGTTTCGAAATACTCGTTTGTCGGTTTGACGGGTTTGATTGTTGTTGCAGAATTATCAGCGTATATGTCAACGATATCTACGGAAATGAACTGGGGCGCATCATATATGATAAACGATATGTATAGAAGATTTATAAAGAAGGATGCGACAGAAAGACATTACGTAATGGCAAGTAAAATTTGCACGGTAATTATGCTTATTCTCTCTTTATTAGTCGCTCATTATCTGGTAAAAGGAATGATGGCATGGTTCTTGTTCATAAACTCGGTTATGGTAGCATTTATTCTTCCTTTAGCCTGGATGAGATTTTTCTGGTGGAGATTGAATATTTACGGAGAAGCGTCGGCTATAATCGCGGGTATCCCGCTTGGATATTTAATATGGTTCCCATGGGGATTTTCCGAAAAACCATTCTGGCAGGGATTTTTATTGTTATTCGTAGCAGGATGGTTAGTCATATTAATTGTTACTCTTCTCACGAAACCTGAGAAAAAGGAAACGTTAATTAATTTCTACAAACGCTGTCAGCCACCGGGTTTATGGGGACCGATTACTAAAGAATTTTCTTTAGAAGAAAGAACTAGAATAAAGAAAGAAACTTCAAATGACCTTATTGATTGTTTCCTTGGTATTTTACTTTGTGGAGGAGCTACGGTTATAATGACAAGTTTGTTTGGGAAACACTGGGTATTATTAGGAGTTTCAACCTTAGTTTCCGCAGTTGCAATAATATTGTTTATAAACAGATGGAGAAAGAAGGGCGTATTTAAGGGGCTTTAGACTATATACCTAAGGAAATGTAAGTATGTTATGTAAAAATAGAGTTGCAATTATTACAGGAGCAGCAGGCAGTGGCATGGGACGGAGTACCGCCCTAACCTTGGCTCGTGAAGGAGCAAAAGTAGTTATAAACTATCTATCGCTC